>JAYPTH010000006.1:5358-62880 GCA_038133485.1 Gammaproteobacteria bacterium | reverse complement strand
TTAGTCTTTAACTTTACCGCAGACTTGGCAGGTTTGGCCTTTTGAAAGATAAACCCCACCACAGCTGGGACTTAAGGGTTTATTTTTTAGGATTAGACCAATTCCCATACCAGCAATGGACAGTGCTACAACGATGATGGCTAGAATGGCGTTGGTCATGGGAATATCTTACCCCAATTACTTGATTGCTTCGAGCTCCCATCAGGGAGGATAAAAAATACTGCTAAATCATTGGCTTCTGCCATTGTCATGCCCTCTTCCACTCCAGCAACATACATTGCCGTCGCCCATGCATCGGCGCTAGCCGTATCCTTATCGGCCACAGTTACAGAGACGATATCTCTTGGTCCATCGCCCCAAATATGACCGGGTTCACGATATTCACCAGAAGTTGCCACTGAAATACCGTTTTCAGGGACTTCAAAGGCCATATAAGCGCCGTTTTCTCCTTCAGAGGGCATTTCTACTCCAAACACCCATGCTTGGCTGTATTTTGACCCCTTTGCACTGATTTCTCCCCCAATTTCAACAAAGTAGTTTGCAATGTTATTTTTCTCCAATAATTCAGTAACCTTATCCACTGCATAGCCCTTAGCGATGCCTGAATAATCAAGCCCCTCATCTGAAACTGGGTTGAATGCGCCCTTGCTTTGGGCAGCAATAATAAAAGCCAAGTTATAAACATTTTCAAAATCGCGCGACCAACCTTCCACGTTGGGGTTTGCATTGTACCTTTGTATTTCAGTATCTGGTTTGTAGGTTGAAAAGATCAGGTCCAAACGATTCAACTCCTTGGTAATTAGGTCTTGAATGTCATTTGGATCTAGGTTTTCTGTGTATTTAACAGAGTAGGTTGTGCCATAAATTGTGCCTGTAATATTTTTAACGGTCTCGTTTGTACAGGCTGTAAGTAAAAATATTAGGAATAAAGAAAGACTTCTAACCACCAAAATCATCAAGCATAATGTTTTCTGGTTCGACCCCTAGATCGGTGAGCATTTTGATGCAACTCGAGTTCATCATAGGTGGGCCACACAGATAGTATTCACAGTCTTCTGGTGCTTCGTGTTTCCCTAGGTATTCATCTTGAGTTACTTGATGGATAAAGCCTGTTAAACCTTGCCAATTATCCTCAGGTAAGGCATCGGATAAAGCAATATGAAAAGAGAAGTTTTCATGCTCGGCGGCCAGTTTTTCAAATTCATCTTGATAGAAAATTTCCTTTAGGCTTCTCGCACCATACCAGTAAGAAATTTTTCTGTTGGAATTTAATCTTATAAGCTGATCAAAGATGTGGGAGCGCATTGGCGCCATTCCTGCACCACCACCAATAAAGACCATTTCGTTATCGGTCTCTCGGGCAAAGAATTCACCAAATGGGCCAAAAACTTTGACCTTATCGCCTGGTTTTAGGCTAAAGACATAAGATGACATAATTCCCGGCGGGAAGTCAGTCCCAGGCGGAGGCGATGCCACTCTAATATTGAATTTTAAAACACCCTCTTCCAATGGGAAATTGGCCATTGAGTATGCTCTAATGATTGGTTCTGGATTGGTAGCAACGTTATCCCAAATATTGAATCGGTCCCAATCGTCATGATATTCCTTAGCAATATCAAAATCTTTGTAATTGATGGCTTCATAAGCAGGAGCTTCAAGTTGCACATAACCACCTGCTCTAAACTTAACGTTTTCGCCTTCAGGTAGCTTTAAAACAAGCTCTTTAATGAAGGTAGCAACATTGTCGTTGGAAACGACTTCACATTCCCATTCTTTAACGCCAAAAACCTCATCAGGAATTTGGATTTTCATATCACTTTTGACGGCAACTTGGCAGGACAAACGCCAATTATCATTTTGTTGCTTGTAGTTAAAGTGCGATTGTTCTGTTGGTAATATTGAACCACCACCAGCTGTAACTTGGCATTTGCATTCAGCGCAGGTGCCGCCACCGCCACAAGCAGAAGCCAAGTATATATTCTTAGCGGCTAGTGTTGATAATAATTTGCCACCTGTTGGCACTGTGATGCTTTTATCAGGATCGCCATTAATTTCTATGGTGACATCGCCACTTGCTACTAACTGTGATCTGGCAAACATAACAAAACCCACCAAGAGTGAGACGATCATAGTGAAAGCTATAATGCCAAGATATAGATCCATTAGAGCAGTATCCCTCCGAAGGACATAAATCCGAAACTCATTAAACCAACTATGACAAAAGTTATACCTAACCCTCTTAACCCTTCGGGAATGTCACTGTATTTTAGTTTTTCTCTAATCCCAGCTAAAAGCACTATTGCCAAAGCCCAACCAAAGCCAGCACCAAAACCATAAACCACACTTTCAGTGAAGTTGTAATTTTTTTCAATCATGAACAATGAAGCCCCCAAAATAGCGCAGTTTACTGTAATAAGTGGTAAAAATATTCCGAGAGCGTTATACAGGGCTGGCACAAAGCGATCCAAAAACATTTCTAGCACTTGGACTGCAGCTGCAATAACTCCAATATAGGTAATCAAACCAACAAACTCTAGGTTGGTATCTGTCAATCCTGCCCAAGATAAAGCCCCTTCTTTGAGCACATAGTTATAAATAATGTTGTTGAGAGGCACCGTTAATGTCAGGACCACAATCACAGCGATGCCCAAGCCAAAGGCCGCCTTCACTTGCTTAGAGATAGCAAAGAAAGTACACATTCCCAAAAATAAGGACAAAGCTATATTTTCAATGAAAACTGTCTTAACAAAAAGATTGAGTAAATCAGCCATTTACAACCTCCTTTTTTACAGTCAATGGTTTGAAAGTATGGGCTTTGAGTGGGTTTTCATTTTCCTCAACTTGGCTGGTGCTAAAGGTTCTTATTACCCAAATCATGATGCCAATAATGATGAATGAGCTTGGTGGTAATAGTAAGAAGTTATTTACTGGATAACTATCTGGCATCACCTGAACACCAAAAAATGTCCCGCTACCAAATACTTCTCGGATGGTTGCAACTACTAGTAAGACAAAGCTATAACCCAAACCATTACCAAAACCATCTAGAGCACTTCTTAAAGGGGGATTTTTCATGGCGTAAGCTTCTGCTCTACCCATTACAATACAGTTAGTGATAATCAATCCAACAAAGACTGAAAGCTGTTTGCTGGCTTCATAAGCGTAAGCTTTAAGCAGTTCATCAACAATAATGACCAGGGACGAAATAATGGTCATTTGGACGATAATTCTGATGTTGTCAGGGATATACGTCCTTATTAGGGAAATAAAGAAGTTAGAGAGGGTTACAACTGATGTCAGAGCAATACACATAATTAATGTGACATCCATTTTCACGGTAACAGCCAGAGCTGAACAAATTCCCAATATCTGTAGAGCAATAGGATTGTTTTCTACAATCGGATCAAAAAGTAATTTTTTAGTTTCTTTAAAGGATATAGCCTTCATGAATTTGCCCCCTTTAAATTTTCTATGACTGGTCCATATGCTTCTTCGCCAAGCCAATATTGGATCATATTTGTTACACCATTACTTGTTAAAGTTGCTCCAGAAATACCATCAATTTCATACTCAGTTTTAGAAGCACCTTTAACCACTTTTAAGTTAACTTCACCAGAATCAGTAAACACCTTCTTGCCTTGCCAAATGCTCTTCCAAGCAGGGTTATCAACTTCTCCACCAAGGCCTGGTGTTTCTTTGTGCTCATAATATTCTATACCCTGTACAGTGTTAAGATCTGGACCTAAAGACAAATAACCATAGAGCGTGCCCCATAAACCATAACCTCTAATGGGCAGCACTACTTTTTCAATTGTATTATTTGCATTCTTCCACAGATAGATTGGCCCTATATTTTCTTGTCTTTTTAAGATGGCAATATCTTTTTCCTTTGGAACAAGTTTTGATGTCGCTATGCTGTTTGCTGCTTTAATGTGGTCGTATTTATCATCTACTTGTACGAATTCGCCACTATTGAAATCAACATAGAGTGTTTCTATTTTGCCAAACTCTAGATCAATATTCTCAGTAACTATGCCAGCTGCAGCTAGAATTTTAGCTTTCTTCTCATTTTCTACATTAAGGTTTTGTTCTGCTCTAACAGATACGGCGGTAATAGAAACCACAACTGCACAAGCAATACAGGCAATTAAGGGAATAAGAAGATTTTTCATGAGTTGTATCTCTCCATTCTTTTACCGGTATTATACGAGGTAACGCAGAAATCAATTGCAGGTGCTAACAGGTTAGCGAACAAAATTGCCAACATCATACCCTCTGGAAATGCTGGATTAACGACTCTAATTAAAATTACTAACACGCCAATAGCAAATCCATATATCCATCTACCCATATTGGTTGAAGCGGCAGTGACTGGTTCTGTAGCCATGAAGACCAAACCAAAAGCAAAACTACCAATGGTTAAGTGCCAATACCATGGCACACTAAACATTGGGTTGGTTTCGGAGCCTACAAAATTTAATAGACTGCTCATTAAGAACATACCAATAAGTGTGGCGAAAATTATTCTCCAGGAGGCTATCTTAGCGTAGACCATATAAGCCCCTGCCAATAGTATTAAGAAGGTTGAGGTTTCACCAATTGAGCCAGGAATTTGACCAAAGAAAGTTTCACCCCAAGTAAAGTTTGCTTGCATACCAGCGATGCCTTCAAGTGCGCCAATTCCTAGGGCAGTTGCTCCTGAATAACCATCTATAGCTCCATTATCTGCAAGAGATGCTACCCAAACCATATCGCCAGACAATTCACTTGGATATGCAAAATAAATAAAGGCCCGTCCAGTTAAGGCTGGGTTTAGGAAATTTTTCCCAGTGCCCCCAAAAAATTCTTTACCAACAACGATACCAAAAGCTATGCCGGTCGCTGCTTGCCATAAGGGAATATCTGGCGGACAACTTAATGAAA
This sequence comes from Gammaproteobacteria bacterium, assembly GCA_038133485.1. Lineage (GTDB taxonomy): Bacteria > Pseudomonadota > Gammaproteobacteria > Magnimaribacterales > TMED112 > TMED112. The sequence goes on along the minus strand of JAYPTH010000006.1, from coordinate 57,957 downwards.
ATAAAACAGTAGATACAAAAGCACCCTCGTTGATTTCGTGCCTTCTGATAGTGGCAAAAATAGCCTCGCAAGCTATACCAACGATGAAGACCGTTAAGTAAATAGGGACAAAATATACCAAACCAAACCAGAATCTATGAAAGTGATTATTCACATCTGTGCCAGCTAATTGCACCAGCCAGTTGTGCCAATCTCCTGTTGATGTAAAACCACCTTTAGCCATGTAATCAAGCCCAAAGTAACCCATGTTATACATGCCCCAGAACATAGCTGGGAAGGTTGCAAGCCAAACCACTACCATCACTCTCTGAACATCAAGTCGATCTCTTATGTGTGTTCTGCCAGTTGTTGCTACTTTGGAGGAAAAAAAGAAGTTCTGGACCACCTCGTACAAGTAGAAATACCACCTATCTTTGGGGGGCCTGTTTTTATCAAAGAAATTTTCTAAAAATTTCATGAATTTTCCTCTTTCCAGATTTCTTCCATACAAGAATTAAATAAGGCCACATAGTCATATTTGCTAGGACAAACATAGGAAAAGATAGCCATATCTTCACTTATTAAATCAAATATTCCTAATTCTCTTAAAGCCACCAAGTCGCCAATCGCTAAGGACTTTAGAAATAAAGTTGGGTCGATGTCATAGGGATTGATTTCATCAAATACCCCAATAGGTACAATTGCTCTGTAGCCACCATTGGTATTGGTATCAAAGTTATACATCTTTGGTTTAAAGATGCTTGATAAAAACACATTTGAATTGGAGTGATCTTTGCTACCTGGCTTTAACCAATTAAAAAAGGTAGCCTTAGGTTCATCTGATATAAGAGTAACCTGATTGGCATATCTGCTTAAGAAGTCGGTATAACTATCGCCATAGAAACCATAAATTGCACTACCAGATATTCGTCTGACTGGCTCTTTTGCTATACCGGCTGTTAGTTCCTCCATACTAGCCCCAGCACCAGTTAAAAGCACCTTTGGCTCATTGCAGTTGGGTCCAGTAATGCTGACATATCTATCGAAACATAATGATTGATTTGTAAACAATTTTCCGATTCTTATAATATCTTGCCAGTCAATTGTCCAAGTTCTCTCACTTTTTCTGAGTGGCCTTATGGATTGAATGTGTAGCGACACATTACCTGATTGTTTGCCATCTTCAATGGTTATAAATTCAATACTTTCTTCTACTGTAGCAAGGTCAGTGTTTGAAACCACATAACAATTCTTTTGCGCCAATTGCTTTATTTGTTTAAGGCCAGCAGCAAAAAACTCTTTTTCTTGCTCGATGACAATGGCAGGATCTATGACTAAGGAGTCTTGTTTACAAGCATTAACAAAAATATTATCTGCAGAAGTATTGAGGGCTGGAACACGGTTAAAAGGACGCTCTCTGAAACTATCCCATAACCCTGAATTCTCAAGGGTTTGAGCTAAATTTGAGCTTGTAGAGTAAGGTTTGGGTGTTGTGTCCTTGTTTGATTCAATAATGATTGATACCAAAGCTCTTTTGTCACCTCTGTTTACAGAGTGAACCTTTCCAGATTGTGGGGCACGGACATAAAATCCTGGGTTTGTTTTGTCTTCAATAAGCGGAGACCCTTGCTCAACCTCATCGCCTTCCCGAACAAGGATTTTTGGCTTTAGGCCAAAATAATCCTCTGACAAAACAGCACTAAATTTGGTTTTTATTTCTTCTAAATTTGTTAAGTTATTTACAGAGCCATGCAGAGGTATATTGAGGCCCCCTTTGACTTTAATTTTTTTCATTTATTGCTGTTTTGGGTATCTAGTTAAATTAACACCTAGGACTTTTTTCAAGAGCCTTACAACTTGTCTGGAGTAACCATACTCGTTATCGTACCAACAGTAAATAGTTACATTATTAAAATTGCTAATTGTTGCTTGGGAGTCATAAACAACAGCAAATTCATTGGAATAAAAGTCTGATGAAACAGCGTCAATCGCATTAGAATAGTCCAGTGTTTGTCTCAAGTTTGAGTGAAAAGCAGCTTTTCTAAAACAATCATTAAGCTCATCAACTCCGACACCTTTTTTCAAGGTTAAATTCATTATGGCCAGACTGACATTAGGTGTAGGCACTCTGATGGCGTTAGCGGTTAATTTGCCTTTCATTTCAGGCAAGATTTCAGATACCGCTTTAGCTGCCCCCGTATCAGTAATCACTAAATTTAAGGCTGCACTTCTGCCTCTACGATCTGAAGGATGGTAATTATCAATAAGGTTTTGGTCATTAGTGTAAGCATGCACCGTCTCTATGTGTCCATTAACGATTTTGAAATTATCATTAACTAACTTTAATACAGGGACAATGGCATTGGTTGTGCAGGAAGCTGCGGCAATAAGTTTATCGTCATCTTTGACTCTGTCCTCATTGACCCCGAAGACTATATTTTTGATTTTTGCTTTTCCAGGGGCAGTTAGGATGACCTTTTCTATGGATGGATTTTTGAGATGCTGCTTTAATCCATCTTCATCCCTCCAGGCACCTGTATTATCGATCAGTGTTGCTCTCTTGATGCCATAGGATTTGTAGTCAATCTTGCTGGGGTTGCCGCTATCTATAAGAAAGACCTCATTACCATTGACTATCAAGGAATTATTCTTTTTATTAACTCTAATTGTGCCGGGAAACTCACCGTGCACTGAGTCGTGTCTTAGCAAGCTGGCACGTTTAATTAAATCCTCTTCATCACCTGTATTTCTAACTACAACTGCTCTTAAGCGCCAAACGGCTCCTGGGCCAGTATCAGAGATTAAAATTCGAGTTAAAAGTCGTCCAATTCTACCAAAACCAAATAAGACTACATCTTTGGGTCTTAGTGGGTAAGATCTCTTGGTTCTTGTGTTTTCAGATAGAATATTTTCTGTGTATTTTATTGGATCAAGTTGATCGTTTTCCAGTAGGTGTGATACCAATTCACCGAGATCAATTTCGCAAGGCATTAGTTTGAGTTTTGAGATATGCTCAAGTACGGGGAAAGTTTCCACCTCACTTATCTCATTCCTCTCTACCTCTCTAACAAATCTATGAAGTTGCATGATTTCAATTGCAGAGCAGTTAACTAGAGTACGGCCATACATCAAGATCCTGATGCCATTACGATAAAGTTTACCGATAATCGGCACCATGGTTTCAGCCAGAGCTTCTCTCCATTTCCAGTCGCCAAAGTAGTCATCGACCTTTGGACGTCTACGTTTATCTGGGTTGAATCTCTTAACCAATTTAACTATCTATATACCGTTTGAGGTAAAAATCAGCACTGCCGAAGATATTGGCAATAGAAACCAGTCTTTTCAAATAATGGCCAATTGACATTTCTTCAGTAACACCCATGCCACCATGCAATTGCACAGCTTCCTCGCCAACAAGCTTACCAGCTCTTGCAACCTGGTTTTTTAAACCATAAGTTAATTTAATTTTCTCAGCCTTATCATCTGTGGCCAATACTTTCAGCAAAAATGATTTGGCATATTCAGTTTCCATGAACATGTCTACCATTCTATGTTGAAGCACCTGGAATTTTGATAATGAACTTCCAAACTGCTCTCTTTGCTTGGTGTACTCCACAGTAAGAAAATAAGACTTTTCCATAGCTCCTATAGCTTCAGAACAAATGCATATCAAAGCATCTCTGATTACCTCTTCAAGCACATTTAAAGCATTACCTTGCTCAAAAACTGCTACGGGCTTGCAATTTGTAAAGACTATATCTCCGGAGGTAAAACCATCATAAGTTTTATAGCTTGTGAGCTTAAGTCCTTCAGCATTTTTATCTACCAGTGAGAATGCATAACTATCACCACTTTTAGCAAAGACAACAAAATGATCGGCATTGGGTGCATTTAAGACAGTCGACTTAGTCCCGTTTAGCAATCCATCTGAGTTTAGTTCAGTCTCAATATTGCTTAACACATACCCTTTTTGAGCTTCATAATTTGCTAGTGATATTTGCGTTTCACCCGATACTAGCCTTTCAATATATGCTGAGTTTTCAGACCAGTCTGATCTTCTCAAAACTCCACCTGCAAGGACTATATTGGCTAAATAAGGTTCAACAACTATCGCCTTACCAAATTCTTCAAAGACTACGCTCAGGTCAGCCTCATCTCCACCAAAACCACCATATTCTTCAGCAAAAGGCACTGCCAACCAACCAAGTTCGGCAAACATTCTCCAAAGTTCTTTATCATGACCATCTGCAGAGTTAACAGCCTTCATTCTTTTTTCAAAACTGTAATCTGAACTGCAGAACTTAGAGATACTGTCTCTAAGTAGTTCTTGTTCTTCTGTGTAATTTAGATTCATGCTTCCCCCTTATAGCCCCAATACAGCCTTCGCAATGATATTTTTTTGAATCTCATTAGTACCACCATAAATTGTTACTTTTCTAAAGTTGAGATATTTAGCTGCGACAGACTGTGCAGCTTTTGGTGCCATCACTTCTGTATCGCTAAAGCCATATGGACCACCGAATGGCAGAGCTTCATGTCCTGTGGTCTCAAGAGCTAGAGTTGTTAGTCTTTGTTGCAGCTCTGTGCCTTTAATCTTTAATAGTGAAGATTCAGGACCTGGGCCTTTACCCTCTCTTTCAGCAGATAAACCTCTAAGTTCAGTCATTTCTAGAGCATCAAGATCAAGGTGAAATTGTGCAATTTTGGCTTGGAATAAAGGATCCTCTGAGAGCGGTTTTTCATCATGATAGATTTTTTCAGCTCTTTTGGTGAGCGCTTTGACACCTCTTCTCATTTGCGGGGCTCCAGCAATTGAACTTCTTTCGTGAAATAACAGGAATTTTGCATAGGTCCAACCTTGACCTTCTTCACCTACAACATTTTCTGCTGGCACTCTTACGTTATCAAACCAGACTTCATTTACCTCATGGTCCCCATCTAATGTAATAATTGGTTTTACTTCAATACCTGGTGATTTCATATCAACAAGGATAAATGTGATGCCCTCTTGTTTTTTTCCTGTATCAGAAGTTCTCACTAAAACGAAAATCCAGTCTGCGTGTTGACCTAATGTAGTCCATGTTTTTTGGCCATTGATTACATATTCATCACCTTCTCTAACAGCTTTGGTCTTCAAAGAGGCCAAGTCAGAACCCGAACCAGGTTCAGAGTATCCTTGGCACCACCAATCATCAAAGTTGAGAATTCGGGGTAAAAATTTTGCTTTTTGTTCTTCTGAACCGAAAGTCCAAATTACTGGGGCCACCATTTGGAGGCCGAAAGGTATAAACATTGGGCACCCTTCAAGTGCTAATTCTCTAAGATAAATATATCTTTTTGTAGCATCCCAGCCTGTACCTCCATGTTCAACAGGCCATGAATGTCCCATCCAACCTTTTTGAGCAACTACTTTATGCCACTCTACTATTTCCTCTCTGGTGAGATCATCACCGTTATCGATCTTAGCTTTAATATGCTTTGGATATTCGTTATCAAGAAATTCTCTTACTTCCTTTTGAAAATCCTGATCTTCCTTAGAAAAATTTAAATCCATTTTTACCCTCTTCCATTCCTATAATTTTATTAGATTTAGTAAATCAAAAAATGATATATTAATTTACACTTTGTATTAAAAACTTTATGGACTCCTTTTTCAAGAAAATAGCCTTTTTTTCAGCCTTTTGTTCGATGCTTTTTGCCGAAGATGAGAGCGTTGTAAAGGTGGAAGTTGCAACAATTATATGGGAAAAAATTCAGGGTGATGAAACCTTTGAGATTGCTGAAAGATTCCAACTAGTTGAGGAAGCATTAATTCTAGAAGAATACAGCAAGCCTAAAATCAATCTTGAAGTTATTGAGGAAGAAAATACCATTACTTTTGATTTTAATTTTCTAGAAATTATCCCAGAAATATTATCGACACCAACATCTGATGAAGAGACTGAACAAGAGATTGCTCTTCCGAGCTTCTACAGAATTCTTGATACCTCAGAACATGAATTAAATGGCACAATGAGAAGAATTTCAGCAGTTGAAGGTCTGACCTTAAATAATCACAAATCTTGGTATCAGCCTTTAGGGGTTGAGACAAAAATGCCATTTGTATTGGTGTCTAAGGATGAAAACCAATGCGTAGTTAAGGTGTTTCAATCTAGATATCCACGTATTCATGCTAAGTGCGCAATGGGGCCAGATGCTCTCAAAAGAGTCAGTTTGATCAATAAGTCTGAATACACCATTAGAGATTTATTGGGTGAAAATTTTGACAGGTCAAGAAGTGTCCAGTTTGAAGAAGATGAATCGGAAGCAAAAGAGCTCTACTTGCTTGATGAGCAAAGGAGAATTAGCTTAGACGAGTTTCATTACTTTGATCATCCAAAAATTGGTATCTTAGTTGGAGTGTATAAATTTCCTAAAGAAGAGGATTAGCTATTTATAGAAGGCATTTTCATTATCACTGTGATCAGTGATGTCTTTGACGCCTTTAATTTCTGGAACTTGCTCAAGCAGCGTTTTCTCAATACCTTCCTTGAGGGTTACATCTACCATCCCACAACCCTGACAGCCTCCTCCAAATTGTAAGACTACATAGTTGTCTTTAGTGATTTCATGCAGATGGACATTGCCACCATGTGACGCTAGCTGAGGATTAATTTCACTGTATAAGACATAGTTAACCTTGTCCTCTAAAGAAGCATCTTCACCTACTCTTGGTATTCGTGAGCTGGGGGCTTTAATAGTAAGCTGACCCCCAAAGTTATCTTTGTCGTAATTCACTTCTGCATCATCAAGATAACTTAGACTGACTTCTTCAATAAAAAGAGAGAATTTTTTGTATTTAATTTTATGATCTGTTGGTTTTGATTCTTCAGGCTTACAAAAGGCTAAGCAGGTTTCAGCTCTGGGAGTGCCAGGATCAGAAACGAATATTCTTATGCTGCATTCAAAGTCTTTTTTAGCAATAAGTTCTGCCAGATAGTCTTGAGCACTTGGAGTTACGTTAATCATGGTTTTAATATAAGTCTAAAATGAGAATATTAAACAATTTATTATCACTATTGCTGGGAGTTGGGCAAAAGAAAACTTTAGAAGAGCTATTGCAAAAATCTCCATTTAAAACAGTCATAGCTCTTTTAGGCATAATCTTAACCCTCTTTTTGTCTATTATTTTTTTAATTTTAAGCTTTCTGATTTAAAGCTTAGATTCAAGCTCAGGCAAGATCTCAAACAAGTCACCAACCAACCCATAATCGGCAACCTTAAAAATAGGTGCTTCCTCATCTTTATTAATGGCAACTATAGTTTTTGAATCTTTCATGCCAGCAAGGTGTTGGATTGCGCCTGAGATTCCAACAGCAATATAGAGATTAGGTGCAACAGATTTTCCTGTTTGTCCAACTTGGTAGTCATTTGGTGCAAAACCAGAGTCTACTGCCGCTCTAGATGCACCAACCGCTGCATTTAGCTTGTTGGCAATTCCATCCAGCAACTTGAAGTTATCAGCATCCTGCATGCCTCGACCGCCAGATATAACAATATCAGCTGAGGTTAATTCCGGTCTATCAGATTCTGTAAGTTCATTTCTGAGGAATCTAGCTTTCTTTGAGGCAGATGATGGAGTCGACATCGAAACTATTTCTGCATTACCTGATTCAGCAGATACCTTGTCGAAAGCTGTTGTTCGTATAGATAGTATATTTTTATCTTGATGTGTTTTGACAGTTGCAATACAGGCTCCAGCATAAATTGGTTTTTTGAATGTTGAGTTATCAATAATCTCAATAACTTCTGAAATTTGCTGGATGTCCAGCAAAGCGGCGAATCTAGGTAAATTATTTTTACCAGTTGTGCTTGAGCTGGCTAAAAAGTAGTTATAATCCGCAGCAACTTCAATAACACAATCAGCTACATCTTCAGCTATTTCATTCGAAAATTTATCCTCTTTGAAGGCCAAAACTTTTGAAATGCCCTCAATTTTTACAGCATTTTCAAGGACTGTGTCTGAACTGCAGGCTACCAGCAGGTCAACTTCCTGATTCAAGGCTTGAGCTGCCTTTATAGTGCTTAAGGTTGCAGAAACTATATTTTGGTTATCATGCTCAGCAATTACTAATGTTTTCATTTTATAACCTTGGCCTCATTTCTTAATTTATCTATAAGCTGATCAACAGATTCAACCTTTATACCCTCTTGACGTTCTGGTGGAGATTCTACTCCAAGCAGCTCTACGCCATTCATGGGAGAAATTCCCAGTGCAGACAATTCAAGCTCATCAATTGGCTTTCTTTTTGCCTTCATAATATTAGGTAAAGAAGCATATCTTGGTTCATTTAATCTTAGATCAGTTGTAACAACTGCTGGCAATTCAGCAGTTAAGGTTTCTAGTCCGCCATCAATTTCTCTGGTAACCTCAACAGCTCCAGATTGAACTTCAATCTTAGAAGCAAATGTTGCCTGTGGTAGACCTAACAAAGCAGCTAGCATCTGGCCTGTTTGGTTATGATCGCCATCTATACCTTGTTTTCCCATAAGAATAAGATTTGGTGACTCTTGTTCGTAAACTTTGACGAGCGCCTTGGCAATGTCTAGGGGTTGTAAATTAGAGTCAGTTTTAACGTGTATCGCTCTATCAGCCCCTAGGGCTAAAGCCGTTCTAAGTTGTTCTTGATGCTTATCATCACCGACAGTGACCACAACAACCTCTTCTGCATTCCCAGCCTCTTTAATTCTAATAGCCTCTTCGATCGCAATTTCACAGAATGGATTTACTGCCATTTTTACATTTGAGAGATCGACGTCGGTATTGCTTTGGTTCGGTCTTACTTTGACGTTATAATCGTTAACTCTCTTAATTGGTACAAGAATTTTCATTGTTTAATGGGTTGGTATCAATATATAGTAATTAATAAAAAATAAAATACTTTGGGTCAATAATATGGAAAGAGAATCAATGGATTACGATGTAGTTATCGTTGGCGGAGGTCCCTCTGGACTATCAACTGCAATAAAGCTTGCTCAACTCTTCAAAGACAATAATTTAGACAAAAGCATTTGCCTTCTTGAAAAAAGTGCTGAAATAGGCGGACATATACTTTCTGGCAATGTCTTTCAAACAACTGCTCTCGATGAGCTAATTCCAGATTGGAAAGAGAAAGGCGCCCCAGTAAATGTTGCAGTTAAGAAAGATATTTTAAAATTTCTTATCAATGACAAGCTGGCTGTAGACATACCCTCTTTCTTGATGCCAACAATGCAAAATCACGGTAATTACATTATAAGTTTAGCAAATTTATGCAGATGGCTGGCTGAGCAAGCAGAGACATTGGGTGTTGATGTTTTCCCTGGATTTCCGGCTGCTGAGATAATTTATGAAGGCGATAGAGTGGCTGGTATTATCACAGGTGATATGGGTGTAGCGGCTAATGGCTCGCACAAAGATTCCTATCAGCCAGGGATGGAAATTAGAGCCAATGTTGCAACTGTCTTTGCTGAAGGTTGTCGAGGTCACCTGGGCAAAGAATTAATTAAAAAATATAACCTTAGCGAAGGTAAAGACCCACAACATTACGGTATAGGTTTTAAAGAGATCTGGGAAGTTGAACCCTCCCTTCATCAAGAAGGTCTTGTTATTCATACAAACGGTTGGCCGTTACCAAATGACACTCCAGGGGGTTCATATATGTACCATGCAGAAAACAATCAAATCTTACTGGGAATTGTTGTGCCGCTTGATTATAAAAACCCACATTTAAGTCCTTATGATGAATTCCAAAAATGGAAATCTCATCCAGGAATAAAAAAGTTTTTAAAAGGCGGAAAGAGGCTTTCCTATGGAGCCAGAGCCTTAATTAAAGGGGGGTTACAAAGTCTGCCAAGCATGAATTTTCCTGGTGGTTATTTGGTGGGTGATAATGCTGGAACATTGAACTTCTCAAAAATCAAAGGGACCCATACAGCCATGAAATCTGGAATTGATGCAGCTGAGGTAATCCTGGCTAATATTCAAGGCGAAGCTTTAACCTTAGATGAAAAGATTAAGAAGTCATGGCTGCATGAGGAGTTATACAAATCTAGAAATTTTGGACCCTTCTTTCATAAATTTGGCGGCTTGATTGGCGCTGCTATGAATGTGATAGACCAATTCATTTTTAGGGGCAAAATGCCGATTACACTCAACCACCCTACCCCAGACCATGAATGTTTATTGCCAGCAAAGGAGACTAAAAAAATTGATTATCCAAAATACGACAATGAAATTACTTTTGATAAGTTAAGCTCAGTCTTTTTATCCAACACTTATCACGAAGAAGATCAGCCGAGTCATTTAGTGTTAAAAGACGCTAACTTACCAATAGAAAAGAACCTAGAGCTCTATGATGAGCCTGCGCAGCGGTATTGTCCTGCAGGTGTATATGAGATAGTTGAGGAGAATGGTGTCAAAAGATTTCAAATCAATTCCCAAAATTGCATTCATTGCAAGACTTGCGACATTAAGGAACCATCGCAGAATATTAAGTGGGTATCCCCCGAAGGCGGAGGCGGTCCAAATTATCCAAATATGTAGTAATCTTTAACTATGAAATTTGGACAGTTTATTAGCGTTATTTTACTTGCGGCAATTGTAGGGATTGCATCTAATGTAGCATTTAGCTATCTCAGCACTGAAAAACAAAGCGACGATGAGATAAAATTTGAGAAATTTCTCAGTGAAAATTGGGAAGACGGTCTGAAAAAAAACCCTTATTTTGCTAGCTTGCTTGGTGACAAGCGATTTGATGATAAGGTTTCAAGTAACTCACAATTTGATTTCTATGAAAATAGAGACTATGAAGAGTATGTTATTTCAGTTCTAGATTCTATAAATCCTGAAAATCTTTCGGATGAAAATAAACTCAATTACAGACTCATACGATTGGATTACGAAGTAAGTCTTGAGGGCCGAAAATATCCATCATTTTACATGAGACTTAATCAAAGGGGAGGCGTTCAAGATTATTACGATTATGCCAATCGACTTAACTTCGCTACAGAGTCCGATTATCTAAACTGGTTTGAGCGGGTCAAGGGCTATACTCAAAACGTCAAAAACTCGTTAATCAACAATCGTGAAGGATTATCAAAAGGCTACACACAGCCACGCTTGGTAACTGAAGGTGTTGTATCGCAAATTGAATCTTTGCTGAGCGCCAATATTGATTCCCATCCGTATTTACGAGCGTTTCTTGGCAGCGAAGAAGTTTTAGGTGCAGATAATGCTCAAGAGTTAATTTCAGAGGTTAGGACATACATTTTGGAGGAGTTAAACCCTGCGTATCAAGAGTTGGCTACTTTCTTACGTGAAGAATACCTACCCCAGTCAAGAGCAGGAATTGGCATTAAAGAAGTACCCAATGGCAGAGAATGGTATGAGTATCTAGCTAGATATCACACAACGACTGATCTGACTCCAGATCAAATACATGAGATTGGTTTGCAAGAAGTTGCACGCATACGCTCTGAAATGGAAGATGTAATGAAATCCGTTGCTTGGGAAGGTGATTTTCGTTCATTTTTAGAATTTCTGCGAACAGATCCACAATTTTATTACGATACAGGAGAAGAGCTTCTTGATGCCTACAGAGCAATGTCTAAGAAGATTGATGCGTATATGCCAACTCTCTTCCATAAGTTGCCTAGAGCGCCATATGGTGTCATTCCTATCCCTATGGAATCAGCACCCTTCACTACCACTGCCTACTACAATGCACCAAGTGCAGGTCGACCAGGTTATTTTTACGCAAATCTTTACAAACCAGAAACAAGACCAAAATATGAAATTCCAGTTTTAACAGTGCATGAAGCAGTACCAGGCCATCACCATCAAATTGCGCTCGCACAAGAGCTTGAGAATGTTCCAAATTTTAGAAACTATTTAAGTTTCACTGCATTTGTCGAAGGATGGGGTTTGTACAGCGAGCAGCTTGGAGAGAGTATGGGTCTGTATGAGGATCCCTATGACAAGATCGGCCAGCTAACTTACGATATGTGGCGCGCCATCAGGTTGGTTGTTGATACAGGAATGCATTATAAGGATTGGACAAGAGAGGACGCAATAAACCTATTTTTGGAGAATACCGCTAAAACTCAACAAGACATTGAAAACGAAGTTGATAGGTACATTGCATGGCCAGGGCAAGCTCTGGCCTATAAGATTGGTCAGCTAAAGATAATGGAGCTAAGAGATAAAGCCAAGGCAGAACTGGGTGATAATTTTGACATTCGAGATTATCACGATTTTATCCTCAGCTTTGGATCAATTCCTTTGAGCATTATGGAAGAAAAGGTCAATGAATTTATCGCAGAGAATAGATAACTATCCTGCTACCTCATTTCAAAAAAAGGTCTGGCATGAGATGCTTAAAATTCCAAGAGGTTCTGTGATGTCGTACAAAGAATTGGCACAAAAGATTGGCAAACCAAAAGCCTATCGTGCAGTTGCTAATGCCTGCGGCAAAAACCCCTTCCCTATTGATGTTCCATGCCACCGAGTAATAGCCAGTAACAATAAAATTGGTGGATTTTCCATGCATGGTGGCGTATTAAAGAAAAGAGAATTACTATTAGCTGAAGGAATTTATTTGTGAAGATTTTTTTCGTTTTCTTTGTAGTTTTGGCCATAGATACCATCATTAATTTGGATATTAACAGAGGCAATGCTGCCTACTCAGAAAAAGTTTCCGCTATAGAAATCAAATGAGGTTGGTCTTAATCTTTTTTTTTAGCTTTGCCCTTAGTGCCGAAAAAGTCTCGGTCATGACCTTTAATGTTGAGAATCTTTTTGATAATTACGATGACCCCAATAGAGTTGATGAAACTTACATAGCATTTAAAGACAAGCAGTCTGCAAAACATTTAGATGGTTGTAATTTAATCGAGGTTAAGAGTTGGCGCGATAGTTGTTTGTACCTGGATTGGAACGATGGGGTCATTGATATTAAATTACAAAATTTATCAACGGTTATTCTGTCAGAGGATGTCGATATTATTGGGTTACAGGAAGTAGAGAATATTGGCATGCTCGAGCGTTTGTACGATCGAGTAAAGCAAAATGGTTACGTAGCTTACGATCTAATTGAAGGCCAGGACGAAAGAGGCATAGATCTAGGCATTATTTCAAAATTTCCTATTAAACAATCTATCTTGCATAGAATTGATTTTGAAGGGGTTACCACTCAGGCCCAGAGAGATACCAGAGGAGTCTACGAAGTCACATTGGACGTAAATGGTCAAGACTTTAAAGTTTATGTTGTCCATTTTCCTGCGGGTCATCATGCCAGTTCAATGCGTATAGATGCTTTTAAAAGCCTAAATAAAATTGCTTCAAAGAATACTGTGCCTGCTGTTGCTATGGGCGATTTCAATGTTAATTCTACAGAAGATAAAGCAGAGAATATTTACAAAAAATCTGCATCTCCATATTGGAAGATATCCCATATTGAGGGCTGCAATGAATGTTTAGGGTCAACTTTTTATTTTAGAAACAGAACCTGGTCTTATCTCGATAGCATTCTTGTGTTGCGTGATTCAGGAGCTGAATTTGTGAAAGAAAGCATCAGAGTGGTTAAGCATCCATTGCAGACCGATGAAGAAGGCTTCCAAATAAGATTTGACCCAAAAGGAAAACGTGGGGTGTCGGATCATTTTCCGGTGGTGGCCGAGATAGTTTTTTAATTCAAAAAGAAGAAAGTACCATCAGATTTGATGTAAAGTTTAGATCTGTCTGCTTCTGCCTCAGAAATCAAATTGTAAAATAAGCTTCTAGTCAACAGGCCATAAACATTAGTCTTAAGACTAAGCCTAGGGTAAGGTTGCTTTTCTTTTATTTCTACTGACAAAGGATTTAATTTTGTTAGTTTTATCCACTCCTCAGTGTTGGTTTTAAAATAGTAATCGCCCTTCTCTTTTCTAAAATCTATTATTGAGTAGATTTCTTTATCAGCAAAAACAGGTATCTTTTCTGATGGCGTAACAACAAAATAGTTGCCATTCTCAAACTTCAGAAGTTTAGAAAATAGACGAATCATGCTAAGCCTTTCAATTTTTGAATTGTTATAGAACCAGGAAGAGTTGCTATCAATATCAAATCTTACCCCCTCACACAGCTGTGGGTTCCATTTCTCAATTGGGTATTCTTCTAGATGCAGTAATGACTCTTCTATAGTTTTTAAGTCCATATAAAGACTCCTAAACTAATTCCTACAATAATAAGAGATAGGGAGGAAATTTTAATTATTTTATCTTGGGTTTGGGTGTTGATTAGTGTCTTAACTCCTCTAGCTAAAGTCAGAGATAAAAAAGAAAACCATAAGGCTGTTGCTATGAAAAAATACACAGATATAGCAAGCTCTGCATCAAGTGTTAGTTGATCAACAATCCCCCCAAATAAAGAGGCAAAAAACACGAATGCTTTAATATTTAAAAGGTTAACAGTCACACCTCCCGAAAAGCTTTGGATAAAGTTAATTGATGTGGGGTTTTTATGCTGGTCTTCTGATATTTTAGTACTGTCACTTTTAATACCACTCAAACCAAGGTAAATGAGATAGCAAGATCCTAAACTTCCAATAATGAAATATAAATTTGGAACAAGGCTATAGAGAGCAGATAGACCTAGAATGCTAAATAAGCATTGTAAAAACACCCCAAAACCAATACCAAACGAGGCTATTAGGCTATTTAAGAAACCTCTATGAAATGAACTTTTCACGATGTAAAAGAAATCTGGCCCAGGCGAGATCACAGCAACAAGATGGGCAAAAGCTAAAGATAAAAATAAGGTGGCACTCATAGGAAGTCTGGTTCAGCTACTAGCTCAATATCAAAGGCTTGCTTTACCCGCGTCTTAATAAGATTTGCCATATTAATTACATCTAGTTGTGTGGCCAGGCCCGTACAAGTTAATACCAGGGCATGCTGTAGTGAGACACCGACATTATTAATTTTGATGCCCTTGAGTCCAGCCGATTCAATCAGTTCAGCAGCTGAGAGTTTTACGATGTCTTTTTCTTGCCAGAAATTTTTCAAACTGTGCAAGTTTTTATTCTCTAAATACTCAGTAGTTGTTAAAACAGGATTTTTAAAGAAACTACCTAAATTGGGAAAAGAACTTCTATCAGGGAGCTTTCTTTCTCTAGTAGTTCTAATTAAGTCAATCATCTCTTTTGAATTAGAAACTTTGCTATTTTGCAGGTCTTTATAAGCCATATGAGGCAAGAAATTACTTTCTAGGCGCAACGTAACGGATGTAACAATAAAATTTCTTTTACTTTGAAAAATACTTGTTCTATAGCCAAAATTACATTCCTCATTGGTTAATTGCTTAATTTTCTGATCTGCAAGGTCGAAGACTTCTACCTTCACAAGATGCTCTGAAATTTCCTTTCCATAAGCTCCAATGTTTTGAATTGGCGCTGCGCCAACAGATCCAGGAATGCCAGCAAGGTTTTCGAGACCATGAAGGCCATTCATCGAGCATTCCTCAACCAGATAATCCCAATTACAACCTGCACCCACGGTAATAGATAAATCATCATCGAAAAAGGTAATGTGATCGTTATTTGACTTTAAAACCGTAGAATTAAAGACCCTAGGAAAAACGGTATTGGTGCCCTCTCCGATAATACATAAATCTCCTATACCTAAGGAATTTTTAACTACATAATCAGCAAGCTCTTCAGGAGAGCTGAATTCAAAGAAGCTTAGGGCTTTAGATCTTAGTCGTAATGCATTGCTAAAAGTTAAATTTTTTGGATTACTGCTCATCGAGGATTTCTTTAAATTTTTCAAGATCTTCTGAAGTGTCAATTCCAAATGAATCACACCCCTCCACTTTCAATACGTGAATTTTAAGGCCATTATCTAATGCTCTTAATTGTTCAAGATTTTCAGCTCTTTCGTTTTTTGACTGTTTTAAGTTTGCAAATGATTTTAGAGCAGCAACCGTATAGCCATAAACACCAATATGGTGAAAATTATCTTCAGGAGACCGATTGCTAACTTTAGTTCTTGAAAAAGATAAAGCCTCATAGTTTTCATCGATAACTACTTTCACTTTATTTCTGTCATCAAGCTCATTAATGTTGTCAAAGGGTTTGCAGAGCGTTGCAAAAGAAAAGTTATTTTTAATCATGAACTGCCCAAGTGAGTCAACTAAGGCTGCTTCCAATAGAGGCTCATCTCCTTGTAGATTTATAATCAGATCATTATCAGAAAGAGACTCATTAATGACATATTCATAAATTCTATCAGTGCCTGTTTCATGAGTGTTGGAAGTTAAAACAGCATTACCGCCCAGTCCTTCAATGATCTCAGCTATTTCAGGGGCATCTGTCAGAACGGTTACAGATTTTGCTCTAGCTTTATTTGCATTCTCCCATGTCCACTGAATCAGGGGCTTACCCTTGACCTTTTGTAAAAGTTTCATTGGTAGCCTGGTTGAGGATAGTCTCGCTGGGATAACAATTGAGTAATTATCCATTTAGCTTCTCAACTATCATTTTAGACAGATTGATATTCATAGTTACTTTCATTTTTAAGTACCAAATCTTGTCAGAATCAATCTTGTCTTTAACTCTCATCGCATCTTTTTCTGTCATCAAAATAGACCTTTCATAATCAAATTCAAGGTCTTTCTTTGAGAAATAATGATGATCTTTAAATAGTTTATGTTCAAAGTTTATTCTCAGATTATTTAATGTTTCTAAAAATCTCCCGGGATTGGCAATACCACATACTACATTTGCTACTTTGCCAAATGGGTATTCCTCTATCGGAACTTGCTTGCCACTTGCTAGATGTACCCAAGCATCAGGTTCAAGTTCAAAGAAGTTTGAGCTCTTAATTGACCTGCCGCTGTGCAAAAAGACATCAACTTTTTTGAGTTTTGAAAGGCTATCTCTAAGAGGCCCTGATGGTAGAAAAAGTTTATTGCCAAAATTTCTAGATGAATCTTCAACAACTACTTCATAATCTCTTCTTAGGCTGTTGTGTTGCAATCCGTCATCTGAAATTACAATGTCACAGTCAGAATTGCGTTCTAAGTAAGATAAAGCTCTAGCTCGATCTCTGTCTACTACAACAGTGAATCCACGATTAAAGTGGAATAAGGCTTCATCACCGACTTCTTTTGCAGTTGTCATATCCGTAATTAATTTAGTGCCAACAAAATTTCCACCATAACCACGCATAATTATCGCTGGGTTATAACCTAAGTTTTTAAGATCTGACGCAATTTTGTTCACCAATGGAGTTTTACCGTTCCCTCCGACACTTAAGTTGCCTACCACAACAACAGGAATTTGTTCTGAAGAAGATCGTTTTGGTTTGAAAAACATATTTTTGATAGCGCTTCCAGCCCAGTAAATCAAACTAATAGGCAGAAGTGCTATATTTAAAGCACCATATTTCTTCCAGTAGCTATCTTGTTCAGGAATTTTTGTTGGAATAAAGGTATCTTCAGGAACAGTCTCTTCTTTAACTTCTTCAATGTCTGGACTGCCCTGTAAAATATTATATAGGCCCTCCTCTTTTATTAATTCGTTATGTGTGCCTATCTGGGTAATTACACCATTCTCAAGAACACAAATTTTATCTGCTTTTTCAACTGTGCTTAGTCTATGTGCAATTATAAAAGTTGTTTTATTTTTAGATGCTTTTTCTATAGCATTTTGAATCTCTTTTTCAGATTCATTGTCTAGAGCCGATGTCGCTTCATCGAAAATCAAAATCGAAGATTTCTTAAGCAATGCTCTAGCGATAGCAATTCTTTGTTTCTCGCCACCTGACAAGAGCATTCCATTATCGCCAATGTTGGTATCAAAGCCTTCAGGCAAGTTCATGATAAATTCATAAGCATTTGCCTCTCTAGCGGCTTGGTAAATAGCATTTTCAGAAACATCTTTTGCTCCATAAGCAATATTATTTCTGACCGTATCATTAAATAGAGTTGGGTCTTGCGACACAAAAGAAATCGATGAGCGTAAATCCTTAAGTTTAATTTTTTTAATGTCATAGCCATCAATTGTGATTTTGCCTTCGTAATTTTCATAGAAACGGTTAAGGAGATTAACTATAGTTGATTTGCCGCTACCAGAACGTCCAACTAATGCCACAGTTTCTCCTTTTTCAACATTAATTGAAATATCACTTAAGACATTTTCATTTTCCTCTCCGTAGGCAAATGTTACATTTTTAAGCTCAACACCACCCTCTAAAGGCTTAGTAAGCTCTATACCACTTTCATAGTCTTCAGACTCTTTATCCATGCTATTAAAAATATCTTCTGCAGCAGCCAAGCCCTTTTGTATCACTGCATTAAGGCTTGAAAGTTGCCTGATAGGCCGAGCCATTAATCCTGCAGCCGTGAAGAAAGCAACAAATGATTCAGAGGGTAAGTTAAGTTCTTCGAGATTGCTTAATGCTAAATAACTCATTGCTGCCAATGCCAAAGCAACAAAAACCTGAATAACCGGAGTTGCTAGATTTGAAGTGCTCTCCATCTTAAGGTTTTGGGTTAAATTTTCATCATTGGCTTGGTTAAATCTTTTTTGTTCTGATGCCTCATTTGCAAATGATTTGATATCTTGAGCTCCATTTGCAATTTCGTTACTTACTTGAGTGATAACACCCATAACATCTTGAATCTTTTTAGCAACCTTTCTAAGCCTCCTTCCAGCCCAAGAAACAACTACAGCTATTAGTGGAGCTATAACAACCATGACCACTGTTAATTTCCAGCTTAAATACAAGAGATAAATAAATAATCCAATTAATAAAAAACCCTCTTTTACAAGAATTTTTAATGCATTTGTGGCCGCTCCAGTGATTTGGTTAGTGGTAAAAATTATTCTGTTTACTATTTCTCCTTTTGAAGCTTGGTCAAAAAAACTCATTGGCTGATATAGCAAACTTTTAATAAGATCCTCTCTGAGATTATGGATAACTTTTAACCCAACATTGGCCATAAAATAGTTACCAATGTAGAAACCTATGCCTCTTAGAATAGATACAAATAGTAGAAAAACAGCGAGATTAAGAGGGTTTAAGAAACCATCTGAATTTTGATTAATATAGCCAATGACTCTTTTTAACCACTCAACTGCAGAAATGTCTGCAATCGCGAATAACAGAAAACCAAATATGCTCAGAAAGAAAAGGCCTTTATATTTGAAGGTGTAACTTAAAAGCCGACTGTATAGTGATTTATTCATTTCCTTGGAAAATATTTAAATATTTAACCCCTTGTTTTCTATTCTTAAAATTTTATCTGCCTTTTCTGCAAACGGTAGATCATGCGTTACATAAATCATCAAACAACCATTATCTTTTGCATATTCCAACAACAAATTCTGGACGATGAGGCTATTTTTTTCATCAAGGTTGCCTGTTGGCTCATCTAGCAATAATATTTTTGGCTTTTTAACTAAGGCTCTAGCTAGTGATGCTCTCTGTCTTTCTCCGCCAGAGATATGGCTGGGAAATTTATGCTTTAAATTATTAATCCCAAGTCTTGATAAAATGTGATCAATTTCATGTTCTTCAGCATCTAAATTAGCTGCTAAACAGTTCTCATAAATTGTTAAATTTTCAAGAAGGTAATGAAACTGATATGCAAAAGAAAAATTATCTTTTCTTAGTTTACTTAATTCATCTTGATTCAGATGGCTTAACTCAACATTTTCAATTTTTATTGAACCGCTATCAAAAACATCAAGACCAGATAATATGTTGAGAAATGTTGTTTTTCCAGACCCTGAGGGCCCTACTATGCTGTAAGTTGTGCCTTTCTTGAAATCAAATGATAGATCATTAAGCACCTCTTGCTTTAGCTCATTTGAGCCATAGGATTTATTTACTTTTTCTAGAGAAATCATTCTTGGTTAATTATTTTTGCAGGCTCAGTATCAGCTGCAATTTTTGCAGGAATATAGCCAAAAGCAATTAAGATGAATAAAGTGCAGACATTAATAAAAAGGACCTCATCTATTTCGATTCTTGAAGGAAAGTAGTCAACGTAGTAAGTATTCATTAATGAAATATTAAATGTTGAAGCAAGGAACTGGAAAAACTCCGTTATGTTATTTGAAAAAATTACCCCCAACACATTACCAATAAGTATTCCAAATACCCCTAGAAAAAATACCAATTGAATAAAAATTCTTTGTATATCCCATTTCGAATAGCCAATTGTCCTAAGAATTGCTATTTCCGATCTTTTATCTTTTACGAGACTATTCACTGAAATAAGCATACTGAATATAGCTATAAGTAAAATGAGAGACATCAGCAATGAAACCATAGTTCTTTCTAATTGTGTTGCACGAAATAGACTCCCATAGCTTTGATCCCAGCTAGATATTTTCACATATGAGTTTAAATTTAATTGATCAAGGATTTGTTTTGATGTTTCTTGGGTTGCAAATACGTCTTTAAGCTTAATTTCGATACTTGCACCATTAAGAGGTCGAAATGCTTTTTCAAATGTAGTTTTACCAATTAATGCATAGTTTTGGTCAATTTCAGAACCTACTGAAAATAAACCAGAAACATTAAAATTAATGACTCTTGGAATATTGGTCAATGGATTCATTTGATTCGAGATAATCATGGTCACTGATTCTCCCGGCAATGCCCCTATATCAAATGCTAAGGCATCTCCAAGAATTATATTGTTGCCTTGATTCAGAGAAGCTAAATTACCATCGATGATGTTATTGGCAATTATGGAAATCTCATTTTCATCAGTACCCTTTATAATTACACCTCTAGAGTCATTGCCGCTCGATAGAATTGATTGAGTTAAAAAAAAGGCTTGGGTCGCTGCAACGTTTGAATTTTCTTCAATTATGGCTTGTGCAGCTGCAATATCATTAAATCCTCCTGGCTTTTCAATAGTAAGCTGAGGTATTGCTCCAAGTATCCTGTTTTTCAATTCATCTTGAAAACCGTTCATAACAGAAAGCACTATAATCACCACAGCAGTGCCTATACCAATCCCCATTGAAGTAAAAATTGTAAGAATCGACAGTCGTCTGCTGCCAGGTTTAAAAAGATAGCTTATTGAAAGCTTAGTTATGAAATCTTTCAAGATAACTTTTTCATCACCTTGGACATACTTTCTAGAAGTTTTCCTCTTGGTGGCCTCATCATTTCAAACAATGAATCTATCTTCGTTTGGTAGTAAACCGATCTTAAATTTGAAAAGTTCAGGAAACCCTCATATCCATGATAGCAACCAAAACCTGATGGGCCTACACCACCAAACGGTAGTTGAGACTGCATTAAATGAAACATGGTGTCATTTATGGTGACACCGCCTGATCTGGTGTTGTTAATTACATATTCTTGCTCTTTTTTATCATTGCTAAAGAAATAAAGGCCTAGTGGGTGGTCATGCTTGTTAACATAATCAACTGCCTCAGAAAGCTCGTCATAGATCATGACAGGCAAAACCGGGCCAAAAATTTCATCTTGCATTACTTGCATATGATCATTGACGTTTAATAGCACTTTTGTACCTATAGTATCTTTAGACTCATCATCAACATTCCCTAGATTTATTAGTTCTGCCCCTTTTTCAACAGCGTCTTGAATATATGCATTCATTCTGTCGTGGTGTCCAGCATTAACCATAGATGTATAATCAGATTCATTCCCTTCATAGAAGCTATTAAATGTTTCTTCAAGGGCCACGATAAGTTGCTGCTCCATGCCTCTCTTTACCATTATGTAATCGGGAGAAAGACAGATTTGCCCTGCATTCAATGTTTTTACAAACATAATCCTTTTTGCAACTAGGTCAATATCTACATTATCTGAGATGATGGTTGGACTTTTCCCTCCAAGCTCCATAGTTGTAGGCACTATATTCTCTGCTGCTTTGGCAAGTACTTTTTTAGCAATTTTTCCACTCCCTGTGTACAAGAGGTGATCAAATGGTAAACCAGAAAATTCTGCTCCAACTTCTGGCCCTCCTAATATCACAGCAAATTCACTCTCATCAAAATACTTACCTACTGCCTCTTTCATTAACTCAGATGTTCTAGGGGTAAATTCAGAGGGCTTAGCCATAATTCTATTTCCAGCAGCAAAAATTGAAGCCGCAGGATAAAAAACCATGCCAACAGGGAAATTCCAGGGAGCAATAACGCCAACTGAGCCCAGCGGAGACGGGATCATCATGCTTTTGGCTCCGAGCAGGCCGGCACCAAGAGAAGGAGTTCGGTTTTGAGGTTTCATCCATTTTTTCAAGTTCTTCAGTGTAAAATTCAGATTCCTTACTGATTGGACGATCTCAGAGGTCATGATTTCATGTTTTGATCTGTTTTTATAATCCTCATTAAGAGCCTCTATAATCTGCTCATCATGGGTTTCAATTAGAGCAATACATCTTTTTAATCTATCTGCTCTTTGGTGATATGTTGGCACCCCCTCTTTGATGTATGCCTTTTTTTGTAAATCTAAAATTTCTCTCATTATTTCTCCCTTGCCATATTAACTATACATTCTACCCAATTATCATCTGAATTAAGAGATGGAACATAATCAAGAGTTTGACCTCCATGATATTTAAAGAGTTCCTGATACTCGCTGCCTATTTCAACAATTGTTTCCAAGCAATCAGTGGTAAATGAGGGTGAGACAACTAAAATCTTTTTTACTCCGTCTTTGGCAAATTGTTTTATTACTTCGTCGGAGAAAGGCTTAACCCAGCCTGAATCAAGTCTTGATTGAAAAGCAGTAATTGTTTTTTGTTGCGGTATATCAACTTTTTTGATGAGGAGTTTTGTTGTTTCATAACAAGTGGCTTTATAGCAGTACTGGTTATCTCCGTGAACTCCCTGATGACAATCTCTGTCATCACACTTGCCTTCAGCATAAACTTCATCTAGCTGACTCATAGGAAGCCCGTGATAGCTAAAGATAATTTTGTCATATTCACCTAACTTAAATTTAGAGATGTTTTCTGCAAAAGCAGTAATAAAGTCATCTCGATTATAGAATTGATCTATTGTTGAAACTCTTGGTATCACATCCCACTTGGAGATAATTTTGTGCGCTTTTTCTAAAAATGATCCATTTGCTGCTGACGAGTATTGCGGAAAAATTGGGAATAGAATGATCTCCTCATATCTTTTGCTATAGATCTCAGATAAAACCTCATCAAGAGATGGGTTTTTATAACGCATTGCAAAATAAACATCATGAGTTGAATAAAGTTTCTCTTTTACCTTTTGAGTTAGATCTTCCATATGAAATTTAAGAGGCGAACCTCTTTCAGTCCAAAGTTCTTTATAAGCTTTGGATGATGAAAATGATCTGGTTGGCACTATTATCAAATTGACAAGTAAAAATCTTAGTAACCATGGAACTCTTATCATCCTACTATCCATCAGAAACTCGCTTAGATATTTTCCAACATCAAGAACGTTTGGCGAATCTGGAGTACCAAGGGAAATTAACAATAAAGCCTTCTTATTTGTATGCATCAGACTTAAGTATATACGGATGAAAGACAGTAAATCCAACTGCAAAGAGCGATATTGCTGCAGATAACAGGTATAAATAGGCTGGCTGGATTAAATATAAGCTAATTAGAAAAGGAGCAATCATATGCCCAATAGGCAAAGTGCTACCCATCATGCCAGCGGCTGAACTCTGAAACTTCATGTCATGACTGAGTGATAAAGCTGAATTATAACTGGGACGGGTAAGACCTAACCCTATGCCATTTAGGATTAACGTTCCAATTAAAGCAAAAATTTCAGCAGAATAAATCAATGCTACAAAAGATAAAGAGCTGAGAATGGGCCCTATAATCATCATCGCTTTAATAGATTGAAATAATGGGTTTATGAGTGACTGTGTCACCACAACTGATACAGACCATATACCAAAGCAGATGCTGACATAGATGGTTGCTTCTTGTGCTGTGTAACCTAATTTATCGAAGATATAGAAGCCCATTGTTTGGAAAATAATGGCTTGAGCTATACTGGCAAGTGATGAAACAAAAATAAATGGCCATACTGTAGGGTCTGTAATCCTTAGTCTGCTTGGTCTATCAAGGCTAGCTTTGGCTTCTGGAATATTTCTAAGTCTATTATTAAGCTGCATAGCAACAATTAAACCAATTATCCCAAATAGAATGAATGGTAATTCATGATTAGTGTATCTGAATAGAAATGCTCCAACCAAAGGGCCCAAAACTGCTCCGAGTACAAAACCAGATTCAAGATTGGAATAAATAGTGGCTCTATTAATTGGTGAGGAAACTTTTCCTGCAAATCCGAACAATGCAGGTCTGGTTGCTGAACCAAAAATTCCATAAATGAGCCTAGATAAAATTAATGCCGGCAATAACAATGCACTAGTTATCAAGCCATGTTCAAAAAGGTATAGTGGCAAGATAATCAAAATCATATTTGCTGAGTAACCAATTGAACCAATAATAGCTACTGTTCGTGAGCCTAGTTTTTCACTGTATCTTCCCCAAAATGGCGAAGCAAAAAACCATGCAACAGCCGAGATGCCAAAAATGCTTGAGACTTCAACTTCATTAAGACCGTTTTCTCTAGCAAATATTGGGATAGAGGTAAAAACCAATGATTGCCCTAGCCCTACACTAAACATAGTGAAAAAAATCCAGAGATAATTTTTTTGGGTTTTGGTTTGGTACATCAATTTAAAGTGAGCCAATACCAATAAGAGATTTCACTTCATCAAGCAAAGGTTTTGTTGTTTCTCTAACCTTTTTAGCATTTTGCTGAAGTAAATCTTCAAGATAATTTAGGTCTGTTTTTTGTTTTTCAAAATTTTCTCTAATCGGTGAAATTAGATGATTGAGTTCATTAAAGACAATTTTTTTTGCCTCACCCCATCCAATGCCCTCATCAAATCTTTGCTTCATTTCATTCACCTTGTCTGATTCGGCAAAAGAAGCATAAATTGTAAAAAGTGTATTCCCTTTCCACTCCTTCTTCTCTCCTGGCTCTTGAGAATTGGTAATTATACTCATCACAGATTTTTTTAATTCCATTTCTGATCCAAGCAATGGGATAACATTGTTATAACTTTTTGACATTTTCCGCCCATCGGTTCCTGGGACTGTTTTCTCTTCGCTAATAACTGCTTCAGGTAAATTAAATACCGCACCGTATCTGCTATTAAATTTGTGAGCAATATCTCTAGTCATTTCTAGATGTTGCTGCTGATCTTTTCCAACAGGCACATGGGTTGCATTTGGACATAAAATGTCACATGCCATGAGTAGTGGATAAGAGAACAATCCTAAAGATACACCCTCTTCTAGATCTTTTTTCCCACTTTCTTTGTTTGCATCAATTGCAGCCTTATATGCATGTGCTCTATTAAGAAGACCTTTTTCAGTGACACAGCTCAGTATCCATGCAAGCTCTGTAATTTCAGGAATATCAGACTGTCTATAGAAAAAAGTTTTATTAGGATCAAGGCCTGAAGCAAGCCAAGCCATTGCTACTTGGTGTGTGAGTTCCTTTAATTTAATTGGATCCCAGACTTTAATTAGCGCGTGGTGATCCGCAATAAATAAAAATGATTCACACTTTTCATCCAAAAGGTCTAGAGATGGTCTAATTGCTCCTATATAATTTCCTATGTGAGGATAGCCACTTGGCGTAATACCTGTTAAAATCCGTTTCATTCAAATAGTGTTTGATTGGATTATAAATAAATTTCAACTAAATTTGTGACTGATAAAGCAATAAACTTAAATCAACAACTTAATGGCATTGAGCAATTGTTTGCCTCAGGTCAAATTAAAAAAGCACAAAAAGATCTCAGGAAACTAAATTCACTATTTGGAAAAGGTAAACCAGTCCCGTCTAGATTCAGGCATAAATTTCAAAGGCTTAATTTTACTGCTAAAGAATATGATGATTGGGCTGAGTTTGCGACATCTGACAAAAGAACAGAATTAATCACAGCTGTAAACTCCTTAGCAAATAAAAACCTTGAACCAAGAAAACTTGCTAACGAGATCAACTCATTACAGAAGCAATGGCAAGACCTAGATCAACATGGAAAAACTGCCAGTAAAGAGAAATGGGGAATCTTTAAAGAAGCGTGTGAAAAAGCTTGGTTACCATGCAAAGATTATTTTGCTGAACTGGAAGGCAAGAAAGAAGAGAATAAAACTAAGAAATTGGATCTCATTTCTCAGATTGAGGCATTCCCATCAGGCAAGACTGCAGAAAATATTACTGTAATTCAGATTGTGAAATTTCTTAAAGGTGTTCATGAGAAATGGAAGATGTTCTCTCCAGTTCCTGACAAAGACTTTCAAGAGCTTAATAAAAAATTTAGAGATTCAAGAGATGGAATTAATACATTATTGGCTGATGTTGAATCATTCAATAGGGCTCAAAAAGAATCATTAATTGCTGAAGTAAACTCTTTAAACAAAGATGAAATAGACGAAGCCGTAGTGAAAATCCGAGAACTACAAGAGAAATGGAGAACCCTGGGCCCAGCAGGAAAAAAATTAGACCCTGAAATTAATAAGCAGTTTGATGATGCCTGCTACGCATTCTTGATGATCAAAGACAAAGAGCTTGATGAATCCAGAGGCTTGATGGACCAGATCATAAAAGGTTTAAGGGAAAAAGAATTCTCACCTGGTGAGGCTGAAGATAAGTTTAAAGAGTTAGAAAACCTTCAAGGCACACAAGAAGAGAAGAAATTTAAAAAGGCACTAAAAGATTTTGCAATGTTGCAAAGAAATGAAAAGGCTCAGGAAAAATTAAAAGGCTATCAAGAGCTATTTGAACAACTGATAGATGTTGGATCTGAAAAAGTTTCTAAAGATCTAATTCCGGACTTTGTTAATGGCAAGCCTGCTGAGGCTATGGATTTATTTGAAGCTTCTATAAGATTTCAAATGTTTGCAGGTTTAGACCCAGTAGGCCCTAAAGAAATGGTTTCAAAGATCAAATTTGAAGAGCTAAGAAATAGATTCACCGAAAAGAATGTTGATCAAAGTGAAAGACTAAAAGAACACTTCACAAACCTTGTTTATTCAAAAAGCCCAGCAAAGTCTAAAGAAGGACCAGAAGTGAAAAAAGCTCTTATCAAAGCATTGAAGAAAGTTGAATCAATGCTTCCTTAAGCTACGAATATAGACATAGCCAAAAATAAAAGTCATTACAAAGCCTTCTAAAAGTCCATTTTTTGTTGTTCGCTTGAAAAATACAAAAAATTCAATGACGTGAATAACTATGGTTGCTAGGGCAATTAAATGAATAGTAGATGTAAAATCACCAAATAAGCTTGGAAAAATGAAAGATAGGCAGAAAGGTATCCAAGCAATGAGAACTAAAATTTTAAGCATATACTTAGAATACAACAATTTGTACGGGATGTAGCGCAGTCTGGTAGCGCACCATGCTGGGGGTATGGTGGTCGTCGGTTCAAATCCGGCCATCCCGACCAAAATTAATGCTTGCTAATTGCTTATATTTTGATAGTTTTTACATGTTGAGAAAACAGACAAATGCATACATCTAACTTAATTGCTTACGCCGCACCAATTTTTACTTTGTTAATAATTATTGAATTTATCTACGGCTATATTAGGAAAAAAAATACCTATCGTTTAAACGATACCTTCACCAGTATCAGTTTAGGCATGATTAGCAGATTCCCCTCTTATCTAAGATTAGGGGTTCAGGGTTTGGTTTATGCTTGGATTTTCCAGACATTTAACTTGGGAATTCTTAATAGCTACGATGCATATGTCTGGGTGATTGCCTTTTTTCTTTATGATTTAAGTTACTATTGGCTTCATAGGTGCCACCATGAGATTAAAGTCTTATGGGCTTCACATGTGGTTCATCATCACGGCGAAGAATTCAACCTTTCAACCGCATTAAGACAGACAGGAACAGATTTCCTCTTTAAATGGATTTTCTACACTCCTATGCTCTTTTTAGGCATCCCACCGGAGATTTTTGTAACAGTTGCGGCTCTAAATTTAATTTACCAATTCTGGGTACATACTGAGCATATAGATAGGCTGGGAATTCTTGATTACATTTTTGTAACGCCTTCGAACCATAGAATTCATCATGCTCAAAATAAAGAGTATATTGATGCAAACTACGGAGGTGTCTTCATCCTCTGGGATAGGTTGTTTGGTACTTTTATTGATGAACGTAAAGATCTAAAACCAATATATGGTACATCTAAGCCTCTAAAATCATGGAATCCATTTTGGGCTAATTTTGAAGTTTGGGTACAAATGATCAAAGATTCATGGAGAACAAAAAAGTGGTCAGATAAGATCAAGGTTTGGTTCTCAAGACCCAAATGGAGGCCAGCGGATGTTGAAGAAAAGTACCCAGTTGCAAAGAACGACTTAAGCGCATTTCATAAATATGATCCAAAGATAAATCTAACTTCAAAAGTATTTGGTTTTGGACAATTAATGTTTGCATCTACTTATTCCATGTTGGTATTTTTTAATTTCGCTGAATTAACTTATTTTGATTTATTGCTTACTGGTTGTTTTGTAACGACAACACTGGTCTTTGCTTCTTTTCTCTTTGAAAATAACTTCTACGGCTACTATTTAGAATTTGCAAGGTCTTTGCTGACAATAGGCCTTATATTCCTTGGCAATTTAAACTACTTACAGGATGTCGTACTTATTCACTCAGCCGTGTGTTTAATTTTCTCAGGTATTGTGTTGTTTAACGGCAAATCAAGATTAACAACTATCGAAGCTGGCTAGGCTTAAGAAAATACTCAAGATCAGCACAACCTTCCCTAAGCTCTGTCCAAATATCAATATAGGAAAGTGCAGCTAAGCCACAGGTAGGAAATTTTTCAATAAATTTTCCAGTAAGATATTCTGTAATCTCATGCATGCTAGGGTTATGACCCACCACCATGACTGATTTAATTTTTTCATCCAAACCATAAAGTTCTCCCAAAATATCATCTACATCGCAATGATATATTTTGTCCTCAAAGTTAATATTTTGTTTAGTGTTTAAAAAAAAGTGGTCAATGGTTTCTCTAGTTCTTTTCGATGGGCTTGAAATAATTAAATCAAGTTTTATTTTTTTCGATAAAAAATAATTACCCATTAAGTCAGCATCCTGAATGCCTCTGGTTGCTAAGGGTCTATCAAAGTCTTTAAGCTTAAAATCTACCCAACTTGATTTTGCATGCCTTAAAAAATATATACTTTTCATAGTTTTATTGAGCTATCTGCAACTCTTTTTTTAAGCGTTTTCTAAATGAAAAATCATCAACTGTAATGGTGTGTCTGGGAGTTTTGAGTTGTATTACATCAGGATTATCTAATTCTTCTTTTATCAGCTCACTAATTGGCCTAGAAGGAGACCAATTGCCTGCAAAATGCTTAGCAGCAAGCTTTGATTGCAATTCAGCTCCTGGCCAAATACATCCAAGTGGTTGAAAGAGACCAATAAAGTATAGATTATCAATGTTTGCTGGAATCATCTTATGTAGCAGAGGCACAGGTCCTGATTCAAAGTTAATCAGGTTTTTATCGAAAAAATTGTGTTTTATCTTAAATCCCGTACAGGCAATCACAACATCAAAAGTTTTACTTGTACCATCCTTAAAATGGACAGTATCTCCATCAAATCTATCGATATCTCCAAATGGTTTAACTTTACCGTGACGAATTGCATCATAAAGTTCAGAATTTACCGTAGGATGAGTGGCCATGACATCATTCTCAACTTTAGGAAGACCAATATCTTCATTCTTTCCTTGAATCCATTCCAATGTCATACGCATGAGCGGAAAGCGTAAAAATTTGGGCAACCATCTAGATTGTTTTGCATAAATATCAGTTGTTAGCCCAAACATAAATTTGGGAATTAGGTAGTAGCCCCTTCTCCAGCTTATCGAGGTGTCATTTGAAACTCTTGCAGTCTCCACAGCAACATCACAAGCAGAATTACCACCACCTATAACAAGCACCCTTTTATCTTTAAAAGGAGCAGCACTTTTGTAGTCATGTGAATGAATATATTCACCACTAAAATTACCGGGATAATCAGGATATCTGGGTTCATGATGGTGTCCGTTGCAGACAACTAAACCATCGAATTGGTCAACAAAAACCTCGTCACTCATCAAATTTTTCCAAGTAATTGACCAAGCTCCATCATCAGTCTGTGTGCAACTTATCACCTCAGTACCAAACTTTATAAGTGGCAAAAGGTTGAATTGTTTAGCGTAATTATTGAAATATGTAAGTAGCTCTTTATGAGAAGGATAATCAGAGGTGCCATCAGGAAATGGAAAATCTTCATAAAAAGAGGTGTACTTAGAGCTAATTATATGAGTGGTTTCAAACACACTGGAGTGACCTGAGGGGTCGTTAAATCGCCAGTTTCCGCCAACACCTTCACAGCGCTCAAAAGCTGTTACATTAAAACCTTGATCAGCAAAGTTTTTAATGGCTGTAATGCCTGATGGTCCTGCGCCAATAACTGCAACTTTTTTCATTGACCGTTAATTATAAATTAATTTCTATTATTATTTGCTGAGAGATTGTCAAAGTATTCTCTTGAGATTTTTAGTACTTTAGGAGCTAACCATAATGCTGATACCAGGGTAGGAATTGCCATCATTGCAAATGCACCATCAATCAGGTTTAAGGCAAAGTCAATCGACACAATAGAAAATAAACCTACACTCAAGATAACAACATACTTATAGACCTGAGGAGCTTTATCACCAAATAAGAATCTGGCGCATACAGACCCATAGTGGGATTGGGTGAAAATAGTGCTTGTGCCAAAGCTAAGCACACATAGAAATAATATGATCGATCCTAATGGACCAAGAGTTGTAGTAAAAGCTTCTGAAGTCAGAGTAATGCCATTGCTAGCTGAAGATTCCCAAACACCTGAAACTAATATAAGCAGCGCCGTAAGTGTACACATAACAAGTGTATCGAAGATGGGGCCTGTCATGGCGACCAAACCTTGTCTGACGGGATGAGAAGTTTTGGCAGCACCATGTATCATTGCCTCAGTTCCTATGCCTGCTTCATTGCTGAAGGCCCCTCTTCTTATTCCTGTTATGATGACTCCAGCTATACCACCAGTCAAAGCAGCCTCCCCATTGAATGCTTCAGTAAAGATTAAAGACATCGAGGGTATGAATAACTCAAAATTCAATAAAATAGCAACGGAGACAGATATAAAATAAAGCAGAGCCATAAAAGGTACAAGCAATGCTGAAACATCAGCAATACGCTTCAATCCTCCTAGAATTACCAAAGCTGTAACTGCCATTAAAAATATGCCAGCCATGTATTCGAAGTAGATAACTTCAGGAAAATAAAGATCACGTGTAATTTGAACTATTTGATTGGGCTGAAAAGCAGAAAGGCAACCTATCATGCCAAAGAAAGCAAAAAAGTAAGCCAGAGGCAACATATACTTTGGTAATCCATTCTTAATGACATACATTGGACCTGCTTTTGTCTCACCAGTTGGATCGACTTCTCTATACATAACAGATAAGGTGCATGTAAAAAATTTAGTTGCTATACCAAATATAGCTGTGACCCACATCCAAAATATTGCACCAGGACCACCAATCTGAATTGCTACTGCAACTCCAGCAATATTTCCTAAACCTATGGTTCCTGATAATGATGCTGTCAGGGCTTTAAAGCTGCTGACATCGCCTTGATCTGATTTTAATGAGTATTTGCCTCTTAGGACATTAAATGCATGAGGAAGGTATTTAAATGGAGTTAGTTGAGATCTGAGTAAAAAATATGCCCCTGAACCTAGCAATAAGGCAACAAGCCATGGACCCCATGCAAATGAAGCAAAATTACTTGCAAAAAGGTCTAGGCTTTCCATTTGAGCTAGTATAGCTCAATATTCTTAAGTTCAAGATCTACAGCAAAATCACGACCGTAACCTGCAAAAGATAGTTCTCTAATATTCTTTGGATTAAATTTTCTTGCTGAATAACCATATTTTTCAAATTCAGCAAAATCTATTCGATATTCAGCCCATTCTTCCCTTACGGTAAATTGTTTGGAGAAGAAAGACCATGGAGGCATTTTTATTCCTTTAAGCGTTACGTGAAGGTCATATACCTCATTATTACCCTTAGCTAAGAATTTTATACCTTTAATATCATCAGACGAAATGTCCGGGTTGGTAGCTAGTCTGACAAAGCCACCATTATTTTTGGTAGAAACTGTACCAACTAATTTAATGACCTCTTGATTTTGTTGGGCCAAAAGCTCAGATTCTCCACCCATGACATTGTCGGTATATGCATACCATTCATTCATGGCAAAGGTGTTTAAACTCATTGAGATTAGGATAAGTAAAATATTCTTCATTAACTTTATTTATAGACCAGCATAGAAAATACAAGTTAAAAAAAAGCCGCAAATTGCGGCTTTTCATCTTTTGGTGATTATCTACTCATAAAGAAATTGATAGCTGTTCATGGCATTTGGACCTTCGCATGTTGAGACAGCATCAAATTTAGCTTGCATGTCGCTACCATTTTCAGCAAATCTTGCATACGAAGCTTGAGCATCTTCATGGTTTTGATAGTAGTTCATCCAGAAAAAATCATATTGATTAAAAGGCTCTGGATTTTCTCCGTTGTGAAGATACACAGCAAACGTAAATGGTCCATCATCACCTGTTTCAGCATTATCAACATATTCATTAAAGGCTTCAGTAGCTGCACTTAAAGCGTCAAGGTTGCCATTTTCGGTGAATTTACAGTAATGCCCGTAAGTGACCCATTGAGTATTGTCAGCCCATTCGCCGGATTGATTATTATCTCTGCCCCAATAGGAGTCATAACCACGACGTCCAGCGCCATCACAAGTTAAAACATCTTGATATTTATCACTCCAGGCAGCAAATTCTTCGCTTGGTGGGTTGTTCCATGCTTCATCTGCAACATCTTTAGACTCCCAAAAAAGCTGCCAATAGACTTTTCCATCTCCACCAAGTGAGGTGTCAGCAACTGGTGCATGACCAGCAGCGTAAATAAGATTTGAAAGATCTAATTGATTCCAGTCTGCTATCATTGCTCGTGCAGTTTGGTCATTAAAATTTGGTCCAGGAGTGCAAGTTAGATATTCTGAAAACATTGGTCCAGACTCAGGGGCTGTTTCTTCTTGTGGTTCAGATGGCCCTGTGCAACCAACAATAAGCATAGTTAGTAAAAGAAAGGTAGATAATTTATTCATAAAAATATTCCTCAATTACGATAATGAACCTTTCATTATAAAAATTCAATATCTGCAAAAAATGTATTTTCTAAAAACATTATTAAAAATATATAAAACATAACTAAAAACCATTAGAACTTAATATTAAATCACCGAAACTTAGGTAAAAAATAACGTTTAAATAAATTTTTTGTATCTTTGTTAATACATTTATACTAAAAAATAATGGAAGAAAAAATTGCACAATGTCCATATTGCTGGGAAATGCAATATTTTGAAATTGATCCATCAATTGAAAATCAAGAATATGTTGAAGATTGCCAAGTGTGTTGTAATCCAATACTTATAAGAGTTATGGTTGGCTTTGAAGATATCGATATTCAGACTACCAAAGAAAGTGAGGGATTCTAACTAAAACCACTTAAATTTTTTAAATAGAACTATTTGAAAAATAACAATTACTAAAAGAATTAAACAAAAAATAAGAAAAGCATTTTCTTCTGTTGCTCCTGGAATGCCAGCTACATTTATTCCCAACAAACCTGTTAAAAAGCTTAAAGGGAGAAAAACAGCAGCAATGACAGAAAACAAATACATATTTTTATTTAGTTTTTCTGAAAATTTGTTAGTTATTTCATCCATGATAACTTGTGATCTTTCGCGTATAGCCTCTAGATCTTCAACATATCTTTTAATATTGTTTGCTGACTGATTTAGTTGAAAGGAATGGTTAGCGTCTAACCAAGTTAAATTTAGAGATATCAGCTCACTCAATGCATCACTTTGCGGCTTCATATACCGCTTTAAGATAATTGATTTTTTTCTTACTTCTAAAATTGTCTCTCTGTAATCTCTATCAGAATTATCAAGAATATTTTCTTCAAGATCATCAGTTGTTTCATTTAAATCTGCAATTGTTGGTTGCATTCTCTCAGCAAGCCTTTCCACCAATTGGCATAATACATCTCCAATGGAATTGGGTAACTTTTTATTTTCTATATTTTGAACTATATCTTGGACAGCTTTAAGTTTTCTTCGACGAATGGTAACTATATTTCTTCCCTCTACCCAAAACCTAAGTGAAATCATATCTTGAGGGTCGGCATCATCATTTAGGTTCACTCCACGAAGAATCAAAAGCAACCCTGTACTAAATTTTACCACTCTAGGTCTGGTTTCTTCTTCTAGTAAGGCTATTTGTGCGTTCGGATCAATAGATAAACTATTTGCTGACAATGTTTTGACAATATTTGTATTAGTGGCATCTAGATGAATCCAATTGAATCCTGTATTTGGAAGTTCGCTAATGTTCGAAATTTTGTGCACTTCATTAGTTTCATCAAAATTATAAATATGAAGGATTTCTGAAGTCATCTCTATGAATTTTTACCTAATTAAGTGATTTATACAAGACTGGCGGAGAGACAGGGATACAAATAACTGAACTGGAAGGCTTTGTTTTAAGAATTTACGATCTTAGTGATAATGCCCAATTATCTCAGCTAGATCCCAACTATGCTCATCTGAGTGATAACAATGAAAAATTTTCATCTCTTGTTTCTCTGTTGCATGATTTTGTAGATTTTGCTGAAGAGCTTGAGCAAGAAGATTCAGAGAGTTAGAAGCCTGCAATCTTACATATGGTTCTCCATTAAAATAAAGAGCATCTATTTCTCCTGCACTTGATAATCTGATAAATATTTCTTGGATCCCATAGGCACTGGTTGTCATTAATTTGCCTTCATCCGCATAGAGCAACCATTGTTGGCCAGCTGCATTAGTCCAATAGAAGCTATTGCCTATTTTCACTATTTCAACTTCATGCCAAGGATTTTCAACTGGTTGTCTTTCATAATTTCCTAGAAGAGCATCAAACCCTATCTCATTTATATCGGCACCTACCCAATCGGTAATATCAATTCCATCAGCAAGTGATGGGTTGGCTGCCATTAATCTTTTTTCAATTGATTCCCAGTAAAAGTCTGGTTCCCATCTGCCCTCAAAATCACTAGGCCAAAAGGACCTATCAAACCAATCATGTCCGGTAATCTCAAGTTGATACTCTGGCCATGTCCTGTAGATATGATGCATAAACTCATGTTGAAACCATTGTGGATGATAGACTCTTCGCTCAACTGGGGTCCATTCACCATTACCAAGATGAACAGGTTTTCTAATAAACCATAAATCATCACCAATAATCAAAGGTGTCCCTTTAGGTGTCAATCCCATGCCTCCTGTGATCCAGTATGGATACCCTGTGCCATCTCCTTG
The DNA here is from genome assembly GCA_038133485.1 of Gammaproteobacteria bacterium. Lineage (GTDB taxonomy): Bacteria > Pseudomonadota > Gammaproteobacteria > Magnimaribacterales > TMED112 > TMED112. The sequence goes on along the minus strand of JAYPTH010000006.1, from coordinate 22,424 downwards.
CACACCGGAGGGAGAAATCACTAGCCAAATATTTGTTTCTTGTGCAATCTCATCTGGAACCCTGCTGATTATCTCACTTGTATTCGGATAACTTGTAAGATAGCCAGCTGACTCATTTCTATTAAAACTAGTTGTTGTGCACTCTTCTTGCCTGTGAATTTCAAGGTTTACTGATAATCCCTGAGTAATGGCTTTAACCCATTCTCTAAAGAGATATGTTGCTTCCCGTAATGCTTGGTAGTCATCAGCCAGCAATCTGTTATCAACTCTAATATTTACTGTCTCAAGATCATAAGATGTATTGATTGGTCTTGTTACTTGCGAACATTCAACTATGACAGCTGTCAGCTGAATAACTCCTGTTTCAGCAAGTGGCAATTCCTGAGTTATTTTGTCAATCATCCTCAGTCCGTAATAAGCAATGGGATCACCATTATGCAATCTAAAATCAGATACTCCATTTCTCCATAAATCGTCATAGAGTGGCTGCTCCTGAAAGACATTCTCGACAATGGTTCTTGCATTAGAATAATCCTCAATCTTGAGAGCTTCTTCGGCGTAGATATAAGCCTCAATTGCCTTGATATAAGAGTCCCTGAAATCTCTTTTGTTAACGCCCAGTGTGTCTCTAGTAAAGTTAAAAAACTCAACAAAACTTAAACCCGTAACAATGACATCTCGCGAAGCTGTGGATTGATTACCGGCAGCATCAGTAGCCGTGTAGATAACACTATATGTGCCCATAATATTCTCATTTACATTGCTTTGTACATTGCTAGAGGGTGTTTCACCAGAGTTGTCTGAATACTCAGCTCCTGCATCGTAATAAGTTGTTCCAACCTCATGATATACGGTTGGAGGACCCTTGATAACAATAGTTGGTGGAGTGGTATCGCTTGTTGGTGTGGGTACTGGTGAAGGAACTGGTGTTGAGGAATCTCCCCCGCCGCCACAACCAATTAACACTGCAGATATAATTATGGTTAGTATTTTCTTCATATTACTAATGTTCGAAATTTATAATTATAGTGGCGGAGAGACAGGGATTCGAACCCTGGAAGCCCTATTAAGGCTTGCTGGTTTTCAAGACCAGTGCATTCAACCGCTCTGCCATCTCTCCTAATCGCGATATTATAATGTATTTAAGTGCTAAGGAAATAGAGAGTATAATTACTTGATGAAAAGGCTACAGGTATTTGGCGCCACTCCCTCTCCATATACACAAAAAATGCTCTCATTATTGAGATATAGACATATACCTTTTGATGTTCATTGGGGTGAGACAAAGACAAGAATTGAGGGCCTTGGAATAGAGCCACCAAAACCCGTTTTATTACCAGTAATATTACTAGATAACGAAGAAAAAAAACTTGTTGCAACCACTGATTCGACACCAATTCTTAGAAGGCTAGAAAATGACTATCCTGGTAGACAGGTCATACCTGAGGATTCTGCATTAGCTTTTATCAATTATCTCCTAGAGGATTTTGCCGATGAGTTTTTAACTAAATATATGTTTCACTACAGGTGGCATTACGAGGCTGATGCAGATAAAGCAGGAACTATGTTGCCTTTGATTGAGTTTTCACAGATTTTATCTGATGAAGATCATGCTCAGATTAAGAGTTTTATCACCCAACGACAGGTCGAAAGGCTTTGGGTTGTTGGTTCAAGCGATGCAACTGCTGATTTAATTGATCGAAGTTTTAAGGTTTTTATTAAGCACTTTAATGATCATTTGGCTAAATCACGATTCTTATTAGGTGAAAAACCCTCTTCTGCTGATTTTGGTTTTTTTGGTCAGTTATCGCAATTGGTTTTATTTGATCCTACACCCAGAGCAATTTGTCACGAGCTGGCACCTAGAGTGGTTGCTTGGGTCGAGGTGATGCAGGATTTATCTGGCTTAGATGCCAACATAAATTCATGGACTAAGCTTGAAGAGAGCCCTGATACTTTAAAAGCTATTCTGCGTGTTTTTGGTGATATGTATGCCCCGCTATTGCTGGAAAATGCTAAAGCGGCAACTGCTGGAGAAAGTGAGTGGAGCACAGAGGTTAATGGCTCAACTTGGAAACAAAAAACATTCAATTACCAAGCTAAATGTTTAAATTGGATTCGAGAAGAATTTAATGCCCTTGACAACAATGATCAGCAAAGAGTTAGGTCTTTCTTAGAAGGAACTAATTGTAGCCAAGTGCTTTAACCGAGAACCAGCAATCCTCTTTCAATGCACCAAGCTACTGAAAGTGTGCCCAAGACATATATTGGCACATAAAAAAGCTTTTCTTCATTACCCCTAGCTATTGGCTTTATAATCAAGCAGGCTACCATAATCAGCCCAATAAATAATAGCTGCCCTAGCTCAATACCAATATTAAAAAATAATAATGCCAGTGGAATGTTGTTTTGTGGCAAGCCAATTTCAGTTAAGGCTCCAGCAAAACCGAAACCATGTAGCAATCCAAACCCCCCTGCCAAGAACCAAGGATATTTAGCAAAAAATGCTGATTTTTTTCCAGATGATTTAACCTTCTGAATAAGCTGTAATGCAAGCATAAATATGCTGATTGCTATGGCAAACTCAATCAATGTCACAGGATATGTCAAAGAACTTAGCACAGTTACAATTAGTGTAATGCTGTGGCCAATAGTAAATGCTGTGATAGTCCAGAGCATTCGATATCCTCCCCCAACAAGCAGCAACAAACCAAAAACAAATAAAAGATGATCTATGCCCCCAAGAATATGATCTATACCCAGCCAGGAATACTGATAAACAACTTCAATTGTTGTTGGTTTTTCAGGCACTACATATTCTGGCAAATTGCTATCAATGGTTGCCTGTAATAATACATTGTCCTGCAGCTTTAGCATTGCAAGGACGGATGTTTGGTTATCAGAAAGACCATTGAATTTAATTAACTGTCCAATCAACCCCCTCTCTATTTTTGTGCAATCAAGCACAAGGTTAGACACAATGCCTGTACCCTCATAAACAGGTGTACTTTGGCTCTCTATGACGCAATCATTAGGTAAGTCTATTGTAATTGGAATATTGCTTGCTGCTTGAGCTGAGGCTTTCCATACAACATTGTATTTGGAAGTCGAGGTCTCAGTAATTTCCAATAAAGAAGGTGCAAAACTATGTGTATATGCATAATTTGAGACAAGCAATACAATCAGAATCAAAGTTATTTTCCGTATTAACTTATTCATTGGCATCTAATATAACCTTATATTTCTCACGTAATTTAGCAGTTGCTTGTTTTAGTGTTGCTGCATTTATTTCATACTCAAGCACATTAATTATCTCTGCCCTTACCTCAGAAAATTCTTTTTGATGAGCTGGGCTATAGTCCTTAATCCATAGGTAATGTAAACCATATGGAGACTTCAATGGTCCGATCCACACTTGTGATTTGATCGAAAATGCTTGAAGTTCTTTCACAAAATTTTGACCAAATATTTGTATTAATTGATTAGAGCTATATTGATTAAAGTCTTGCCCTTGAATAAATGGATAACTGATATCTCTGATATCATCAATTGTTAAATTTTCTTGGGCAATTTTGGTCATTAAATTCGTTGCCTCATCTATTTTTTCTTTAGGAAAAAATAATTGCTCAAATGAATAGGCTTCAGGATGTAAATAATTAGTAGAATTTTTTTTAAAATATTCTTCAATCGTTTGATTAGAGGGAGTCTGTGTCGGATTAGCACGCAATAGGATCTGCTCAACAAGACTTATGAGCCTTCGTTTAACGACTTCATCATTAAGATGCAAGCGCAGATCTAATGCTTTTTGGAACTGCTCTTGTTCGTTGTTTTCATCTGTCATCCTTAGAAAGTTCATGTTCATGAGCAATCTTTGTTTTACAACATCGTCCCTAAGATGAAGGTTAAGATCCAATGCTTCTTGGAAAAGCATATCCCTATCCAACTCAATAGATATTAAGTCAGTGATTTTTTGCTGATTTGGGGGTGTGCCTGAAATAGTTGTCCACTTATTTATAATTGCTTCTGTGCGCTCTTGGCTCAATGGACCAACTATTGGTTTAGGTTCAGGAAATAAAAAGCTTTGCACTAGGTAGTAAAGGCATCCCAAAAGAATAAAATGCAGCCAAGGCTTCGCTATCATTTTTTCTTTAGAATTAATAATGCAGAGATAGCCAGCGTGATGGTAACTGAGCCAAGAAAGAATATTCTTGGACCACTATCATTCGTAATGCCATTTAACATAATAAAAAACAATGTTAACAGAATGTAGCTACCAACTAATCCGTAATCTACTAGTTTAATAGTTTTATGAATAAGCCAACCAGCCCAAAGAACAATCATTGAATTGCTAATAATTCTTAAAGTTTCAACTTGGTCTGTTGCTATATGTACAGCAACATCAATTATTTGAACAAAGATTAAAAACCAAACCATTATTTAGCCTCATACCATATCGGAGAAGACCATGCTCTTTCTTGTATCGTCATTGGGAAATCAGGTCTTGGAGATTGATTTGAGCGGATGGCATCCCATGTCGACCATCGACAAACTGGATTTTCAAGAACTCGAACGTAATAAAACGCATCTTGTTGTGGATCAAAATTTGGATCATTCCAGAATGTTTTTAGTTCTGAAGCTCCCACTCCAGCAGTAGTTGAACAGTCATCAAGATTCACTCTTGCTCCATTATCAGGACAACGGAAAGTGTCCTTATCAACGACAAGATTATCTGAACAGGCAATATCATAGACTTCCTCCATGTGATTACCATTGCTTTGCCAGCCTTTAATGATTTGCACACGTTGAATTTTTGAGGCATTTGGATCGGCAGCAGCCCAAACAAAGAATGTTGGTTGTTGTGCATTTTCTGCCATTAAAGTGCCTCCCATGGTTACGCCAGTCTCATAAAGTTTCTCAATAAAATAAGGGTTATTTACTGTAGCTGGATTAGCTTTGTAGCTGGCAAAAAAACGAACCTTAAGTCTTGTGCCAGAGGTAGCAAAAGTTTCTTTGCGTCGCATGGCGTCATAAATAGCTTCACGAGTATTTTCCTCAGCCCATACACCAGCTATACCTGCAGCACCAAAATACTTTGTTCCATCGAAATTTGTATAAACCTGCCCTTCTACCTTCTCTGCATGAAGAGGGTCAAAAACTCTTAAGATAGTGCCATAAAGAAAGCTGGCAGGAACTGATCCTCTTTTTTCTGGCGTATCATCAAAAATACCGGTGTTGCCAAAGAAATTATCTTCATCATAGGATGGAGCACCTAAGTGATTATCTGAAGACGCAATTAGCCCAAACTTAAAAGGGTTACCAAGACCTTGCTTATCTAAAACCAGTCCGCGTTGTAAAGCATCTCTGACATAACTTCCAGGAGGCTCGCTAGGCAGTTGTGTTGCTGTTCTAAGAGGATAAATTTCAAAATTTGCCCACTCATCTTTAGTCGAAAGCAAAGGATGTGTATCGGATGTACCTTTTACTTGGGAAATCTCAACCAAGGGTTCATTGCGTATTCTTTGGCTTGAATAATCGAAGTCAATTGGATCTCCAGCGTAATCATTCCATGAAAACATATTTCCATTCGAGGCATTGCTGTTGTGTGGGATGGCCAGACTTTCAATGCCGGACAATCGTAAGTTATCCATCCAATTCCACAATCCTTCAGGATCAATACTATTAAAGCGACTAAATGGAATTGATGGCAAGAGGCTCGAGTTTTTAAATATTACATTCCTGTGTAAATTTTCTCTGATTGCAGTTGATGAGGTAAATTCATACCCAACAAAAGTGGTAAATTGTCCTGGTTGATAAGCTTCATCTGCTGCTTTGATAATATTGAGCCATGCTGATTTACTTACATCATTAACTACTTTGTCATCGAAATAACCCTTCCTTAAGCTAACCACTACATCAGCAATGAAATCTCGATAAATTAGATGTCTTCTGAACATGCTTATAATCCCCCCATCTGTATTTTCATTGATGTCATGGTAGGCTTGTGATATTTCATAGTTAGAGAATTCTGTGCTGGTATCAGCAGCCTCCTTAATCAAGCCTAAAAAGACTGCATGATCTGTAACAGCGTAAAAATCAAGTGGCTGTTGAAGCTGCAATTCGAATCCTGAAGGATGCATAATTGGCAGACCCTGAGCATATCGATAGGCCTCTTCTGGAGTAGCAGTAACACCAAAGGATGTGGCATCAAATGAGTATTCTGTATGGACATGCAAGTCACCAAAAAATGCCCTTCTATTAAAGCTAGGGGTATAAGTTTTGGGTTCTGGTGCAGAATCGATAACAATAATTTCATCATCGGCAGGGATAATGGTGTTGGTTGTTCTAAAGAATTCTTGTGTTTCTGCTCGTTCTTTAGCAGTTGAAGTCATGTCAGAACATGAACTCAGTGTAGTAATTAGAATAAGAATGTGCGCTAGATATTTCATATTTAGGCTTATTTATTGTGTTCTATCCAGATTGGACTTGTCCATGCCCTCTCCTGGACTGTTGCAGGCACTCTGGGGTCTGGTGTTCGTCCTAAGCGAATAGCATCGTAAGTTGACCATCTACAAGTAGGGTTCATTAAAACTCGAGCGTAATAGAAAGCATTTTGATTGGGTAAATAGTTTGGGTCTTGCCACAGGGTTTTAAGTTCATTGGCACCAGATTCTTTGCTATATTCACAGGTTTCAAGGTTGACTGTAGCTTGATTATTAGGGCAACGTCCTGACTCTGGATCAACTGTTAGACCATCGGAACATATAATATCAGTTACGCTTTCATGGGTTTGCCCTGTCTCATCAATCCAGCCTTTTATTATCTGAATGCTGTGCAGAGGTGCATCGAGCAAGTCTTTTGATGCCCAGACAAAAAATGTCGGTGATTGCTGGTTATTAGTGGCATTTAATACTGAACCCATGGGCACAATACTGGCATTATTTCCATCGATAAAGCTTTTCTCTGATAACGGTTCATTATCATTAAATGAAGCTAGAAAGCGAACGACCATTCTAGGACCGGAGGTGGCATAAGTTTCTCTACGGGCCAAAGCATCAAAGATTGATTCTCGGGTATTTTCTTCTGCCCATACTGCAGCCAAACCGCCTGATGAATTTGATTTAATTGTTGAGTTAAGTGGATCTGTGTTTGCTGGATCGGGTTTAATTCGTCTGATAGATGAGCTCATAACATTGGCAGCAGAACCAACAAAATCCCACTCCTCCACATCGCCTGGATTTGAATTGTGACTATCGGAGGCAGCTATAAAACCAAATTTTAATGGATTGAAGCCAAGCTCTTCATTGAGTTCTAAACCTATCTTAAGGCCTTGTCGAGCAAATGAAGTTTGAAATGCACAATTGGTTGTTGCCCCAGCAATGCATGGGGCAAAAATTTGTTCAAAGGCACATTCCTCATCAGTGGCACCAACACCCAAGGCACATTCAGATGCACCTTTTATCTGATACATCTCAGCTAGAGGTTCGTATTTATTTCTTAAAGACCAGCCAGCCTCGTTAAATTCACCACCATCCCAAGTGTAACGTGAATAGATTAAGCCCCATGTTTTATTAAGATTGTGCGGTATTGTTAAAAACTGGCAATCGGCTAAACAAGACTCCTCTAAACCGGTCCATAAATCTATAGCATTAGAGACATCAAAGCTAGAAATGGCTCGATCTGGGACATTACCTGATCTGAATATGATATTTCTATGGTGCTTCCCTCTATTGGGAAGTGCTGGAGAGAATTCATAAGCTATCAGAGTTGTAAGTACACCAGGTTCGTTATATTTATTAGCTAATTGGACATATCTAGCCCAGTCATTATAAGTATTCTGAAAGCATCGCTCAGAGGCATTATTGCCAAATCGACAGCTTAAAGGAAAAGATTGGTTGAGCTTTTCGCGTTGAGTTCGCTGATAAACTCCAGCAGGTTTTGATGGATCACCAAGCACTTCTTCACCTCGAGCAGCACCCACAATAAATTGATATATTGCCGGATTAGGCATGGTAGCTAGCCAGCAAGAAAACTTTTCTAGCACTCCTAAATCAGGATCTTGGCAGTGAGTAACCGTTCCAAACCCCTCGGCATGATCGGTGATAGCAACAAAATCCAAAGGTCTTGTAAGCTGCATTGTTTCCCCACTTTCAAGAGTTAGTTGTTGGCCCTTGGCAAATTTATAAGCATCTTCTATTCCAAAAGTATTACCAAAAAGACTTGAGTCAAAACTTTCCTTGGTGTGTAGATGAAGTTCACCCCAATACAATTGCTTATTATTTAGTTTTGATTGGGTTCTTGAGGTTTGAGGTTCTGGGATGTTAACTCTACTATTATCTTGAATTTTAAAATCTTTAGTAGTTGCTTCAATACCAAATTGTGCTGCGGCATTCTGAACGGGAATAACAAAAGTAACTGCAACATAGCCTGCTGCTAAGAGTAATAAAACTAAGAGAGTTAAAGCAATTTTTTTTAACATCTTCCCCCACAATCAAACATGCATTCGATTGATATCTTTAAAAGTATCTGTTTAACAAAGGAATGTAAAGTTAATACCTGAAGTGTTTAATTTTCTCGCCGCGCTTACCGATATCGGTCATGGCATTGATGCCAATTTCAAGATGTTTTTTTGACCATTCTGTAGTTACTTTTTTATCCGATTCTTCGGTTTTAACACCGTCAGGTGTTGTTGGTACATCAGATACAAGGAGCAAAGCCCCACGGGCAATCTCGTTGTAGTGTCCAGCGATAAAGATAGTTGCTACTTCCATATCAATACCGATAGCGGTAGTCTTTTTCAATTTTTTCATAAATTGTTTATCGTGTTCCCAGAGTCGTCTATTGGTGGTGTAGATTACACCAGTTCGGTAATCGCAATTTGACTCGATGATTTTATCAGAAACAAATTTATGCAGTTTAAAAGAAGGTAGTGCAGGCACCTCTCTAGGGAAATAATCATTTGATGTACCCTCTCCTCTGATAGCAGCAATAGGTAAGATGAAGTTGCCTATTTCAGAAGTATCTTTTAAACCACCACATTTACCAAGGAACAGCACACCTTTTGGATTTCTTGCATAGAGTAAATCCATCACTAAGGCTGCATTGGGCGAACCAATACCAAAGTTAATAATTGATAAACCATCTTTATTAGTGGCACTAGGCATTGGCTTATCAAGCCCTTTTGGCTCAAGATCAAATTTCTCACAAAATGATGTGAGGTAATCTTTAAAATTTGTCAAAAGAATGTAATCACCAAATTCATCGGGCTGCATGCCGGTGTATCTGGGGAGCCAGTTTTTTGCTATTGCGAACTTATCTTCCATAAATTGGGGTGGAATGATAGCAGATTAAGTGTCAAATAGGAATTATTTAAAGTCTTTGATGCTAGGACAGGTGCAGACCAAGTTCCTATCACCATAGACATTATCAACCCTGCCAATCGGAGGCCAGTACTTTCTTTCTTTAGTTGATTGAGTTGGATAAAAGGCTTTTTCCTTAGAATATGGATAATTCCAGTCAGAAACTAGAGTATCAACGGCATGGGGAGCGTTTTTGAGTACATTTTGCTCTTTAGAGGCTTTACCCTCTTTAACTTCGAGAATTTCCTGTTTAATGCTTATCATTGCTTCACAAAATCTGTCCAACTCAACTTTAGATTCGCTCTCAGTTGGTTCGACCATCAATGTGCCTGCTACAGGCCATGACATGGTTGGAGCATGAAAGCCATAATCAATTAATCTTTTGGCTATGTCTTCTGCTTCAATGCCAAATTCTTTAAAAGGCCTCACATCTAAGATACATTCATGCGCTACAAGACCATTTTTACCTTTGTACAAGATGTCGTAATGTTTTGCCAAGCGATGAGCGATATAGTTGGTATTAAGAATGGCCACTGAAGTGGCTTTTCTAAGTGATTCCTCGCCCATCATGGCAATGTACATCCAACTAATAGGGAGAATGCTTGCACTGCCAAATTGCGAACCTGATACCGCATATTCATTATCCTCAAGTGCCAGAGGATCATTAGGAAGATACTTTGCTAAAGCATCCACAACTCCAATAGGGCCGACACCTGGACCGCCTCCACCATGAGGTATACAAAATGTTTTATGTAAATTTAAATGTGACACATCGCCACCAAACTGACCTGGATAGCAAATACCAACCATAGCGTTAAAGTTTGCACCGTCTATGTAGACAAAGGCTCCAACCGAATGAATGAGTTCACAAACGGTTTTTACTTCCTCCTCAAATACGCCATGAGTAGATGGGTAAGTAATCATCATCGCAGCTATAGAATTACTGTATTCATCTATTTTTTCTCTTAAATCTTGTAGGTCTATATCCCCATTGTCATCACAATTAATAACCACGACATCGTAACCAACCATTTGAGCTGATGCTGGGTTTGTGCCATGTGCCGATTCTGGTATTAAGCAAATGTTTCTGTGATCGCCTCCATTGGCTTTGTGGTAGCTATCTATGGCTAAAAGACCGGCATATTCGCCTTGAGATCCCGCATTGGGCTGTAGAGATATTGCTGTGTACCCAGTTAATTGGCACAACCAATCTTCAAGATTTTCAATTAGCTCTTGATAGCCTTTGACTTGATCCTTTGGAGCATGAGGATGGATATTAGCAAAACCATTCCAACCTACAGGAATCATTTCAGAGGTTGCATTCAATTTCATGGTGCAGGATCCAAGCGGTATCATAGAGCGGTCAAGAGCTATGTCTTTATCGCACAATCGTCTTATATATCTTAGAAGTTCAGTTTCTGTGTGATAGGAGTTAAAGACTTCATGATTTAGGAAACTCGTGGACCGGTTTAAACCTGAATCCCAGCTGTCTTTGTCTATTGTTTCAGTGGTATTTAAGTTAAATATTTCTCTAATCCTAGCTAAATCTTCTTCTGAAGTAGTTTCATCAAAACTAAGCCTGATGTGCTTATCATTAACCTTTGCAAAGTTAAGTTTGGCAGCTTCGGATTTTTCATGGATTTCATCTGCATTGGCAACTTCTATTGTTAACGTATCAAAGTACATTTCATTTAGTACATTGAATCCAGAACCGCTGAAGTCAGAGGCAATTTGTTTTGTTAGTGCATTTACTCGAGAAGCAATTTTTCTTAAGCCCTCTGGACCGTGATAAATTGCATAGAATCCTGACATAATGGCAAGCAAAGCTTGCGCAGTACATATATTGCTGGTGGCTTTTTCTCTTCTTATATGCTGCTCTCGCGTTTGTAGAGCCAAGCGATAACAAGGTCTGCCTTGCTGATCTACAGTTAAACCGATCAATCTTCCAGGCAGGGATCTTTTGTATTGATCTTTTACAGCAATAAATCCTGCATGAGGGCCTCCATAGCCCATAGGTATGCCAAACCTTTGTGCTGAACCAACAACAATGTCAGCACCATATTCGCCTGCTGGTTTAATCAATACGGAGGCAAGCAAATCTGTACCAACGATTGCCAAACCGCCCTTTGATTGAATTTGATCAATGTGACTTGAGGGATTAACGATTGATCCATCGGCAGCAGGAAATTGTATGTAAGATCCAAAGTAATCCTTTAAATTATTTGGTTCGGTACCGATTTCAATTTCCACCCCAAGTGGTTTGGCTCTTGAACGAAGAATGTTAAGGGTTTGCGGAAAAACATTACTATGAACAAAGAAAACATTTGATTTATTCTTGGACACCCTTTTTGCTAGCATCATGGCCTCTGCCGCAGCAGTTGGCTCATCCAGTAAAGATGCGTTTGAGACATCCATTCCTGTTAAGTCACTAATCATGGTTTGATAATTCATCAATGCTTCGAGCCTACCTTGAGCTATTTCAGGCTGATATGGTGTGTAGGATGTGTACCAACCGGGGTTCTCAAAGACATTCCTTTTAATGACATTTGGAACATTGCAGTTGTAAAAACCTGAGCCAATAAAAGATTTATAGACTTTATTTTTCTTCGATATTCCTTTTAGTTTTTTTATGGCTTGACTTTCAGAGAGTGCCTGAGGAAGGTTAAGACTACTTTTGTTTAAAATACTGTCAGGAACAATGGATTGTAGAAAATCTTCAAGATTCTGAAATTTTAACTCCGCAAGCATACTTGCAATATCGGCATCGGTTATGCCTATATGTCTATCTGAAAAATCTTCTGGACGATTCGACATATCAAATGATTTACTCGCTTAGTTGTTTGTAAGCTTCTGCGTCAAGTAAATCGGAAACCTCTTCAATATTTGTTGGTTTTATTTTAAAGAACCACCCATCATCGTAGGGCGAAGAGTTTACTGTTTCAGGAGCATTTTCAAGATTTTCATTGGTTGCAATAATTTCACCACTTACTGGAGAATAAACATCCGATGCAGCTTTTACAGATTCAACAACAGCAACATCTGCTTGCTTCGCAACTGAGCTACCTACCTGTGGCAGTTCAACAAAAACTATATCACCCAAGAGCTCTTGAGCATGATCAGAAATTCCTACTGTAACGGTACCATCATCTTCAATTTTCGCCCATTCGTGGGACTCAAGATATTTTAAATTTTCAGGGATATTGGCCATGATGTTATTTTAAATATTTTAAAAAATTTGTCTTACAAAAATTTAAAATTATTTGCCTTTCTCTGAGCATCGCAAATCCATTTTTTGGATTTTGGGTGTCAAGACGACAGAACCCAATATTTTTTTTAAAGGTAGGGCTCCAGGTTCCACTGGTGATAACGCCACTTCCACCATCGTATGAAATTGTGGTGCCAGACCTTAACACTCCTCGTTCCTCTGTATAGAAGCCATGCAAAGTTGATTGTGAATCTTTGTAAGTTATTAGTTTTTCTTTGCCAATAAAATTTCTTGACTCATCGGTTAAGTCAATGGTCCAGCTCAAATTTGATTCATATGGATGATTGGCACTTGTCATGTCCGAGCCATAAAGGTTTAAACCAGCCTCAAGTCGTAAGGTATCTCTGGCTGCTAGTCCGATAGGCTGAACGCCAAGAGCGATCAACTTGTTCCAGATTATTAGACCATCTGCTTCATTGGAAATGATTTCGTATCCTTGTTCACCAGTGTAACCAGTTGTTGCAACCATAATGTTTTCAAATTGTTCAAGATGAAATGTTTTTAGCTCTAAGCCAGGAAAAATTTCTTGAATAAGTTTCTTAGAATTAGGTCCTTGCAAGGCAATTATTGAAGAATTTTTTTGCAGTTCCACTTCGCAATCGAAGGAGCTACTTCTTTGGCAGAACCAGGCATCGTTCTGCTCTCTAGTAGCACAATTGGAAATTATCTTAAAGTTATTACCCCCTAAGTGATAAACAATCAGGTCGTCTAGAATCAAGCCCTCCTCGTTCAATAGAGGAGAATATAACGCCCTTTTGCTATGCAAAATCTTGCTGACATCATTGGGAAGCAATGATTTAAGAAAATCTACTTGTTGTGGGCCAGATAAATTAAAGACGGCCATATGTGAGACATCAAATACACCTGCATTGGTGCGCACTTCATTGTGTTCATTGATTTGTGAACCATAGTTGATGGGCATTTCCCAGCCGGAAAAATCTACTAAGCTACCACCAGCATCCTTGTGATATGCATTTAAGTAAGTTTTATTCATTTATGTGCGACGAATTCAATCTCAACGTTGCCGCCCTTTGGCAAATCGCGAACAGCAAAACAGCTCCTAGTTGGGTAAGGTTTAGAAAAGTGCTTGAGATAGGCTTCATTAAAGACATCGTAATCATCAATGCTTTTTAGTAGCACTAGGCATTTAACTACGTTTGAAAAATCAAGATTGTAATAAGCAAGATTAGCCTTTAAGTTTTTAAATATTTGGTCAACTTCAGCAACAACTCCACCCGAGACCAGTCCATTTTCATTCATTCCCAATATGCCAGAAAATTGAATTAAATTATCAAATTCAACGGCATCTGAATAAGGGGCACCACTTTTATCGGAATTAATAGTTTTAAATTTCACTTGCTTAATTTAACAACCTTATTATCACAACTCAATAAAAAAAACTTTTAAGAGCTGATTGCTTGTTAATGGTTAAATTTAATGTAAAATGCCAGTTTTATGGCAGCTAACAAACAACAGAAAGTATATTTAATACCTGAGGGCGAGACACGAGATAGCCACACCTATCACTATACAGTTATTAAAACCAAAAAATTTATACAGGAAAACGAAAAACTTAGAATTAAAAAGTTTAATCCTGCAAAAAGAAAACATGAGTGGTTTGTTGAAGCAAAACTACCTCCACACAGCAAAAACTAGATTTTTCTAGAATTAACCCTAAATAACTCCCTATGAGCAGAATGAGCAAATTGTTTGAACAGTTGGAAGACTTAATTTTAAGCTTGATTGCTTTTATGACTATAGGAGCTGTAGGATTTGAGCTTGTTGAGATCTATTCAAAAGGTAGCATTGATCTTGCAGATCTTCTTTTAATGTTTATATATGCCGAAGTTTTAGGGATGGTTGCTATTTATTTTAGAAGCCATGTTTTACCCGTAATCTACCCCCTTTTTATTGGCATTACTGCTTTGGCAAGATTGATTGTTTTACAGGGTAAAGATTCTGTGCCAGAGCAATTAATTTTTGAAGCAGGATCCATATTGCTTCTTAGTATTGCAGCTCTTTTGCTTAAAGACGTTAAAGTTACTCTCACTCCTACAAAAAAATAGCTTAATATAGTTAAACAAGGGGGCAAAATGAGATTTTTTCTTTTTTTTATATCTTTTTCTATTTTAGCTGATACTAGTGATTACATAGAAAAGACCAAAGACAAATATAACCAATTAGCCATGGATCTATGGAGCTATGCCGAAATGGGTTATCTAGAAACAAAAAGTGCAGAAGCGATAAAAAGTATTCTTAAAGATGAGGGATTTACAATTAAGGATCAAATTGCAAATATTCCAACAGCATTTATGGCTGAATATGGCACTGAAGGTCCGATTATAGGAATTCTTGCAGAATTTGATGCATTACCAGGATTGTCACAATCTAATAATCCATACAGAGAGTCACTAGGTGGAGATGCAGGACATGCTTGTGGGCATCATCTATTTGGGGCTGGTTCAGTACATGCAGCTGTAGCAATTAAAGAAGTTTTAAAAACCAATAAGTTAAAGGGGAAAATTAGACTTTATGGCACTCCAGCTGAAGAAGGCGGCAGTGGAAAAGTTTATATAGCTAGAGATGGGTATTTTGATGATGTTGACGTAATTTTGCACTGGCATCCAGATGATTCAAATCGAGCTCATTACTCAAGTTCCAATGGTAATAAGTCAGCAAGATTTAAATTTAAAGGCATTTCAGCGCACGCTGCTGGTTCACCCCAAAATGGCCGGTCAGCGCTTGATGGCGTAGAAGCTATGAATATGATGGTTAATATGATGCGTGAACATATGGATGAAGAAGCAAGAATTCATTATGTGATCACAAAGGGGGGCCTTGCACCCAATGTGGTACCTGAAGATGCGGAAGTTTACTATTACGTTCGACACCCTAAAAGAGATGGTGTAGAGGAGTTATTTGAAAGAGTTGTTAAAACAGCTGAAGGGGCTGCCATTGGCACAGACACTCAGATGACGTATGAAGTGATGCATGGAAACTACCCTCTCCTACCCAATACCACACTATCAACAATGATTGACAAGGAATTAAGAGCATTAGGTGGTATAACTTACAATGCCCAGGAAGAAGCATTTGCTGCAGAGCTCTACAACACACTAGTTAATCCTGATAGACCATTAGGCGACCAAGAAAATGTAAAGCCACTCAGACTTTCGTCAGGAAAAGGATCAACTGATGTTGGTGATGTTTCTTGGAAAGTGCCCACATCTGGTGTTAGAGTGGCCACATGGGTACCAGGAACATCTTCTCACTCCTGGCAAGCAGTTGCAGCTGGTGGCACTTCTATTGGTACAAAAGGTGCTAACTTAGCTGCCAAAGCACTAGCAAACTCCGCAATCGAATTATTTAAAAATCCAGATTTAATTACCGCTGCTTGGGCAGAACACAAAGAGCGCATTGGTGATCATCAATATAAGGCATTATTAGGGGATAGAAAGCCACCACTTGATTACAGAAAGTAATGGAAACTGGTCATTGTCAGTGTAAAAAGATTTCTTATTCCTTTCCTAGGGAAAAGGTAATCTCTGCTCATCATTGTCATTGTAAGGATTGCCAGAGATCGACTGGGTCTGGCAAGGCAACCATTATTTATGTACCTAAAAAATCAATCACCATTGAGGGAGAGCTTAAGTATTTTGAATCCAAAGGTTCATCAGGTATGCACATAAGACGTGGATTTTGTGCAAATTGTGGCTCAGGTGTATTGAGTTATGCCAAGGAGATTCCATTGATGTTGTTTGTTAAGGCTGGAACACTAGTTGATTCAAGCTGGGTAGAGGTTGAATCTAGCTATTTTAGTGAATCTGCCCATCCTTGGAATAAAGTAGATGAGAATATAAAATCATTTAAAAGAAATCCTGATTTGCTGAGCAATATCAAGTCAGTAATAAAAGCCATATGAAAAAATTAATATTTCTTCTTCTTTCCTTCCAAATATATTTAAGTGCTGAAGGTGTGCCCGGACCAAGAGATTGTTTTTGGTTAAGAGGGCCACATAGTGGTGATCCATACATTAATTTAGCCTACCCAGATTCCAATGTTTTCTATTGGGCTGCAACCTTCACGACCCCAAAAGATGCAAAATTTTTTCTTGAGGGCGAATTCCCTTATTCACGTTACATGTCACTTATAAGCTATGACCAAAGAGGTCGTCCAGTCGAATCGCTAGCCGATTATTTGATTGTTCCAAATGCAGGAGCTATCAATCCATATTTAGATGGCAATAGTAGATTAAACGAAGCTAGATCCTATTCTGTTGAAGTTCTTAATCAAGCTCCAACAACAAAACGTGAAACTGGAAGAATTTCTTCAGCATCTTCTGGCAATAAACTGCATGTCCCAGAATATGGTCCAAAACAACAAGTAATTATTTATAGAATATACTTGCCTGACAATGATCTAGGGCCCACAGCTGGAGTATCTTT
>JAYPTH010000006.1:2940-5258 GCA_038133485.1 Gammaproteobacteria bacterium | reverse complement strand
GTTGAGAATCAAGCCGACACACAAACTGTTATGAAATCTTATTTTCCTAATGGTAGATATCTCATGCCAAATCAGGCAGAAAGCTTCTTTCCTTGCTTAGTTCAAGATTGAAATAGAGGCGTTTAAATAACACGCAAAACACAACCATATTACATAGGGCGCATAAAGGGCAAAGCTAAGTTTAGCGCCCTGCTCTTTAAGTAATTTTAGAATTTCAGTATTAAGCCCAATTAGAATCAAAATATTGATTAGCGCTAATTCAGGCAATTGAAAAACGAAGAATATCCAGCTCCAGGAACCATTAAGCATTAATTGCAAAATAAATATTTTAAAAATAGATTTGGCATTTAAAAAACTAACTACAGCCATAAAGGTATACAAAATAGGCCAGACAATACCAAAAACAAAACTAGGAGGGTTCAAATCTGCTTTATTTAAGCTTTCATACCAAGACCAATCAGTATTAAAGGTTGATTGTGCTCCTATCCATGCAAATAAAAAGGTAAGCAGAGGTAAGGAAACTTTTTGCAACATATTCATATAGAATATAAAAATAACATATAAGGGGAGAAATATGGAATCCTATATTATTTATGCTTTGTTACTTGCTTTAGCCCAAATTTGGCTAATTCCAATGACGTTAAACCTACATAATTTTAATTGGATGTTGTCCGATAGGGCTGAAAATATTGATCGTTCAGCAATGTTGCTTCGAGCTGGTCGAGCAGCAGAGAACCTTAAGGAGTCATTACCTGCATATCTAGCACTAGTTTTGCTGGCTATGATCATGCAGAAAGATGTGTCAATGTTGGCTTGTTGGTGGCTAATTTTAAGGGTTGCTCACGGTGTTTGTTACTTATTTAAAGTTAATTACGTCAGAACTTTAGTATGGCTTGGATCACTTGTTGTGCTAATTATGATGGCATGCCAAATAGTGACTTAACTAAATGCTTACAAAGCAAAGAGGGACCTAAGGTCCCTCTTTTTATTTGCTAATTAAAAAATTACTCAACTGTGCTAAAAACCCAGTCCATTTGATAGGTGTCAGCAGCTGAACAAGAGTCAATATGTTTATTCCTCTCTCTTATTAACCCTGTTTCTTCAAGATAATCACGCCATTCAGGCCACTGAGCAACGCCTTTTGATCTTTCTTCTGCGTTATACCAGTGATGCATCATTATGAAGTCCCAGTCAGCTTCTGCATCCCTAAAGCCACGGTAAGGAGTAAAGAAATGTATACCATATTCCTCAGAACCAAAGTCACGTGCAGCCTGTTCAATATCTGCAAATACTTGCTTAAGCTTTGCAATATCTCCAGTTTTTTTCAATTTGCAATATCTCCAATCAGTAAAAGATCTCTCATCTCTCTCTTCAACTGGAGTTCTAATATGAAAAACAGCATGATTTATCATTGAAATATAGTTACCACATGTTCCAGCAGAGGTAGCTGGGCCGTTATCTTTAGCCCATTCAGGATAGTCGTTTAGATAGGCACCCCACTCCTTATACTGTTCCTGTCCATCAGGCCAGTTTCCCCACATCACATAATCAAATTCTGCATTGTTGTCCCAAATAGGAAGAAAATTAGCCCTGTTGTACTGTAGCCCTTTTTCAAGTAAGAATTGTTCATAATTTAACTGTTCTGCTACTACATCATCATAAGTATTGCCTTGATTTAGTTTACAAAACATAAATTCGCTTCTTACAACATATTGCTCTGAGGTTTCAGACCAAGTTAGAAAAGATAGAAAAAATAGTAATAATATTCTCATGTTTTCTCCTTATTCAGATTTAATTTCTGGGAACACTCTGACAAGCAAGTCGTCAGAATGGCCGATTGTTCCTATACTGTCATATCCTTGATTAGCCTCGGCTAATAAAGGTGTTGTTGCTTCAGCTTTTTTTGCGAAATCTTTCCAACTATCAAAGCCACAAACTAAATAGTTAGCCATTTCAGGACCCCAAGCATGACCATAACCATCACAACCACCAAAAGCTTTGCTATAGGCATCACCAACTTTAGTCATTCTTTCTGTCCACTCTGCCCATGACAGCATAGGTGCAGGTAACCATTTTGCAAAGACTATAAAATTTGGTGGCCCATCTAACTCATTTCTATTCATAGCCAATATATGATCTGTATGGCTTGCAAAAAGTTGTTTCTGATTGCTGTAGTCTGATGGCTTGCTTAAGATATCTGCGAGCTGATCCATTGTTTGAAAAAAGCATGCTAGGTAGAAGGCTCTTTGAGCTCCTTGAGCATGACGATATAGCACACAGCCATCGTACCCTCTTTCTATCTGAGTTTCAGCTTCTTC
>JAYPTH010000006.1:0-2840 GCA_038133485.1 Gammaproteobacteria bacterium | reverse complement strand
TCCTTTTACTTGGATGATATTAGACAACTCAATGAGAAGAAAGATTATAAAGATACACTAATTGAAGAATTAATAGTCTCATCTCAAGAAGATCTAGCACAGCTAAAAAACATTATTTCAGACCTAGATGTCGTGCAAGTCTATATTTCTCAAATACTTCTAGACCTAGCTGACAAAACTAAGAATCTTGAAGATTCTGAAATTGCCGAAAAGTATTTATTTATTACCCAAAAAATGAGTGTTTCTTTTTTTCCGCAAAATGGCATCTTTAATCAACTAATCTCAACTGGATCAATAGAGTTGATAGATAATAATGATTTAAGAAGGACCTTGTTGAGTATTTTCACCCATTATTACGAAAGAAATAGTGCCAACAATAGAACGCTTGATGATCTTTATTTAGCTTTTGGCAAGGATATTGATCCCTACATAAGTGTCATGTCTGTTGACAAAAATGATGCTTCATTTATTTATGGTGATAAAGATGTGGGCTCTTATTCCATCGACACAGACTTTTATTTATCAAATAAATTTAAAGCATATCTGCTGACCGCTAGCTCAATGACAGATAAAAATATTGATATGTTAAATATTTTCCAATCTAACTATCAAAAAGTTGTTGAGTTAGGGCAAGAGGAGTTGCGGTAATTACCAACCGCAAGCCCTTCCCTCATTCTTATTATCTAGCCACTCTTTTAAAGGAGCGTAATAATTTAGCATTGATTTACCGTTAAGTTCTCGTGTGCCAATCATGCTTTCTAACGCATCTTGCCATGGTTTGCTTTGACCAAGCGATAACATTGCTCTAAGTTTTTCACCTGCTAGCTCATTGCCATATATTGAACATTCATGCAATGGTCCATCAAAGCCAATAGACTCACATAAAGCTTCATGAAATTGATATTGCAGGATTCTAGCTAGGTAATACCGTGTGTATGGCGTATTACCAGGAATATGATATTTTGCACCAGGATCAAAGGCATCTGCTGGTCTAGTGTTTGGTGCTTTGACACCTTGGTATTTTTCTCTTAATTCCCACCAATAATCGTTAAGTTCACTTTCTGTGAGCTCACCATTAAAAACAGCCATTCTCCATTTATCTAGCATTAGGGTCCAAGGTGTGGCAACAACCCCATCCAGTGCTTGCTTCATTAAAAATGCAATACTGCCTTGCTTAGCTTGTTCAGCTTCTGCACTTGTTACAAAGCCAATTTGCTCGAGATAGTTAGGTGTAATTGAAAGTGTTAGTAAATCACCTACGGCCTCGTGAAAGCCATCGTTAGCACCTCTTTGAAAAATCTCAGGTAAGTCTGCATATGCTTGGTAATAAAATATATGTCCTAACTCATGATGAATTGTTGAAAAATCCTCAGCATTTTTTTCAATACACATTTTGATTCTTAAGTCTTGGGTTTGTGAATTAATATCCCAAGCGCTGGCATGGCAAACTACTCCATGATCAACTGGTTTAACAAATAAAGATCTTTCCCAGAATGTATCGGGCAAATTATCAAAGCCAAGGCTTAAAAAGAAGTTTTCTGATATTTCAACCATCTCAATTTCAGATAAGCCCTTGTCATTTATTATTTGTGTAAGATCTATAGAGGCTGCATCAGCTGGTTCATCATAGACAAGATCGTAAACATTTGCCCAAGATTGAGCCCACATATTGCCTAGTAAATGCGCTGGGATTGAGCCTTCATTAGGCACAACATCATCGCCATAGAAAGTATTCAGCTCTGCTCTGACATGGCATTGCAGTGCTTCATATAATGGTTTTAGATCTTCGTATACTCTATCAACAGTTTCTGCAAATTCTTCTCTTGGCATATCGTATTTGCTGAACCATAAATCTGATAAGCCGTCATAACCAAGATCCTGAGCACCTTGATTGCCGATATCTACCATTCGAAGATACATGTCCTTCATTGGTTTACCTATTTCTCGCCAGCCATTCCATGCTTTTAGTAATTCTTCATTGTCTCTAGAGTTGTCTATGATGTTTTCAAAAGCCTCTAGGTCATAACATTCATCTTCAGTAAAACAATGTGTTCCTGAGCCATACATCGCCTCGAGCTCACTCATTATGGTTGATAATTCTCCGGCAAGATCTTCATTTAATGGCGGCGGCATAACAAAACCACTCTTTATAAGGTTTAAAGCTCTTCTATCAGTGGGATCTAAGTTTAAATCATCAAAGCTGGCAGCTGTTCTAGCTTCTTCTAAAGCTTTTAAGGTATATCTTTTGGAATAGTCAGCAATTACAACTTGTGAGTCATAAGTAATAAAATTTGATGAGATCCAAGAGGCTGAGGAGACGACTGGCCCCTCTGTGACAGCAGCTCTTTCATATTCAGCTAAAAAATCTTTAGCATCTTGTTCTGTAACGTTAGTTGGTTGTCCTGAACAATTAACAAGTATTAAGACGAGAAATGTATATAGAAATCCTTTTTTCATAAGAAAAAGTATAACTCAAAAAAAGGGTGGCATTAGCCACCCTTCTTGTAAATTATATTAATCAATCAATTGGATTTGTAAGATAGGTTCCTGCATAAACTACATATGGTGTGCAATCAACCATTTCTGACCATTCTCCATTAATATCTGAGTAATCTAGTTCATCAAGTAATGCGCGGTTTGTAGCTTCATTAGCAAATGAACCAGGCGACACAACTTGGGTATAGTTATTCCAATCATGCTGTTGGCTTCCAAATTGTTGATAGAACAATCTACCACCGCCCTTTAGACCATCTTCAGACCATCTTTCAGCAGCTCGATCATATAACTCTCTTACAGCTTCATGAGAAGCACCTTCTTTAAGTGAACAGCTTCTGTATTGT
>JAYPTH010000005.1:0-64413 GCA_038133485.1 Gammaproteobacteria bacterium | reverse complement strand
TTTCCCCTTAATATTTCAGAGTACAAAATTTAAGAAAAGTTCACAAATATTTATGGTCTTCTAATATCTTCAACCATTTCATCGACACGAATCGGTGGTTTTGAGAAAAAGAAAGATGATCCCAAGATAATAATAAAGTTAATTAACATACCTATAACACCAAACCCCTCTGGTGAAATACCTAAAAACCAATGAGATGCAACGTTCAACTCTGGAGCAATAAATTTGAAATAAATAATGTATGTCAATGTTGCAACTAGACCTATTATCATCCCTACAATTACCCCCTCTTTATTTGCTGGCTTATAAAATATGCCCATTAGCAAGGCAGGAAATATAGTTGAAGCAGCAAGGCCAAATGCTAAAGCCACCACTTGAGCCACAAACCCCGGTGGATTAATGCCAAAGTAGCCGGCTATAACTATTGCAACTGTAGCAGCCATCCTTGCATACAATAATTCTTGTTTTTCTGTGATATTCGGTCGAAATGTATTTTTCATTAAATCGTGAGAAATTGATGAAGATATAACCAATAACAGACCCGCTGCAGTTGAAAGTGCGGCAGCCAATGCTCCCGCAGCAACTAAAGCAAACACCCAGGGTGGCAGGCTGGCAATTTCTGGATTCGCTAAAACCATAATATCTCGGTCAATATACAACTCATTTTGGTTTGTGTAGTTGCTTTCATTAATAACCACCCTTTCCCCATGTTCACCTCGCTCTTCGGAAAAATTAATTTTTACTCCCTCGAAAGCATTGCCAGCAGAATACTGAATTGATCCATCTTCATTCTTGTCTTTCCAAGCTATAAGACCAATATTTTCCCAATTTCTAAACCATTCTGGAGCATCAACGTATTTAGTGTCTTGCAATGAGTCTGTCAGGTTGACTCTTGCAAACGCTCCAACAGCAGGTGCAGTTGTAAATAGTAATGCTATAAATACCAATGCATAGCCCACGGACTTGCGAGCATCTTTAACCTTAGGTACGGTGAAGAAACGAACTATTACATGTGGCAACCCAGCTGTGCCAAACATTAAAGCTGCTGTGATACAAAATATATCAAGAGTGCTTTTAGTATTTTCTGTATAGGGCACAAAACCCAAATCTGTAGTAATTCTATCTAACTTATCAAGCAAATATTCAGAGCTTCCTGCTAGGGTGTCTCCAAAGCCAAGCTGTGGAACTGGATTGCCTGTAACGAGAATTGAGATAAAGATTGCTGGAACTAAGTAGGCAAATATCAAAACGCAGTATTGAGCCACTTGTGTATAAGTAATTCCTTTCATACCTCCCATAACGGCATAGAAAAAAACTATGAACATACCAATTACAACACCAAGATTAATATCAACTTCAAGAAACCTTGAGAAAACAATGCCAACACCTCGCATTTGGCCAGCAATGTATGTAAATGAAATAAAGATAAGACACAAAACTGCTACCACACGTGCCACATCGGAATAATATCTTGTGCCTATGAATTCAGGTACTGTATATTTCCCAAATTTTCTAAGATAAGGTGCCAACAATAAAGCTAATAAAACATAGCCGCCCGTCCAACCCATTAAGTAGACAGAACCATCGCGACCTGAAAAAGCAATAATGCCAGCAATAGAGATGAAAGATGCAGCAGACATCCAATCAGCTGCTGTTGCCATTCCGTTGGCAACGGGATGCACTCCCTTACCAGCGACATAGAAATCACCAGTATCTTTGGCCTTACTCCAGAAAGCTATTCCTATGTAAAGTGCAAAGGTAATGCCTACAAATAGATAAGTTAATAACTGGGTGCTCACTCTTTATCCTTTTTATATTTATCATCGAGCTTATTGAGTAGATGCACATAAATGAAAATCAGAATAACAAAAAAGAAGATGCTGCCTTGCTGCGCAAACCAAAAACCTAATTTAAAACCACCAAACCTAAACTGGTCTAAAAAGTCAGAAAATAGAATGCCAAAACCAAAAGAAACAATAAACCACACTGAAAGCAGAATTGAAATAATCTTTAAGTTTTCCTGCCAGTACTTATTCACCTTTTAATTATAGATAACTTAAATGAGAAATGAATGGTGGGTCTGGGAGGACTTGAACCTCCGACCTCACCCTTATCAGGGGTGCGCTCTAACCAGCTGAGCTACAGACCCGAAGAGAAGACATTATATGATTAACAGCAATCTCTTTAAAGAAAAAAGTGATCAATCTTTAAAATGATTTGTTTTTTAACCAAAACCCTAAACCAAATGACCATATGGTAAATACAGCTTCAAAAATTAAGGCAGGGTTTTGGCTGGTATTATAAAAATTTATTGCCATTAAATTAAAAATAAAAGCCGAACCATAAATTGTGCCAGATGCATAAAACCAAGTATGGTTGAGTGTAAAAATACCCAGAAGATAGAAAATAGCGTTTGCCATAAAAAAAGCTGTCATGTCTCTAATCAAGGTATTTCTTCCTAAATCAGAAATCTCACTGAAGGTGAAACCAAACCCTTCAGCGGCAGTTGCGGGATCAAAAATCCAATTAAATGTTGTCACTAAAATTAATGCCAAGGGTATAGCTGCTAAGAAGCGTATGATGCTCTTAATAGTGAAATCTTTTTGCATAAAACTATAGTAACTTAAGCCTCCAATATAACCAGCAACCACATGAAACAAAGAACCAATCAAAGTTCTATTGCCACCAAGGAGTTGGGTCTGAAAAAGCAACTCAACCATTAAATAAAGCGCCATACCTATTGCAGTAGCGCCTGCTAGGCCATAAAGATGAGGGGAATTTACTTTTATAACTTTAGCTATTAAGCCAGCAACTATAAAAGCAATAGCAAAACCTATCGAAAAGACAATTACTAAAGGAAGCCCTAATGAAAAGAGGTCAAAAAGAATTACTTTTAACCAGATAAATAAATTTGGCTCCATGCCTGATGCCCCTAACCAAAGGAGATTAGAAATAGATGTAATTGGCGTAACCAAAGCAACAGCAACAGCGGCTGCAGTAATCAAAAAAATTGGGTACCTTAGAAACTTCACTGTTTGGTTACTTCAATTAATCTGCCATCAGGGCCATCAACTAGCAAAAGGAGTGATCCTTTGGGAGTTTGGTAAATATTTCTAATTCTGGCTTCTAAATCAGAGAATAAGATTTCCTCTTTAACCAGATTACCCTGAATGTTAAGTTTTCTTACATCTTTTGCAGCTAAAGCTGAAACAAAAAAATGTCCATTCCATTCAGGAAAGTAATCACTGTTATAAAAAATAAACCCTGAAGGGGCAATTGATGGGCGCCAATATTTTAGCGGTTGTTCCATGCCCTCTTTTTCTGTGAAAGGTGTTATTGATGCGCCTGAATAGTCAATGCAATAGCAAATAGCTGGCCATCCATAGTTTTTCCCCGGCTCAATAATGTTTAATTCATCGCCACCTCTGGGGCCATGCTCGTGCTCGATTATCGTCCCATCAGACAAAACCAATAAACCCTGCATATTTCTGTGACCATAACTGTAAATCTCTGGTAAAGCTCCCTCTTGCCCGATAAATGGGTTATCTTCTGGTACGCTGCCATCGAGGTTTATACGTATAATTTTGCCGTAGTGATTATCTAAGGTCTGAGCCTTCTCTCTTTTATCATAAGCATCACCACTTGTAACTAACAGTGTCGAATCTGAAAGAAATGCCATCTTTGCCCCCATATGAACTGGCACTCTTCTTGGAGCAATTGCTTTAAAAATTACAGTGAAATTTCTTAACTCATCATCAACTAATTCGCCTTTACCAACAAATAAGGTGACTGCATTATTCTGATCAGCATCCTTAGCTGAGTATGTTAAATAAACGTAACTGTTGTTAGCAAAATCTGGATCAACTTTTACATCTGACAGCCCGCCTTGACTACCATAAGCGACCTCAGGTACACCTTTTAAGTTGTAAAGCTTTTCTCCAGATGATAATGAGATAACCGATAACTCACCCGATAAATCAGATAATAAAAATCTGTCCTCATCTATAAATGCCAAACTCCAAGGATCTTTTTGTGCTTTACCAATTTGGTTGTATTTAAAATCCTCTGACGCTAGGAATTCACATAATAAAAAAATAAAAAATGTTATAAAAAAATGTCTCATAGATATTACCCCAATGACTCTATCTTACATTAAACTTAAAAAATTAGGCCAATGAAAAAAATCTTACTTTTCGCTATTTTTATAATTGTTTCATCATGTTCAGATCAACCTGAATATGACTTGATTATTAGAAATGGAGTAATTATTGATGGCAGTGGCAGCCCTAAGTATCAAACTGATATTGGTATCAAAGATGACAAAATAGTAAGTATTGGTGAGTTAAAAAATTTTCAAGCAAAAGAAAATATAGATGTTAGCAATTTAATAGTTGCTCCTGGTTTCATAGATGTCCATACCCATGCAGTGCGTGGTATTTTTGAAGTTCCCACTGCAGAAGCATTCATTTATCAAGGTGTTACTACTTTAACTGATGGAAATGATGGTAGCTCACCTTTTCCTATTGGAGAACATTATCAAAAAATTGAACAAACCGGTATAACGCCAAATTGGGCTGTTTTTATTGGTCAGGGCACCATAAGGGAAGCAGTTATGGGTTTAGAAAATAGACTACCAACAGATGCTGAGTTAGAGAAAATGAAACGGTTAACTCAAGAGGCAATGGATGAGGGGGCTCTAGGTCTCTCATCAGGTTTATTTTATGTGCCTGGAAATTTTAGCTCTAAGGAAGAAATAATCGAACTTGCAAAGATTGTAGGTTCGAGCGGTGGAATTTATATATCTCATATGCGTGATGAAGCCGATAAGATTCTAGATTCTGTCACTGAAACAATTGATATAGGGATTGCTGGCAATTTGCCAGCTCATATCACTCATCATAAAGTTATAGGCAAAGAAAATTGGGGTATGTCATCTAAGACATTAGCATTGGTTGATGAGGCAAATAAAAATGGTCATATAGTCTATCTTGATCAATATCCTTATACCGCATCCCAAACCAGTATTACGGCTTTAATACCTCAATGGGCCCAAGCTGGAGGAAGAAAAGCTTTGTTAGATCGACTAAATAATCAACAAACACGTAATCAGATCAAAGAGGAGGTTATAAGAAAAATACTTTTCGATCGTGGTGGGGGAAATCCAAAAAATGTAGTGATTTCTGAAGCCAAATGGGACACCTCTCTTGAAGGCAAAAATCTTGCTGAAATAACAATTGCAAAAGGTCTAGAAGCCACACCTGAAAATGCTGCAGAGACGGTCTTTGAAATTATTGAAGGTGGTTATGCACGAGCAGTATTTCATGCGATCAGTGATGATGATGTTAAATTTATTATGCAACATCCGAATGCTGCTATTGCTTCAGATGGACCACTAATGCCTTTTGGCGAAAGCAGACCACATCCAAGATCCTATGGCACCTTTCCGAGAGTTCTTGGCAAATATGTAAGAGAAAGCAATGTCATAAGTCTAGAAGAGGCTATTAGAAAAATGACTTCCCTGCCTGCCAAAATCATATCACTCAATAAAAGAGGATTAATTAAAGAAGGTTATTATGCTGACATTACTATTTTTAACCCTGAGAAGATTTCTGATAATGCAACCTTTCAAGCTCCCCACCAATATTCAACAGGAGTTGAGTATGTGATAGTAAATGGACAAATTGTTGTAAGTGATGGAGTTCACAATCTTTCAAAACCCGGAAGGGTACTTTATGGTCCTGGGAAAGTAGATTAGATTATTTCCAGAGATAACGGTAAAAAAATAAACCTAAAATTGCACCAAGTATTTGTGCAAGCATGAAATAAAGAGCATCAAAAGCATAAATGCCTGTAAAAGTATCTGAAAACATTCTTCCAAACGTAACTGCAGGATTGGCAAAGGATGTTGAAGAGGTGAACCAATAGGCAGCGCCAATAAATGACGCAACCATAATTGCAACTTTTTTTGGAGGAGAAGAGAGAATCACAATAATTAACATTGCAGTAGCTATGATTTCAGAAACCCATAAATTTACTCCATATCTTGATTTTTGAGCCAGTGAAATGGGGTCTAGGTCAAACATAAAATTTGTCATAACTACCCCAACCAAGGCACCAAGGATCTGGAATAAGCTAAATAATAAGAATTGAGCATTAGAAATTTTTTTCTCAAGCAACATAACCATTGAGACAACCGGGTTAAATTGTGCACTTATGCGGCCCAGTATAGTTATCAAGAAAAACAACCCAAGAAAAGTAGCAAAACTATTTGCTAAAAGCATGACCGCCTCATTACCAGCTGCGAGTCGTTCAGCCATAATGCCAGATCCGATCACAACACTTACAAGCAAAGCTGTTCCAAATAATTCTGCTATCAATTGTTTAAGCATCTGATATTAACTCTGATTGAATTTTTAAATCAATCAAATCTCTTATTGCATCAAAATCACTATCCGACATATGCTTTGGATCTGGTATTTGCCAATCAAATACTATAGCTCCAGGGATATGA
This sequence comes from Gammaproteobacteria bacterium, assembly GCA_038133485.1. GTDB lineage: Bacteria > Pseudomonadota > Gammaproteobacteria > Magnimaribacterales > TMED112 > TMED112. Next base: position 57,902 of record JAYPTH010000005.1, on the reverse strand, counting down.
GGACACTTATCTCCGCAACCCATCGTTACCACATAGTCAAAGTGGTCATTTTCATAAGTTTTGACATCTTTAGGCTGGTTAGGCTCTATGCTTAATCCCAAGCGCAATAAAGATGAAATAGCTTTAGGGTTAACTCTGTCAGCGGGTCTTGAGCCAGCGGAGGATGCTTGTAGTGCATAGCCGTAATAACTATTGCTTATTGCTTCAGCCAGCTGACTTCTACAAGCATTTTCTACACAAACAAATAAGACACTTTTCATTTAATAGCTATATTTCAAACCAAATGAAATAGCAGAACTAGAAGAATAAGATTCAAATACTTCACTGCCTTGTAACGCTTCGTACTGATCTTCAAGAATATTTCTCCATTTGATTGATAGATCTAATGTGCCATCCCAGGCTTGTATTTCCTTGCTAAAAACTAAGTCAAGCAATGGTGGTAGATCTTCGGTAACATTTGGAATGACATCTGTGCCAAGCTCTCTTATTCTTTCACCAACATCGTTGTAGTTGAGGCTCAGCTGAGTATCATTGGCGCCGTAATATCCAAATTGAAAATTAACAATATCCTCAGGCTGACCCACCAAAGGTCTGTCGTCATAGGAAGACAAAACTACGAACTCTGGATTGGTGACTGCATTTGATTCTGTCAGGGTATAGTTAAACTTAACAAAAAAATCATATCCAGTTATTAGCTCTCCAAGTTGTTTTTCAACCTCAAACTCTACACCATTAAGTTCTGCTGACTGTGCATTACGGTAACTCACATAATCGCTAGTTGCTGCTGCTTCAAGAACTTGTTCAATTGGGTTTATAAAATCTTTGTTGAAAAATGACAGAGTTAAAGATTCATTGAACCCAAAATACCATTCGTAACGTAAGTCCAAATTAGTTATCTCAGAAGATTTTAAGCCAAGGAAGCCTCTTTCGAGCCTGTCAGTATCAAAATTGACATAAAGAACGGGGCTCATTTCTCTAAATTGTGGTCTTGATAATGTTTCACTATAGCCAAACCTCAGCTGCATACTATCGTTAAAGCTGTAGGTTGCAGTTAAAGCAGGCAATACTTTATTAAGCTCGTCGGCTGATACAGCTGAATTTAATCCCCCAAAGTAAGTTTGTGTTGTTACCTCAATATCAGAATTTTCTGATCTAAAACCAGTAGTGATTTCGAGGTTATCATTTAATGTTGTTTCTAAAGAGATATACGCTGCATCAATTGTCAAACTCCCTTCGTAGTTATCGGTATTAAGTGTTTCTTCTAATAAAATTAATCCAGATCTATCTAGTCTGAAATTTTCTGAAGCCATAATTTTATCAATGGTTTGTCTTCGAAAATCTTGTGAAGAAAACAATGAGCCATTCACAAAATCTGGTAAAAATCGGTATCTTTTTACATCAGTTTGTCGTTCTTTAGTGGACTGCTTAACACCAAACCTTAGTTCCAGCTCATTAGATGTAGATTGGAAAGGATACGTGAAATCTATGGCAACCTCAGTTGCATCATCATTAAGCCATGAAAATTGTGTTGAATTACTATCAGAACGACGTGAAAATTCATATTTTCCACCACAATTTTCAATGAAGGATTCTTCACATTCATAGAAATATTCTCTTTCGAATGGGGCTACTCGCTTCCCATCGGCATGCCCTATTCTCCAATCAATATACAATCCAAAATTGAAATCATGATTTCCTGAGAGGGTTAGGGAATTAATTTGTCTCTCCACCCACTCAAATTTTGTACTTTTTGCAAAAAAATCAGCCTCAACATTCTTGCCTTCACTTAAAGTTAATCTGTTATCGGTCTTCCTAACTAGCAAGTTAGTAAGTTGCAAGTAATTCATTCCATCGATATCCCATCCAATAGAAGTTAAAATATTTGTGTCTATTTGGTTGTTTGTTTTTTGCACATCATAAGTGTCTCTTGAAACCAAATTATTATTTGAGCCTCTAGCATAATTTGTTCTTTTGATGTCTGGGGTATTGGAGGAGTCGTTATCGTATCCCCCACTTAAAACAATGCCAACCTTGCCAAAGTTAAAATCGAAAGAATTGCCATAGCTAAAATTCAAGCCTAAAGCTGGGTTTAACTTTGAATCAACCGGCATCCATTCGCCACCAAAATTTTGTCCTGCCGTGGTTAATTCAGCATATGACCCATTGGAGAGTGAAACAAAATCCCCATTTGCGTAAAATGGCTGCAGGCTTGAAGGTAAGTTTCTAGACCCATCATCATAGCCGCTCCAGTCGCCGCTAAATCCCGGCATTAAAGGTGCATTTGTGTTCGTTGCAAGAGAATCATAGGCAAAGGAGATGCCAAATTCATAAAATTTGGAATCTGGTATCAATTTTGTTCTCATATCAATAACTCCACCACCAAATTCTCCTGGATATTGAGCAGAGTAAGTTTTTTGTACTAGAACACTTTCTAGCACTGAGGTTGGAAAAATATCAAAAGGTACAACACGTTTAAGAGGTTCTGGGCTTGGTAGTAATACACCATTGAGTAAAGCAGATGAGTAACGCTCACCTAAGCCTCTAACATATACGTATTTTCCCTTTACCAAACTTAAACCTGTAACCCTTTTAAGAGCATCTGATGCTGCACTATCTCCAGCTAAAGTCATATCCTCTGAAGAAAGAACATTGGAAATCTCACTAGTATCTCTTTTCTCATCAGGGATAAAGCTGACAGAAACTACAACGTCCTCTATTGTTTCAGTGTTAATTTCTGTATCGCTTTCCTGGGCAAATAAAAAAGTGGAAGCGAGGAGGAGTGCAATTTTTAAATAAGTTTTCACGGTTTAAGAGTACACAGCTTTTGAATCAATAATGTGACAAATAGGTTAAGAATAAAAAAACTGCCCCTTTCGGGGCAGTACGGACTCAATAATTAAAGGGATTTATACAAAGGCTATTCAGATGGTTTAAACGCCCAATTTAGAGTCCAATCGGTTTCCGCTGATGCACAAGCTCCAACATAGTCTGTAGCATCAAAAAATGCATCGTCAATTGCTACAGGAGTAAGCCCTGACTCAACACTTCCATTGCAGTAACCAGATAGTGATCCACCACCTGCTGAAGCTGTATTAGTATTGGATGACAATAAAGCTTCAATTTGAGCAATTGATGGTCCACTTGAATCTTCTTGTGCTAATGTTGCGCAAGAGAATAAGTTCCCATCATAAACATGTCCTTCACCAGCCACACCATCGGCATTGAAATCGTAAGTGGTATCATCATCTATATCCCAACATGTGCTGGCACCTTCGTCTGCCACGACAGAGTTAAAGATGTGCAGTCCTGTTCCTTCTCTTAAGAGCACTGCCTGACCATCTTGGCTAACTATTGTTAAGTTGGCAAACATTGGCATGGATCTTGGAGTTCTGTCCATATCGGACCCATAGTTATCAGCTTCTATTGACCTGTCCACAGCAAATTCTTGTCCCTGATTTTGCCATACAATAGCGTGCTGAACTTTCCCGCGCCATCCATCTGTCCAGTCTATAGAATCATCAGATGCACTCATAACCAATAGGTGTTTTGCATTGACTGTACCTCCGAAGAATTCCACTCCATCATCTGAAGTATTGAAAGTTTGCAGATAATCAATTTCAGTCTTATTGCCGACGGCTTGGAAAGCGACACCATTTAGTTCGTCTTCATTGTTAAATTTTCTTCCGGCATATTTCACAACTCCGTAGAATATGTTGCCACTGTTATCGGCATCATTGGTACCACCATAGCTTCCTGAAGCTCCTTCACCATCAGCAGTACATGCAGCTGTTCCGATATCACTGATGTTGCATTTATTCTGCGATGCCAGACCATTAATAACCAGGCCTCCCCAATCATTGGTTGTTTCTTTGGACAATGTTGAGCTGGAACTATCGCCAGAAGTTCTAACCTCTCTGCTTGATGTAAAGGTTACTGGTGCTCCTGGGGCACCGTTGACCAAGATTTTTGAATAAGTTGGAACTACAACGTAATCCAGATCTGTTAAAGAGCCTTCGCCTGCAACTTGATCGCTGTAGACTGTGACACCTGGATCAATTTGCAAGTATTGTGCACCTTCAGCTGTGCCATCACCAACAACAAGCTTGCCTTTCATGACATAAGGCAGACCGCCGCCAACAAGCCTGATATTGTTTTCAGCTGCTTGCGATGCTGTAATTTCACATGCAGCACCACCATCGTCTTTAATTGTTGTTAAAGCTGTTCCAAATGGGCAAAAGTCTTGCATATCTGAATTGGAGATATGCAACCCATATGTCCAACCTTTAGTCCAATCTTCTGCATCGCTTTTAACACCACCAATAAAATCTTCCGTTACAAGGTTTGAGTCAAGAATATTTGCGTTAGCGACTTTTTCTACATAGTAAGAATTTACGAGTGGATGAGACAAATAAGCTGCATTCCTCTTTGAGCCATGTAGGCCTGTTGCAGCAAACTGAACTGAATCTAGATTTTCAAGCTCAGCTCCGATATCAAATACATCATCACCTTCATCAGCTGAGGATGGATCAACCCACCCTTTAGATGCAGCCATGGCACTACATTTGACTGAATCAAAAATAGATCCATCAAAACTTATATTGGTCATGTTCCCAGCTGTTCCAGCAAAACGATATGTTTCATTGTCATCCACATCCAAGCAATAACTTGAATCGTCAGGGTTTCCAGCAACAATTGAATTTAAGATGTAAGCACCTGTACCTTCCCTTAGTAGCAAAGTATCACCACCATAATCTTGAACCATGGTTATGTTTGCTATCTTTGGAAAAGACCTTGGTGCCCTGTCCATATCTGAGCCATAATTATCAGCTTCAATGACATTATCTTTGCTACGACTAGAATCTGTAGCAGGGAAAAGTGTCTGAACTATTACACCATACTGGGCAAAACCTCTCCAACCATCGGTCCAATCTAAAGAATCGTCAGATGCACCAGTCACTACAAAATGTTTAATGCCAGCTGTGCCACCAAAAAACTCAATTCCATCGTCTGAGCCATTGTGAACCTGTATGTAATCAAGCACTGTTCCTGAACCCACAGCTTGAAATGCAATACCGTTTAATTCGTCCTCATTTGAAAACTTGTAACCAGCATATTTCACTTGAAGATATTCAATAGAACCGGAGCTATCTGCATCGTCAGTACCACCATAATATCCTGAAGCACCTTCACCATTTGCAACGCAAGAGGCAGTGCCTAAATCAGCTTCATTACATTTATTTTGTGTTGCTAAGCCTGAAATAACTAGTCCGCCCCATTGAGCTTCCGAGCCATCTCTAACTTCACCAGTCAAATCACTTGCACCTGTCATTATCACTGGTGCAGATGAACTTCCTTCAACAAATATTTTAGAACCAGGCTTCACTACTAGATAATCTACGTCTGAATCTGAGACTTCTACATCCGCTGCGCCCTCATTAAGAGCTGTTACCCATGCTGTGGCATTTTCAAAGCCTGCACCAGCTGTTCCTGAAATTGTTGTACCGGCTTCGATCGTAAGGTTACCATCAGCGCCAGCATCACTACCATCTTCACCAATTCCGTTTCCAACATATACCGCACCATTTAGGGCATATATAGCATCATTACTCAAGGTAACATCACCTGTTATTGGTGCAGTTTCTGGGAATGTTAATACACAGACTTTCTTAGAAATGCCATCGAGATCCTGAGTAGTGACTCCTGTATCTGCACCAACCAAACAAGACTCTGGGGCCGGTGTTGGAGCTGGTGTTGGGGCTGGTGTTGGGGCCGGTGTTGGAGCTGGTGTTGGGGCTGGTGTTGGTTCAGGAGATGAACTTCCACCACCGCCACAGGCAGCAACGAAAAGAGTAGAGAATATAATTACAAGTGTTTTAGTTAATTTCATAACTTCTCCTAGTTATAGTCTGAAAAATTAATGGATGAATATGACTTTTTTGTTACTTATTGCTGAAGATTTGTAACAAGTTGTTACAAATGTGAACTTTTGTTAAACATTGATTACGTGCTTGAAAATGCATCTGTTAAGAGTATTGCAGTTTAGTATGTTAGGTTTCTAATCGTCGTTATTAAAATAAACTTGTGTAAAAGTTGTTTCGACTGCTCCATCATATCCTCCCAATGAAAAACCAAATAAAAGCTCCTTATCAGGAGAGAGAAAATGAATATACAAGGCACCGTATTGACAGCTATAACCACTGGTTTCTTCAAAATAACAATCGGTTGTATTGTCTCCTTTCAGAAAAACCCTTTGAGAGGACCAAGATTCTCCTTCAAATAGATACTTGGTAAAATAATCATCAACAAACCAAGTTTCACTATCTGATTCAATAGCATCAGTAAATCTTGAACCAACCATAGTTTGCTCAACTTGGCTGGAGGCATTATTAACTTCGGTGATCAAATCTGGTTTAACTCTAATTCCAAGACCAGATTCAGTAATATTTGCGGAGGATTTGTATGAAGTGAAAATATTGAGACCGTAATAATTTATACCAAATAAATCTGACTCATCTGGCAAATTTTCTGTATTACTTGTCCACCAATCTTGCGAAACTAGGTAGAGAAATGTATAGCCATCGAAGCTATCTGTGGCTCCAATGAAAACTTCATCATCGTCATCTGGGGATGAGCCTGGGACTGCCATTATGCCCATTTCAAGGCTTGGCTGACAGTAATGCTCTTCTGTAGTTTCAAGATAAAAATCGGCAGAAAAAACTGCTAAATCACCAGGGCTACCTTCAAAGGTGTAGGGGTTGAAGTCACCTTCATTGATTTCTATACCATTGAGGTTTGAATCCACCAAAGCAATTTCGTAATCGATTCCAGGGTCATCGCCCTCGCTTGTTATGAAATTGTCACCGAGCCTTATGCCAGTATTTGAGGAGTTGCCCTCATAACTATCAAAACCATTACCTTCATCATCAAAGTAGGCAATGTAACGCCATTCGTTTGCTAAAAGTTGATTTGCAGCTAAAAAGCCATTGTCATTGGTCAAATCTAGTTTTATTGTTGATAAGCATCCAGCGTTACTGGCATCCTTGTGGAATAAGAATCCAATGTAACCTTTTGTCTCTCCTTCAGGAACAAAAATAGAAGCATCATACTTTGGTTCAGGGGCTGGTGTTGGGGCTGGTGTTGGGGCTGGTGTTGGGGCTGGTGTTGGGGCTGGTGTTTCAGAACCATTTCCACCACCACAAGAACTAAGGAAAATTAGTGATAAGCAAGCAATAAGAAATCTATGAATTTTCATAGATAAATGCTGCAATAATTAAGGTGATTTATGCAATATTAAAACTGTAACAATTTTGCAAAATTTTTTTAAAGCTAAATTATTTCTTCTGTGAAATGCATAACATCATGCGCCTCTAAGCGAGCAATTAGCTTATTGCCCATTGCTGGTGCTGTGGTGTAAATACCTCCAGGAAGATCTGCACAATCCTCAAGCAAACATATCCCACTTTCGGCAATCATTTTTGATGTTGAGCCATAACCAGGATCTAGATTTCCTTTTACTGCAACTTGCATTTTATTAGTTTCATCTACTCCAAGAAAAACCAAATCGTAGCTTCCAGCTTCTCGCGATTCTTTTGAAGGGCCCTCACCTGGCTTGGGAACATTTTCCCCCATCAAAGGATTCACTGAAGCAATAAAATCCGCCGTCTCTTTACCCTTGTCACCGTCACCGGCCATCATCATTTCACTATAAATTAAGTCTTTACCATATAGATGCGAGAGCAATTTATTTGATCTATGAACGTTTTTAGTATTAATTGGCGCCATAATAAAAGGAGCCATCCATTGATTGAAGTCTTCATCGTAGATAACTGTATTGCCATCCGGTTGAGTTGGACCCTCAAATCCCTCTGCTAAAGAAAATGGATTCATAAGGATATTGATCATATTTGGATCTTTTCTAATTGATTGAAGCGTAGCATTCAAAGAAGCTGCCGTGCCTCCAGAGAATTCACCAACCATCGATCTTACTCCACATTTCACAGTTAAAAATGGCTTACCATATTTTTCTATTGCTTTTTGCTGCAAGAAAAAGACACCTAAGTCTGATGGTATTGAATCAAAACCACAGCTATGAACAATTCTTGCTCCAGACTCTTTGGCAACCGATTGATGCTCTTGCATGTAATGCATCCAACCTGGTTCACCGCTTAAATCCACGTAATGAACTCCTAGTTCAGCGCATTTTTTCACAATATCACTTCCATATAATTGATATGGGCCTACTGTTGTTATCAAGACTTTTGTTTTCGATATCGCTGCATGTATTGATGCCGCATCTGAAGAATCTAAAATTTCAATTGGAGCATTAGCTCCAATCTCAGTCAAAACTTCCTCAAGCTTTGATTGATTTCGACCAGCAACTGCCCAATTTAAATTTTTCCCATATTCATTTTGAAAATATTCCGCTACCAATCTGCCCGTAAAACCACTGGCACCAAAAATTAAATAGTCATATGTTTTATTACTCATTATTTCTCCTCAAATAAGACTTAAATAGACAAATTTCTTTTTTCCAACTTGGATTAATGTTTTCTTATTAGCCTCAATTTGAAAATCTTTAGAATCTACTTTTTCTTGATTAACTTTCACTGCACCTTGTTTAATTAGTCGCAAAGCCTCAGATGTGCTCGCTACCATTTTGAGCTCTTTAAGAATGTTAGGGAATGCTTGACCATCACAAAATGACATTTCTATTTCCTCTATGTTTGTTGGTAATTCATTTTTGGCAAATTTTTTAAAGAAATTATCTTTTGCTACCACGGCCTCTTCTTTGGAAGTAAATCTTTCAGTGAGTTCTAATGCTAATTCTATTTTGGCATCTCTTGGATTCGCTCCACTCTCTATATTTTTCAATAGGCCCTTAATATCTTTTAGTGGCCGCAAACTAAGAAGATCAAACCACTTGAACATAATTTCATCTGGAATAGACATTGTCTTCCCAAATATTTCATCTGCATTTTCGGTTATGCCAATATAATTTTGCTCACTTTTTGACATTTTTTTAACGCCATCTAGACCTTCAAGCAATGGAAGTGTAATGATTGTTTGGGGATCTTGATTACTGTTTCTCTGGAGATCTCTTCCAACTAAAAGATTAAATTTTTGATCAGTGCCACCCAGCTCAATGTCAGCAGCTAATTCTACTGAATCATAACCTTGCATTAGCGGATACAAGAATTCATGAATTGATATAGGCTGATTATTTTTATAGCGTTTTGAAAAATCATCTCTCTCAATCATTCTGGCAACAGTAGACTGAGCAGCGAGCTTAATCATATCTACAGCAGACATTTTATCACCCCACTTAGAATTGAATTCAACTATAGTTGTTTTAGGATCTAACACCTTAAAGACTTGTTCTTTGTAAGTTTTTGCATTGGCATTAATTTCTTTATCTGTCAGTGGAGGTCTGGTTTTATTCTTACCACTTGGGTCTCCAATTCGACCAGTAAAATCTCCAATGAGAAAAATAACCTTGTGTCCAAGCTCCTGAAATTGCCTCATTTTTCTAAGGATTACGGTATGTCCTAAATGTAAATCAGGTGCAGTCGGGTCAAATCCCACCTTGATTGTCAGAGTTTTATTGGCTTTTAGTTTTTTAACAAGATCATCTTCACCTATGATTTCATCAATACCTTGTTTTATAATTTCCAGTTGTTTTTTGTAATCCATAACGAAGCTTTATATATAATATCAGAACATGTACGTTGGCTCCCAGTTTAAATTAATTATCAGCATTTTGTTTCTACCGGTGCTGTTTATATTTTTATTAGCAGCAGATGTTGATTTTAGAAAAACCGACACGACTCAAGAAATTACACCTTTAATGCTTGCTGAAAGTTATGCTGCAGAAGAATTCCAACTGCCAAATGAGACAAGAATAAAGATTAAATCAGGAGATACCTTCTACTCAACCTTAATAAATTTAGGGATTGATTCTGTATTTATTAATAAGATTGCAGCCGATAAAAAAGTGCGGGATTTTACAAAATTTAAAATTAACGATGAGATATTTATTACATCTGTTGAAAATAAATTTGAAATAAAAAGATTTGATGACGACTTTTATGTTGATGTGCTAACAATCGATGATGATGGGTACAGCTTTGAAAAGCAAAAAGAAAGCCTTGAACGAATTGCTTATTACAAAGAGTTTGTAATTACCGACTCTTTGTATGCTTCTGGCAAAAAAGCGGAGGTGCCAGATAGTGTGCTTGGTGACCTAATCTATATTTTTGGTTGGGATATCGATTATGCTTTTGATATTAGAAACGGTGATAAAGTCAAAATCTTATATGAAAACATCTATTCTGATGGCAGGCTTATAGCCAATGGTGATATTTTGGCTGCAGATTTTATCAATAAAGGTGAAAAGCTTTCTGTTATAAGATTTACACAAAGAGGGAGGAAGGATTATTACTCTCTAGATAGTTCTAATGTAAGAAAAGCTTTTTTGAGGACTCCGATTGAATTTGCAAGAATAAGCTCCCATTACAATCCAAAAAGAAAGCACCCAATTTTAAATACTATCAGAGCTCATAAAGGAACTGATTACGCTGCTAAAACTGGAACAGCAGTGAAGGTTACTGGCGATGGTGTTATAAAAAATGCGTCTTATTCTGACTCATATGGTTATCATATTGACGTAACACACTTCAATAAATATATGACTAGATATGCCCACCTAGATGGTTTTGCTAAAGGAATAAAAAAGGGTGCTAAAGTAGAGCAAGGCCAAACTATCGGCTATGTTGGCTCTACTGGCCTTGCTACAGGTCCTCACCTTCATTATGAATTCCATATTAATGGAAAGCCTACTGATCCAATTAAGGTTGAGCCGCCGAATGCACAATCAATAAATTCCTATAACAAAGAGTACTTTAATCAGCTTGCTGAACGAAGAACTAAACTAATTGCCAATCTATCAGGCATATAATGAAGCAAAAATTTATTGGTCTTATGTCAGGCACGAGTAAAGATGGCTTGGATGGATGTCTTGTTGATTTTAGTGATGGTTTTAATTTTATTTGTGGTGAGACCATGTCATTTAATGACAAATATAAATCATCAGATGATATTCAATTTTTAGACCAGGAAATTACTACTGTAAGTATTGAATTAGTTAATTGCATAATTGAAAAATCTGGTCTCGATAAAAATGATATTAGTGGAGTTGCATTTTCAGGCCAAACTATTTCACATAACGATAAATTAAGTGTTCAAGCAGGAAATCCAGATAAGATCGCTAGAGCATTAGGAATGACAGTTTTCTCTGACTTTAGAAACGAAGATATTAAAAGAGGTGGACGAGGTGCGCCCTTAATCCCTCCCTTCCATGCATACTTATTTGGTGATAAGAAGCAAGATTCATTAATAATCAATATAGGTGGTATTGCTAATGGAACTTACCTTAAAAAGGGTGAGATTCTGATAGGAACCGATATTGGGCCAGGAAATTGTTTAATGGACCTAGTTATGCTCAAAAATGAACTTGGGCAATTTGATAATGAGGGTATCCTTGCTTCTCAAGGTCATTGCATAGATGAGCTTCTTGAAAAAAGCACTAATCTCCTAAGCAATCTTTCATATCCTCGAGCTGATGATATAACACAGTACACAAAGATTTATGATCAATTTAATTGCAACCAATACAAAGCAGAAGACCTTCTTGCAACTTTTGCAGAACTTACCTCATTAAAGATAAGAGAATTCCATGATTATTGTAATAGGCCATCTAACTTAATACTGCATGGAGGAGGCATAAAAAATAATTTTCTGATGAATAAAATAAAGCAAAGCATTGGCGAATTTAAAACATCTGAATATATTTTGCCAACAGAATACGTCGAAGGAGCAGCTTTTGCCTACTTAGCTCATTTAGGTCTGGGGTTAGCCTTTAAATAGAAAAGGAGGCGCCACATCCACATGTTGATTTGGCATTAGGATTGCTAACTGTAAATTTAGCTCCCATTAAATCTTCAACGAAATCTATTTCTGAACCCAGAATATAAGGATAAGAAAGTTCATCCAATAGGACTTTTATGCCATCATCAAAATCAAGGATTGCATCTTCATCTTGATCATATTCATCAAATTTAAAACCATACTGAAAGCCTGAACAGCCACCTCCTGTAACGTATACTCTAAAAAATTTATTTTCCTCAGTTTGAGAAAGATGATGAATCTTTTCTACAGCAGAGCTAGAAAGCTTAAAAGGGTTGGCTTTTTTTGATTGAAGTGTCATAGCAATATAATTTTAGCAGAATAGTTTATCCCGTATAATTTATTTAATGGATTATCTTATCTTCAAATCGCTGCATATTATTCTGATTATTTCCTGGATGGCAGGCCTTTTCTATATACCTAGATTATTTGTATATGCGGCTGAAGATACAAAAAGAAAGTATACTTCTGTCTACGTTGAGCAACAAAAAAGGCTTCTGTTCTTTACAACTCCGCTGGGATTATTAGGAATTATTTTTGGAGCGCTGATGTTTGCACAAGCATTACAACTTCTAGAAACATTTTGGTTTAAAACAAAAATTATGTTGGTAGCATTTCTTGTTCTTTATAACGGTTTTTTGTTTTATGAACACCAAAGACAAAAAGATTTAAAAATTAGATCAATTTTGCATTACAAGCTAATAAATGAGGTTGTTGTTTTAATTCTGATTCCGATAATCTTTTTATCGGTATTTAAATGGCAATAAAAATTACTAACGGAATCTACGCCATTACTCCTAAAAGCATAAAAGGTAATGAGCTGATTGATTCAGCCGCAGCAGCTCTAGATGCAGGCATTGATCTCTTGCAGTATAGATTTTCAGCCAATCAAAATTTTGATGAGATTGTTCAAGATGCTGAGAAACTACAGAAATTATGTAAAAGTCATAATAAGACCTTAATTGTCAATGACAGCTACGAGCTAGCAGAGCTTTTAAACTGTGGTCTTCATATTGGCCAGAATAATACCAATAATTTTTTTTTAAATTGTACTAACATTAAATTTATAGGGATAAGCTGCCATCATAATCTTAAGTTACCATCACGTAAAATTTATAGTGATTTCTCATACTTCTCTTATGGTCCAGTTTTCAACACACAAACAAAAGCGATGCTTACAAAACCAAAAGAACCTATGTATTTTGCTAATAAACTAGATAAACAAACAAAATCTGTTGCTATTGGCGGAATAAATCATATAAATCTTAAACAAGTAAAACGTGCAGGTTTTACCATGGCAGCAATATGTGATGCTATCTTTTCTCAAAAAGATAGAATCTATAGAAATAGTAAAAACTTAATAGAAATTTGGCATGAAAACTAAAAATTCAGAACTTTTATTTAAAAAATCTAAAGAATACATTGCAGGTGGAGTTAATTCGCCAGTTCGTGCTTTTAAAAGTGTAGGGGGAACCCCAATTTTCTTTAAAAAAGCTAGAGGTTCCTATCTCTATGACGAGGATGGCAATAAGTACTTAGATTTTGTAGGTTCATGGGGGCCCATGGTACTAGGACACTCAAATAAAAATATTATCAATGCTATCAAAAGACAAGCCAGCAAAGCGATTAGCTTTGGCGCTCCAACAAAAAATGAATTAGAAATTGCAAAAATCATCAAGGCTTATTTCCCTAGCATGGAAAAAATAAGAATGGTGAATTCAGGTACGGAAGCAACAATGAGTTGCATTAGGCTCGCCAGAGGATTTACTAATAGGAAGTTAATCATAAAATTTACTGGTTGTTACCATGGTCACGTTGACTCTTTATTAGTTAAGGCTGGATCTGGAGTAGCGACATTAGGATTACCTGATTCGCCTGGTATACCTGAAGAGCTTTCTGAGCTAACTCTTTCCTTAACATATAACTCAACTGAGGATCTTGAAGCAGCCTTTAAAAAATATGGAGAAAAAATTGCTGCGGTAATAATTGAACCAATTGCAGGCAATATGGGTTTTGTGGAACCTGAAAAAGATTTTATAAACCTTGTAAATTCCTTAAGTCAGAAAAATGGATCCCTAGTTATCTATGATGAAGTCATGACAGGTTTTAGAGTAGCAAGAGGTGGAGCTCAAGAATTATTTGGAGTTACTCCCGATCTGACTGCATTGGGTAAAATTGTGGGAGGAGGTTTGCCCGTTGGAGTATATGGAGGGAGAGCGGAAATAATGAATCATATAGCTCCAGATGGTCCGGTATATCAGGCTGGAACTTTGTCTGGGAATCCAATAGCTGTAAGTGCTGGTACAGCCTTATTAAAACAACTTAAGAATAAAAAACTTTATGCTGAACTAGAGTCTAAAGGGCAAATATTTCTTGATCAGCTAACAGCTTATGCATCACAAGAAGGAATACCATTTTCATCAAATATTAGGGGCGGCATGTTTGGATTTTTCTTCTCAGATTCATTGCCAAAGAATTTTAATGATGTACAGAAATCTGATTTAGAAATGTTTGTTAACTTTTTCAAAGGGATGCTGCATGAAAATATTTATTTGCCTCCTTCAGCTTTTGAAAGTTGCTTTTTATCAAGTGAACATTCAGAGCAACAACTATCTAAAACAGCTAAAATAGCTCACAGAATTTTTAAAAAAATTAAAAAATGAATTTTGATATAGTTGGAGTTGGGAATGCACTGGTTGATGAGACATATTATGTTCAAAGAGATTTTGTTGATTCAACTGGATTACCTTTCAATCATTTCCATCCCCTCACCCACGAAGAACAAGAGAAGATAATCGATTCAGTGCCAGATGGAAGCGGGCCTGAAATTGTTTGTGGAGGATCAACCACAAACAGTCTGGCAGCTGCAGCTAATTATGGGTCCATATGTGGTCATATCTGTCAGCTAGGAGCAGATGCAAAAGGCCAATTATATGAAAATGATCTCAGTCAAAATGAAATTATTTCGCTTAATCAATTTCACCATACATCATTCAAGACGGGAAGATGCTTGGTGCTTATAACACCAAACAGTGAGAGAACTATGGGGACATACCTTGGTGCATCTGAACAACTTAAATTTGATCCCATATTTATAGAGCATGTTAACCAAGCAAAAATTTTATTTTCTGAAGGGTATCAATTCACTTCAACTGAGAATTACGAGGCTTTCATCAGAATTCTTAAGTCTGCAAAAAGTCATGTAAAGTTTGCCTTAAGCTTATCGGATCCTTTTGTTATAGAAAACTTTAGAGATAGGGTTGAAAATGTAATCAATTTAAAGAGGATAGATTATTTATTTTGCAACCTTGAAGAAGCTAAATCTCTTGTAGGGGAAGATTTTATTAATGAGTTGCCTAAGATTGCAAATAATTTTGTGGTTACTAATGGGTCGGAAGCTTCTACCGCATATTCTAATCAAGAGATTCAGATGATTGAGCCGTATAAAGTCAAAGCAATTGATTCAAATGGCGCCGGAGATATATTTGCAGGCTCAGCATTACATAAAATAATAAAAGGTGATAATTTTTTTGAAGCTTGTAGATTTGGGAACTTTGCTTCATCAATCATAGTTCAAGAAAAGAGCCCAAGATTATCTAAAAATAAATATGCTGAGATTATTCGGAACTTTAAGAGCGCCTAAGTGACACCCGAGATTTATAGCGAAAAAAGGTTTGGAGTAAATTCTGACCAACTTTCAAAAAACGCATTAAGTGTAATTGCCAAACTACAGAAAGAAGGGTTTGATGCATATATTGTTGGTGGAGGTATTAGAGATTTAATAAAAGGACTTAAACCAAAAGACTTTGATATAGTCACTAATTGCCAACCAAATGAAATAAGAAAACTCTTCAAAAACTCGAGAATAATTGGAAGAAGATTCCAGCTGGTTCACATCACCTTCCCCAATGAGGTTGTAGAAACAACCACATTTCGATCAGGTAAAAATGAAGATGAAGAATCAATTCAAATAAATGATGGTGGTCGAATTATTAGAGATAATATGTGGGGCACTCAAGAAGAAGATGTATTTAGGCGTGATTTCACAATCAACTCTATATATTACAACCCATTTTCCAAAGAAGTTATCGATTACACAGCAGGCGTTAAAGATCTTAAGACGAAGGTTATAAAGTTTATTGGTAACCCTGAACAAAGAATAAAGGAAGATCCAATACGAATACTTAGAGCAGTAAGGTTTGCATCTAAGCTTGATTTCTCAATCGAAAAAAGAGCTTTACCAATTATAAAAAAATATAAAGCGCAGATTACAGAAATGCCCCCTGCTAGAGTCTACGAAGAAGTCATAAAATTATTCTTGCTGGGACATGGTGAAAGATCATACAAAATACTGAAGGAACTAGGCATTTTTGAAATATTGTTTCCGCATACAAATTATCTAAACACAAATTATGATCAATTTTTTGAAAGTGCATTAAGAGACACTGATCAAAGATTTCACAATAATAAAACACTAAATCCAGGCTTTTTATTTGCTACATTACTTTGGCCTAAGATTTTTGAAGAATCAGAGATTGATAAAAAAATAAATTTCAGAAAATTTTACCAAACAACTGCTAATGTAATTAGGAGACAACAATTAATTACTGCCGTCCCCAGAAGGTTTACTAGTTTTATAAAAGATGTTTGGATGTACCAGGTTAGATTCAATAAAATAGGAAAAAAATCCATTAGCTTTTCGCAAAGCTTGAGGTTTAGGGCTGCATATGATTTTTTACTCATTCGAAAGATATTGGAGCCTGGGCTAGTTGAGAAAATTGATTGGTGGAAAGAATTTAAAACGGCCAACTACGATAAAAAAATAAGGCTACTTAATTTAAGAAAAAGAAGATGAGCTCTTTACACCTTCCTAAATATCTGGCCATAGAGGGCCCTATAGGAGTTGGCAAGACTTCACTAGCAGAAAGAATAGCTGGTGATTTTCAATATGAACTATGCCTTGAAGAGCCTGATGAGAATCCCTTCTTGAAAGATTTTTATCAAGATAGAGAGAAGCATGCATTCACCACTCAGATTCATTTCGTTATGCAAAGATCTCAGCAAATAAATAAGTACTTTTCAGATGAACTGATAGATAAAAGAATTATTTCAGATTTTATCTTTCAGAAAGAAGACCTTTTCGCAAAACTGAACCTATCTTCAAATGAATATAAAACTTTTCTTTCAATCAAGTCTAAATTCTATAATTTTAACCCAAAGCCAGATTTAGTAATTTACTTGCAAGCATCTCCCAAGAGCATTTATGAAAGAATCAAGTCAAGAGGCAAAAGTTATGAAGAGAAATTATCTCTAGAATATTTACAAAGGGTATGTGAAATGTATACAGAATTTTTCTTTGATTACTCCAGTTCTCCTTTACTAGTTCTCAATGTTGAGAATATGGATTTTGTTTCCAAACAAAGCGACTACCAAACTCTTATTGATCACCTAAATAGAGAAATAGTGGGCAAAGAATATGTTAATCTTAGTCCTCAAATTTTTTGATGAAATTTAAACTTGTCAGTCTCCAAAATACAGAAGCAATTGCAACAGTAATTGCTGACTATATTCGAAATAGTAATAACTTTTGTACTTTTCTTTTGTATGGCAATCTTGGGACGGGTAAAACAACACTTGTAAGATACATTTTAAAAGATCTAGGCTGGAATAAATCAGTTAAAAGCCCGACATTTAGCATAGTTGAAGAATATACATTAATGGATAAAGATATCTTCCATGCAGATTTATACAGACTTGAAAATTTAAATGATTTTGAAATGTTAGGGCTCGAGATTAATTACAGCAAACCAGGGGTTATTTTTGTTGAATGGCCAGATATTATTTCAAAAGAACTTCAAGGAAAAGTAATTAGCATAAGAATTATCATGGATAAAAATATTAGATTCTTAGAATTTGAAACTAATTGTCAAGATTTTCTAGCTAGCATTGATAGGGTCAATATCTAGAACCCAGCCAGAAACAACATTTTTTTCTTTTTTTAAATTCTCTGCAAAAAATTTTATTTCTCCTAGCAGTCTGTCTTTATTTTCAGACTGTATGATGCAGAACTTTCTATATTTATAACCTTGCTTGGCTATTGGGCTTTCAAATGGTCCATAGACCTCTAAATCTTCCTTAGATAGTATTTTTTTAGCGTTAAGTAAAAAATTAGTTAATCGCTCTTGGTTAGAATCTTCAGCCTTAAGGTATACAAGATGAATATAAGGCAATAAACCTAATTGCTTTCGCTCTTTTAGCATTAACTCTGCAACTTGAGCATAATCGCCAGATTTTAATTTCTGCAATAATGGATGATCAGAAAGTCTTGATTGTAAATAAACATCTGAATGGTTGTTTCTTCTGCCAGCTCTACCTGCTACTTGTACCAAAAGCTGCGCTGTTTGTTCTTGCATATGCAGGTCTGCACCAAAAAAACCAAAATCCAAATTCAAGACAATAATTGTTGCAAGGTTTGAAAAATCATGCCCTTTGGCTAGCAACTGTGTACCAACGAAAACTTTGGGCTCATTATCATTAATTTTATCTCTACTGGATTCTCTTTTTGCTTTGGTTGAAACAGAATCTCTATCAATTCTGATTATTTTATAATTGGGGAATCTTTTGGTAAGCATTTCTTCAATCTGTTGAGTGCCAACACCTCTAAATTCAAATTCATCATGGCCACATTCTGGACATAGAGGTGGCAGCCCCCATGAGGAATCGCATCTATGACATTTAAGCCTGCGATCAGATGAATGATATACGAGTTCGACATCACAACAATTACTCTTTGCAATCCAGCCACAACCATCACAGAAAAAAACAGTTGCATAACCTCTTCTATTCAACAATATGAGAGCTTGCTTGCCTTCATCTAATGTATTGCTAATTTTTGTTAATAATTCATCACTAACTCCACTAATTAATTTCTGTTTATTTATTGAATGAATATTGATGTTGGGTTTTTTAAAATTTCCAAAACGTTTATCAAGATGAAAAAAACCAATTTCTTTTGAATCTGATTTCTTAATTAAGGACAAGGAAGGAGTGGCTGATGAATAGATAATTTTTGCATTGTCTGGAGCTAGGGTGCTTGCAAGAAATTTTGCATCATATCTAAATCCCTCCTGCTGCTTAAATGATTGATCATGTTCTTCATCAAAGATAATTGCATCAAAATTCGTTAGGGGAAGAAATATGGCAGATCTTGTACCAATAACTACTATTGGCTCTTTGCTGCTACATCTCAACCAAACTTTGTATCTTTGGAGTTCAGTTAAACTTGAGTGAAAAACACATACCTGCTCACCAAAATCTTTTTGAAAGCTTTCAAAAACCTGAGGTGTTAAAAAAATTTCAGGTACGAGAACCAAGCTACTTTTCCCGGAGTTTAGTAATTGATGAATATAGTGTTTATAAACTTCTGTTTTCCCAGAAGAAGTAACTCCAAATAACAAGAATTCCCTGTTCTTAGAATGCATTATGGATCTAAGACAAAGTTCTTGCTCATCTGTTAGCTTGACTAAAGATTTGTTGTGCAAGATCTTAGGAGATTCATGGTTTTCATATTTCTGTAGGCTATTGGTATCTTTTCTTTTTCTGAGTAAGTTTGGAATGAAGGCCTGAACTACTTCCCCAATTGGATGGAAATAATAATCAGATATTGCCATTATTTTTTTGAGCATATCATCTGAAAAAATAGGCTTTTCATCTAATACCTCTAAAATTTCTTTTATCTTATAAGGTGAATTATTGCTCTCTGATTGAGACAGAACTAACCCAATCATTGTTCTTCTTCCAAACTGCACTACAACTCTTTTACCAGTGATGAGGGAAGGAAATTGATTTTTATAAGTAAAGGTTGATCTTAATGGCGCAGGGAGGGCTACCTCAACAAAATTCATCTAGTTATTGTAATAGATAATTAATTTGATATTATTTCTCACTCAAATATTGATGAAATGAAAAAAGACTTGCACCCAAAATATCAAGCAATTAAAGCAACGTGCAGTTGTGGAAATGTTATTGAGGTTAATTCAACATTAACTTCAGACATCAATATAGATATCTGTTCTAATTGCCATCCTTTCTATACTGGGCAACAAAAGATAATTGACACTGGTGGAAGGGTTCAAAGATTTGAGAAGAAATTTGGTAAATCAGCAGGTTAACGCTTTCCTGTACTACCAAATCCTAATTCGCCCCTAGCTGTTTCAATAAAATTATCAACTTCTTCAAGCTCTACTTGATTTATCTTTAAAATAACTAGTTGTGCGACCCTATCGCCTGGCTTAACTTCAATAACCTCGCTAGATCTATTCCACAGAGATATGCTTAATGGACCCTGGTAATCTGAATCAATTAATCCAGTTAAATTACCGCATACAAGGCCTTTTTTTGCCCCTAATCCTGATCTAGGAATTACAATACCTGCATATCCACTGTCCTCGATATAAATTGCAATACCAGATGGGATGATTGTGGCTTCATTAGGAGCTAAGCTAATTTCTTCATCTAAGCAAGCAATTAAATCTATTCCTGCTGAGCCAATAGTTTGGTGTTTAGGAATTGGAAATATTGTACCAATTCTTGAATCAAGAATTTTGAACTTAAGTTTCATTTGCAAAGGGATAATTATTGCATAAATTTAATTACTATTTTATTATCATGCGTTCTTATGAGTAAGGTGTGTCAGGTAACAGGAAAAAAAGCCATGGTGGGCAATCATGTATCCCATGCAAAGAACCGTGTAAAAAGACTTTTTAAGCCAAATCTTCATAGCCACAAATTTTGGGTAGAGACAGAGCAAAAATTTGTTACTCTCACTGTATCAGCAAAAGGCATGAGAATTATTGATAAAAAAGGTATTGATGCTGTTCTTGCTGACATGCGCTCAAATGGAATAAAAGTCTAGTGCTGCTTCTTGCATCAGCATCTCAGAGACGTACCGAACTTCTAAATCTTATCAAGGTTGAACATAAAATAGTTGAACAGAGATTTAATGAAGAAAGTGTCACAAATCCAGATCCATTTAAACATTCACAAGAAATAGTCATTGGCAAAAATAACAGCGCCTATGAATTACTAGATGATAGTCTAAAGAATTTACCAATTTTAACCTCCGATACTTTAGTTTTCACTCCAGAAGGAGAAATTTTAGGCAAACCTAACAATGATCAAGACAATATAGCCATGCTAGAGAAATTTTCCAACTCAACTCATAGCGTTTTTTCATCTGTCATGGTTAGGCATCAAGAACAATCGTTGATTAAAACTTGTGAAACTTTAGTCACATTTAAGAGACTAGATAAAGATGAAATTCTGTCATATGTTTATTCCAATGAAGGTAAAGGCAAGGCTGGTGGGTATGGCATACATGGGCCTGCAGGCAAATTTATCACAAGAATTGAAGGCAGCTATACCAATGTTGTTGGTCTTCCAGTGCATGAAACCTATGAAATTTTGCGTGAACTAAATTTAATTTAGTTTTTATTTGCAAACTCGATTATTTTTTCTTTAGCTTTGGGGAATGTATCCAAAATTTTCATTCCCTCATTTATGATGCTCTTGGATATTCCTGAAGAATTACCGAATGCTCCAAAAAGCGACTGGATAATCCACGTCATCTGAATATTCTTTGCATTTCTTTTGCTGCTGTAGCTCTGAAGAGCGTCCTGCTTTAAATGTAAAATATCATTTAGATTCTCTGCGATAAACATTATGTCGCCGATGCCTAAATTTAACCCTTGTCCAGCCATGGGGTGAAATGAATTAGCAGCATCACCACAAAGAATTACATTATCTAAATAAAGTTTATGTGCACGATGGTGTTTTAGGTCTATGCCTCCAGAAACAGACTTAATCTTATCAATTTTTAAATTTTGCGCATTCTCTTGAATTAAAGAGTTTAACTCTTCAAGGGGGTCACCAGTAGTGTTTGTGCAGAATATAAGTGAAAAAAAGTTTTCTTCTATTGTTAGAGGTAAAAATGCTAAAGTGCCTGACTTTGAAAAAAATTGATGGGCAATGTTATTATGCTCTGCTTCAATAGTTGCTATATACACCTTTTGACCATAGTACCATTCATCAATTCTAAATTGCTTTAATGCTCTGATAGGCGAATTTATGCCATCACATGCAAAAATTAGAGATCCTTCAAAAGTATCATTTTTTGTAGTCACTACTATGCCATCATCAGATTTATCAATTGAATATATCTCTTGGCCCATGACTATATGCTCCTCTAATCCCTTGAGAAGTTGGCCATGAAGCTTATCAAGCTGACAAATCGTAGATATTTTTTCTTCTTCCTTAGATAAGGTTAAATTTAAATTAGCATCCTGATACAAAACCATCTTATGAACTGGTGTTGACCATGCGTTTATATCTAAATCTTTATCTAAAGTATTTAAAAAACGAATAGAGTCACTTGTCAAAGCAACTGTTCTATCTGGGCTGTTAAAGAATTGATGATTTTTTTCAATAATGGTGAAGGGAACTTTGTTATTCTGTAAAACCTTAGCTAAGACCAAGCCGTTTACTCCAGACCCTGCTATTAAAACTTTTTTTGACATTAAGATTTCATCAATTCTTCAATCAAGTCTGCTGAAGAAGGTACAGAAGCAGTAAGATTTTCATATCCGGTCTCTGTAATAAGGATGTCGTCTTCAATTCTAATGCCAATGCCTTTCCACCTATCATCAATAGGGGCTGTATCATTAACATAAATACCAGGCTCAATTGTCATGGCCATATTTTTTTGAAAATTAATCTCTTTTCCATCTAAAAAGTAGGGGCAATCATCGTGTACATCCAAACCTATCCAGTGGCCAATTTTGTGGTAGTAATATTCTCTAAATAATTGCTTTTCTAGAATTTCATCCATGCTTTCACTTAAGAACCCTAAATCTTTAAGCCCTTGTGAAATTACTTTCTCTGAAACCCTTTGAGGCTCAAGACAAGAGTTGCCGACTTTTGCTGCCTCACATGCCCTATCATGCGCCTCTAGAACAACATCATAAATAGCTCTTTGTTCTGAGCTAAATGTTCCATTTATAGGGAATGTTCTAGTAATATCTGACGCATAAAGACCATATTCGCAACCAGCATCGACCAATACTAAGTCACCATCATTAATTTTTTGGTTGTTATCGTTATAGTGCAGAATGCATGCATTCTTTCCTCCAGCTACAATTGGCGTATAGGAGGGAAATCTTGATCCTCTTTTTCTAAACTCATTTAAATACATAGACTCAAGATCGTACTCGCTCATACCTACCCTTACGTTATGCATGACTGCTTTGTGAGCTTGAGCAGCGATCTCACATGATTCCTTCATTAGCCCTATCTCTTCATCTTTCTTTATTAGCCTTTGGTATCCAAGTGTATTAGTAAAGTTTTTTAGATCTATATTCCCCTGATGTCTCTCTAGACTATTGGCTTTTGTAATCCAAGAAATAATATCGTTGTCGAATGAATTATCTTTGCCTACAAGAGAATAAATTGATTTTGAGCCTCTAATCATTTGTGGGGCTATAGCTGTTAACTCAGCTATATCATAGGCATTGTCAAACTTTAAAATTTCCTTAGCACCTTCGACGCCAAACATGAAACCATCCCATTTTTCTAAATCTGGATTCTTTTTACGACAAAAGATTGTTGATTCTCCATCGCTACTTAGTATCAGAACCGAATCAGGCTCTTCAAAGCCTGTTAAATAATAGAAGTTGCTGTCTTGCCGAAACGGAAATGTAGTATCATTATTTCTAATAAGGTTTTTTGATGAACTTAGTAGCAAATATGAGTTTTTATCAAGTAATTTTGCTACCTCAGCTCTTCTTGCTTTGAAATGATTAGGGCTTAAGTTACTCATAGAAGCATATTATGCACGAAAAAATTGAAAAATTATCATCATTGATTGACAAACTGATTGAGCAAAACTTTAAGCTCAAAACAGAATCTAAGTCATTAAGAAATAGAGTTGAGCAGCAAGAGAGGAAAATTTCAACGCTTGAAAAAGAAAATCAAAACCTAGTTCTAAAAAATACCAAAGCGTATGAGTGAGCAATTCTCTGGTACAAAAGAAGTCACTGACTTTTTACAATTTGATCTTAATATCCTAAATTCTTATCTAAAAGATAGCTGTGATGAAATAGATACGATAATAGATTACAAACAGTTTAAGGGCGGGCAATCAAATCCATCCTACCTGCTTAAAACTAAGAAAAAAAACTATGTTTTAAGACGAAAACCACCCGGTAAACTTCTTAAATCTGCACATGCTGTAGATAGGGAATATCGTGTCCTGACAGCACTAATGCAAACAGAAGTACCGACTCCAAAAACTTATCATCTTTGTGAAAATGATGACGTGATTGGCACAGCTTTCTACATCATGGAATATTGCGATGGAAACATTTATTGGGATCCGCTTGCAAAAGAAATTGAAAAAGAAAGAAGATCGGTGATATTTGATGAAATGAACCAGGGAATAGCTTTACTTCATCAACAAGATTATCAGGCTTTAGGATTAGTAGATTACGGCAAAGAAGGAAATTATATTGAAAGACAAACTTCGAGATGGACCAAACAATATCTTGATTCAGAAACAGAAAAAATAGATGCAATGCACAGCCTGATTGATTGGATTCCTAATAAGATCCCTCAACAAAAATATACTTCTATAGTTCATGGGGATTACAGGTTGGACAACATAATTTTTACTGAAAATGACAAGAATCAAGCTATCTTAGATTGGGAGCTATCAACTATTGGTGATCCTTTAGCTGATTTTGGCTATCACTGTATGCTTTGGGACGTTGGCAATATTGATGATGCTGCTGCTAAAGAGAATGGTATCTTTACACAAAAAGAGTATGTTGATCTTTATTTATCGCGAACTAATTTTGGGCTAGATAGCGAATGGGAATTTTACATAATCTTTTCTCTATTTAAAGTAGCAGGCATATGCCAAGGCATTCTTGGTCGTGTTAGAGATGGCACTGCATCAAGTGATTTTGCAAAGCAGATGGGAGAACGAGCAAAGTTTTTTGCTGAGCTGGGTTGGCAAAAAGCGAAAAGTATAACTTAATGGATATTAGCACTTTAATTGATAAATTCTGGGAGAAATATACATCCTATACCCCTTCAGCAAAACAAATACATCAGTTATTTGGGGAGGAAATTACTAATGATCATATAGCTTTTCGCACCCTAAACTTTCCTGAAACATCAATAAAGATTCAAAAGGAATATCTGTGTCAATTTGGCTATCAGGAGAAAGGACAGTACGATTTTAAAGTTAAAAAATTAAAAGCAATCCATCTCGAGAATAAGGATGAAACGCTACCAAAGATCTTTCTATCTGAGCTTTTGCTAGAACAATTTAGCAATAATCTTCAGGAAATATTCGAAAACATTTTCAGAGGAAAATCTATTGTTAGTGAGGATCTCTTTATGGCAGGAAGAAGTTGGGAGATAAATCACAATGAATATCTTAAGCTCGCAGAGGAATCAGAATATGCATCATGGCTTTATGTTTGGGGCTTTTGTCCTAATCACTTCACTGTATCAGTAAATCATCTCAACAATTTTAAAAGCTTAGAAGAAGTAAATAATTTGATTAAAGGAAATGGTTATAGACTCAATGAATCTGGCGGTGAAATAAAAGGAACTCCAGAAGAATTATTAGAACAATCCTCAATTATTGCTGATCTCCAAGAAGTAGATTTTTCAGGCAATATTCATCATGTGCCTAGTTGTTATTACGAGTTTGCAAAAAGATACAAAGGTAAAGATGGTGAAATATATCAAGGCTTCATAGCTAAATCGGCTGATAAAATTTTTGAAAGCACCAATAGAACCTAAAAAAGCTGATTGAACGAAAACACACTTTCCCCTATCTTAATAATATATGAAGTATATATTTGTACTATTAATAATATTTTTAGTCAGTTGTAGCACTAATCAACCAAATCCCGTAAATCCAATCACTGAAATTGAACAAAAAGAACTTTCTCCGTTGGAAAAAAGAAAATTGCTTCTCTCCACACCATATGTTCTCGAAATTTTGCCAGAATTTCCTGGTCTGGCTTTTGATGTAGAAAAGGTAAATATAGGAACAGATCTAAAAAATTGTTTAGACGCAGCCTTATATTATCCAATTGAAGCAATACCTTTTGTGCAATCACATATACAGAGCATGAAAAAAGCGGCAAAAGACGCAAGATCAGAGAGAATTAGTGGAACTGGGAGCAATATAGCAACAGCGGGAGCTGTTGCAGGAGCTTTAGCTCTTGGACCATATGGTTTATTTGCTGCTGCTGCTGGAGCATTAGGAGGGGCAATGTATGGTTATGGTATGGCTGCTCCATATCTGCTGATTGCAGAAATAATAAATGATGCATCTGATGAGAATGTCTCAGCTGAAAACAGCGCTAAGGCATTCATTATTAAATCAATAACTGTAAGATGCCTAATCACTCAAGGATATGTTTTTGATATTTACTCAGCTTTAGTACTTGCAGACAAAAATAATATCCAGAATGTTGATTACTATCATGCAGAGCAATTTTTTGAAATTTATGGTGACCTTGCAGTTGCCGAGCTAGCTACTATCTTAAATGATAGCGATCCATACGAGATTATTGAGAATGATACATACTACCAATTAAGCTCAAATGAAAAAGAAGATTTAGAAGATTACCTTTATAACTTAAAACTCTCAAATCTTCCATTAAGACTGATTAATAGAGATGTTGCTCTACAAGCTTTAGGTGCGGCAGATAAAGAACCATTTGTCTACTTTGATCCTCTAGCAAAAAGATTTATCTTTAAACCCTAAGAATTGCTTTTAATTCTTTATAGGGCTTGCTGATAAATTCTCTTATCTCAATTTCAGGGTCAGGAAATTGCTTTCCATTGAGCTCTCCGACAAATCCATTCCAATCAATAATGTCTAGATCTAATGTTCTTGAAGTGAATTTATTCTGAGGATCTCTTATTCTTCCACAGTTAAACTCGATTTTTTTAAGTGCTTGCTCCACCTCAACAAAATCTCTAGCACTCTCAACAAATATGACTAAATTTATAAAATTCTCTCCCTCCATTCCATAGGGCTCTGATTCATATAAGCTGCTTTGTTGGATAATGCTAAGGTCTGGATGTGCTTCTATTTCTGCTAAGCCCTTTTTGATATTAAAGTCTGGATTGATGTTAGAGCCCACCAAAACATAAAACTCATTCATACGATTTTTTATTGCGCTCTATGATAACCCCAACATCTTTTGAGAAACGTAAGGCACCTGGTTTTGAAACTCTAAGTTTTATCTCTTCAATGTTAAAATCTTTGATAACCATTTCTGCAATCTTTTCAGCGAAAGTCTCCACAAGCTCAAACTTATTATTTTCAACAAACGCAATGATTGCTTTGGTTATACTTTTGTAATCGGTTGTAGCCTCAATAATATCTGCTGCTGCAGCTTTTTTATTGTCATGGGGTATTTCATAGGAAATGCTAACTTCTTGTTTTATCTTCTTTTCCCAATCAAAAATACCAATAGTTGCGTTAATTCTTAAATCTTCAACGTAAATTTTATCTCCATTAAGCATATAACTCTCCAAGCGGCCATCTGGGTCGAGCAAAATTTGTCTTATGTTCTTGTAAATTAAATTTTTTTCTTATGTAACCAGCATAGGCTATCATTGCGGCGTTATCTGTGCAAAATTCAAGACTTGGATACAAGACCTTTGTGCCAATTTCGGAACTAAGTAATTGCAACCTTTCACGTAATTGTTTGTTAGCAGCCACTCCTCCAGAACAGATTAAGCTCTTATGATTTGTGTCCTCTAATGCCCAGGTTACTTTTTTAACTAAGACATCGATGATAGCTTCTTGAAATGACGCTGCTACATCAGCATGATCAGACGTTGTAACATCATCCATTAGATATAGCACAGCAGTTTTTAGCCCACTAAAACTAAAGTTATAATTGCGATCTTTTGTTAATGCTCTGGGGAACTTGAATCTGTGTGGATCGCCATTTTCAGCTAACTTAGATACTTTTGGCCCACCGGGATACTCAAGATTTAGAAGCTTTCCAACTTTATCAAAGGCTTCACCACAAGCATCATCAATCGTCTCACCAATGATGGTGTAATTCCCGTAGGACTGGCAATCAATTATCTGGGTATGTCCTCCAGATACCAATAAACATAAATAAGGTGGAGGTATATCTTCAGCTTCAAGACCAGGAGCTAATATATGTCCCTCCAGATGATGAATTGGCATGAGCTCAATGTCTTTTAATTTAGCAATGGTCTTCGCTACAGTCTCACCTACCATTAGTGATCCAATTAAACCAGGACCGACTGTATAGGCAACAAGATCGATATCATTTAAATCAAGCTGAAGATCAGATAAAAGACTTTCAAGTATCTTTATAATTTTGACACTATGGTCCCTAGCTGCAATTTCTGGAATCACTCCCCCATACTCTGTGAATAAATCTACTTGTGAATTAACTCTGTGGCCAAGCAGCCCTTTTTCAGAACAATAAACTGCTATTCCCGTCTCATCACATGAACTTTCAATACCTAAAACTTTCATTTGTTGATTCTTTTCTAATTATCCTTAAAATACACGTTACATTATGCCAAGTATAAAAATTAAAGAAACTGAATCTTTTGATGTAGGTTTAAGAAAATTCAGAAGAGCTTGTGAAAGAGCAGGCATCGTTACTGAAATTAGAAAGAGAGAATTCTTTGAGAAGCCTACAGAAGAAAGAAAAAGAAAAGCTGCGGCCGCAGTTAAGAGAAACTACAAAAGAGTTATGAAAGACTCTTTTGCAAAACTCAAGTAAATTTGTCTGCAACCTTCGATCAACTTAAAGAAGAGCTAAAGCAAGCAATGCTTGCTAAAGACGTCTTTGTTAGAGATACTCTGCGCCTTATCACTTCGGAAATAAAAAGATTCGAAGTAGATAACCGTGTAGAGGCCTCTCAGGATGATTTTATTGCCATATTAAAGAAAATGGCAAAACAAAGAAAAGATTCTATAGAACAGTATAACTCTGGTGGTAGAGCCGATCTTGCTGAAGTTGAAGAAAATGAACTCCAAATAATTAGTAGATATCTACCAGAGGCTTTGAGTGGAGACGCGCTTCAGGAGGCTGTAAAAAATATATTAGATGAAATTGGTCCCTTAGAAATGAGGGATATGGGACAATTAATGAAAGAAATCAAGCTCAGACATCCCGATGCTGAGATGTCTGAAGCCAGCTCTATAGCTAGAAACCTACTCTCTTGATCTATAAGAGTTAGGTATATCTTTTTCTTTGGTATACCTGTCTGTTAATTCTTCATACCTATTTGAAAGGTCCTGCTCCACACCATCAATGAATAAGTGCTCAACAAAAGAAGTAAGTTCTAATGGATCAGCATCCCAAATGGCTATATCACCATCAAAGCCTACCGCAATCTGACCCACATCTACCAAACCAAAAATATCAGCTGGAGTTTTAGTGATTGAGTTCAATGCTTCGTTATAGCTAACTCCCATGGCTACTGCATTGCCAGCTGACTGTGTTGCAAGATAAGCATTGTGCGCACCCGCACCTTGACCATAATAGAAAGCCATTTGCACTCCCACTTCACTTAGTCGAGCTACGTTCTCATAAGTTGCATTTAAGGCATCAAAACTATTTGGAATATTATCTAATGGATCTAGCACTACTGGAACTCCAGCTTTTGCTATCTCTTCAGCTACCATATGAGCTTCATTTGCTTCCCAGAGTATTAGATCTATGCCCTGAGATTCAGCGAATTTGATTGTATTTAGAATATCAGTGGCCTTATTTACCCTTACAACCAGAGGGACTTCATTATTGAGAAGCTTTCTTATCGCAACTAGATCTCGATTGGTAAATCTATAATCATTTTGTGTGCCAAAGAAAAACTGAATGTTATCCGTTTCGTAATTTGCTTTATCTTCAGGCCTGCTTCTTACAAAATTAAAAAGATCTGTCATAAATTGTAATTCAGCAGCACGAGAATCCCCTCTTGACTGCCCATACCTTGTTAATAAACCAAGAGGTCCCTGTTTTTTTTGTTTCCAGCCATTGTTAATTTTTGTATGACTTAATAATCCGGAAAAATACCCAGATGCTCCAGGAATATGAACGGTAGAAGTAACACCTTTTGCTCTATTTAATCTAACTGCTTGAGAAAATGGATTATAAGCTTTTGAAGGGTCAAAACCTGCGTTATAAATATCAGAGGAATTATCATTAGTTTCGCTTAATGCTCCTATTTCAAGAAGACCCAAGGATGAGAAAACAACTAAGCCGGGTGTGATATATTTTCCATCTGCATAAATGGTTTTGCCTGCACCAACATCTCCAATCTCATCTTGTATAAGAATTATTTTTCCTTCATCAATTAATAGGTCTTTTTCAACAAAGCCTTGATCAGATAAAAATACATTGCCCCCTTTGACAAGAACCATATCTTGAGCATCAGCATTTAAGAAGAATCCTAATATAGAGAATAGAATTATGCTTAGATATCTCATTATTCTACCTCCCACTCTTTTACGCCTAAATCAAAATCAGTGTGTGGCATAAATTGTGTTGCTTTATCAAATGTCAGAGCCCCATCAACATAAACTTTATCTGCTTTTGTGTAGACGCTGAAAGGGTTGCCATCCCAAATGACAACATCAGCATTTTTCCCAACTTCCAATGTGCCTGTTTGATCGATAATTCCAGCTGCTTTAGCAGGGTTGTGTGTAATCCAAGTCATTGCTCTTGCTTCTGAAATATTAAATCCTGCTCTATTGCCTGCGGCGAGGGCTTTAGCAGCTTCTTGGTTAAGTCTTTGAATACCGCTAGCACTATCTGAATGTACTATAGCACAGCCAGATGCATCTCTTGCTTGGTCAACTATTGCCACATTTGCAATTGTCATATCATAAGCCTCATGTTTGAAACCCCACCAGTCAGCCCACATAGCAGCACATATGCCTTCATCTGCTAATAAGTCTGCAACTTTGTATGCTTCAACAGCATGATGGAAAGTGGTAATTTTATAATCAAATTCTTTTGCAATATTTATCATTGTTGCCATCTCATCTGCTCTGTAGCAATGATTTTGGATCAGAATTTTACCGTCTAAGACACCAACTAGAGTTTCATTTCTTAAGTTTCGTGAATTAGGATCTCTCTCGAGGGATTTTTTATATTTTTCAGCTCCTATCCATGCTTCTCTGTAGCCTGCGACATTCCCCATTCTTGTTGAGGGGCCTCTTGAGCTATAGACTCTTTTTGGATTTTCTCCGCACGCCATCTTTAATGAGTGTGGTGCTTCAGGAAACTTCATTGCAGTAACAGTGTTTGCAGAAACATTTTTTAAAGTTACGCCTCGGCCACCAATTAGGTTCGCTGAACCAGGAAGAACATGAAAGCTTGTGATTCCTCCAGCTAGTGCAAGCTTATATTGCGGATCCTGTGGCCAAACACTATGTTCTGCCCAAACTTCCGCTGTAACAGGGCTTGTTGCTTCGTTCCCATCACTGCTGGTCCTTACACCGGGTGCAGGATAGACACCCATATGTGAATGAATGTCAATAATGCCTGGAGATACAAATTTATCTGTTCCATCAATTTCATCTGCATCTACTTGCAGGTTTGACCCTAATGCCTGAATTTTTCCTTCAGAAAAATAAACATCATAGTTTTGAAACTTATTTCCTAAGCCATCAAAAACTGTCGCATTTCTGATAACAACATTTTCTGAATTTAATGGAACATATGTAGAGGCATATGTGCCATGTGTGTCGTTATCAAATTTAGTTACTGAACCTTCTGCCTGATCTTGCGTTAGTGAGAATGATTCATCTGAACATCCAAATAAAACAAGTAGTAAAAGGCCTAAAAATAATTTTCTTATCATCTTTAATACCCCTTTGAATGTATAATACTAGCAAATATGAGCATACAAAGAATAGATAAAAGACAAAATAACCAATTAAGAGAAGTAAGCATAATTCCAGGATTTAACATCCATTCAGAAGGTTCTGCTTTAATTAAATTTGGCAACACACATGTTATTTGTAATGCGACAGTGGAAAAGGCTATACCACGCTGGATGCAAGATAAAAAAACTGGCTGGATTACATCAGAATATGGAATGCTTCCAAGATCTACCAATGAGCGTATGGCCAGGGAAGCAAATAGAGGGAAGCAATCGGGTCGAACTCAAGAGATACAAAGACTAATAGGCAGATCACTAAGACAGGTAGTTAATCTGGATAAACTAACAGGATACACAATTACTGTAGACTGTGATGTTATCCAAGCTGATGGCGGAACCAGAACTGCTTCAATCACTGGTGGCACCGTTGCCTTATGTATGGCTTTAAAAAGATTATCTAAAGAAGATGCCATTGAAAATTTAGTAGCTGCAGTAAGTGTTGGCACTTTCAATGATGAGTTGATTCTTGACCTAAATTACCATGAAGACAGTCAAGCACAAGCAGATGTGAATATAGTGATGAATGAAAATCTAGACTTGATAGAAGTCCAAGGAACTGCAGAAGAAAAAGCTTTCACTAGGCAGGAATTTAACACCCTAATCGATTTAGCTGAATCTGGAATCAAGGATTTAATTCAGCTACAAAAGAAAACAATTGAATCACTGTGAAGGACTTTCAGACAAGATTCATTGAGTTAGCCATTAAATCAAACGCTCTTAGGTTTGGTGAATTTACACTCAAATCTGGACGCAGTAGTCCGTACTTTTTCAATGCTGCAGCCTTCTTAAGCCAAGGTTCGATATCAGAGCTATCAGAGATACTGCTCCATAAGTTTCATGATATGAACATTGAAGTTGACATGATTTTTGGACCTGCATATAAGGGAATTTTTCTTGGAACACTTTTAGCAAACTCTCTAAGCAATAAATCACCAATGCCTGTTTGTTTTAATCGTAAAGAAATCAAAGATCATGGTGAGGGTGGTTCACTTATAGGAGCAACACCTCGGGGCAAAGTACTAATTATAGATGACGTACTTTCTTCTGGTATGGCAATAAATGAAGCTCACAAATATCTTAAGCCATTTGATGTTGAAGTAGCGGGAGCACTAGTTACCCTAAATAGACAAGAAAAGGGTCAATTATCTGATCACATGGCATCAGATGAATTAAAGCAAAATGGAATTAGAGTTTTTGAAATAATTTCCTTAGATGATCTTATTGCAGCAGAATCCTTGATAGAAAAAGAACATCTAGAAAAAATTGAGACTTACAGAGATTTATTCAGAGGCAAATAATGTTTACAGGTATAGTCAAAGGAACTGGCAAAATAGTTGATATTATTCCTAATGGCTCAACACATGCGCTGAAGATTAATGTGCCAGCAGAAATTGTTGATAAATTAAAGATTGGCGATAGTCTCTCAGTTGATGGAGCATGCCTAACAGTAGTAAGTATTGCAGAAAATGTTGTTGGTTTCGATGCTGTAAATGAGACCCTAGAAAGAACAATAATTCAACACTACAAGTTGGGAAATGAAGTGAATCTTGAAAACTCGCTAAGTTATGGAGAGCATGTTGGTGGACATCTGGTCTCTGGCCACATACAGACAATTGCAGAGATTAAAGAAGTTGAGATTGATGGCAGAGCTAAAAATTTATTAGTAGAAATAGACGAGAAATATTCAAAATATATCTTCGAAAAAGGCTATGTTGCATTAAATGGTTGTAGCTTAACTATTGGAAGGGTTATAAAAAATAATTTTTACTTACATCTCATTCCTGAGACATTAGAATCAACTAATCTCAATAACCTTCTATATGGAGATTTAGTAAATATAGAGCTAGATCAAAATACTGTAACTATTGTTGATACTACAGAAAGAGTGCTAAGAGACCAAACTCAATAAAGCTGCCCTAATATAAAGACCATTTTCTACTTGATCTAAAATCAAGGAGTGATTTGAATTTGCGGTGATCATATCTATTTCCATGCCAATATTGATTGGTCCAGGATGCATTAATTTGCCAGCAAATTTCGTTTTTGAAAGAAACTTTTCATTAACCTGAAATTTGTTTATAAAATCTTGCTCGTTAATCTGTTCGGTTGAAGAAAATCTCTCCTTTTGGATTCGCAATACATAGAGAATATTTTTTTTTGCCAAACATCCATCATTTATATCGTAATATGCCGGAGCATATTTTTCTGTAAGCAGTTCTTTGGGTGCGAGGAAACTGATATCAGAACAACCCATAAGCTTTAATAACTCAATATATGATGGTATGACTCTTGAATGCTTAGCATCTCCTAAAATAGTTACAGCTAAATTATCAAGAGACTCATAATTTTCTTGCATCGTATAAACATCAAGCATTGCCTGAGTTGGGTGAGCATGATTACCATCTCCAGCATTTATTAGAAACACATCATCAGGCAACCATGTAGCTATTTTGTTGATAATCTTATCTTCAGGATGTCTCACGATAAAACCATCAACTTTTAGGGCTAATAAGGTTTTTATAGTATCTTCAAAAGATTCTCCTTTTTGAATTGAAGAATGTTCTGGGGAAAAATCAATTACTGTAAAGCCTAATTTTTTTGCAGCATGCTCAAATGAGAGTTTAGTTCTTGTGCTTGGTTCCCAGAATAATAAGCAGACCGTTTTATTATTGTTCGTTTTAGATATATTTGGCCATTGGGATTTGATCTCTAAAGTTTTTGAAAACAACTTTTGAATAAAGTCTTTCGAAAGTGATGAGATATCAGTAATCTTATTCAAGTTGTCTGCCTAATAATTTTGGTAACTGTCTTATTATTTTTTAATTTGTTAGAGATAAGTTTAAGGTGATCTAGATCTTCGACTAAAGTCTTAATATTTAGCTCAACAAAGTTTTCGTCGAGTGTTTTTGTGCTAACTGATTCAATATTTGAAGAGGCGCTCGCTATTAGTTTTGAAATATCAGCAAGCACACCAGGTTCATTCTTAATTGTTATGTTAATTGATGTAATAAAGGTTGCTCCAGGTTCTTTTTCCCAAACTACATTAGAGCATCTACCAGGCTTATTGAGAAAGCCCTGCAGATTCTGGCAATCATTTCTATGAATAGTAATGCCAGATTCATTATGTACGGCTAAGCTTGGGTCGCCACTAACAGGGTAGCAACATTCTGGAAATTTTATTGCACCGTATTTTTTTGATGAACCTACTTTTATTTCGGAAATAATTTTCGAAATTTTTCTCTTTTTTCCTCTTAGCGTCTCAGCAAAACTTTCAGATACAAAATTACTTGTTCTTCTTCCCGAACCAATATCAACCATAAGCTGATTAAGAGATCTTGCTCCAAGTACATTAAAAACTTCTTTTAGTTGCTCATTTGGAAATTCTTTTAGATCAATGCCGGAATCTTGAAGTGATTCTTCAAGCAAATCTTTTCCTAATGCTCTTGCATCGCTGATTTTAATAGACTTTAAATCCTTTTTAATCTCTGTAATTGCCTTTGAGGTAACCACAAAGTTGAGCCAGTCTGGATTGACGTTTTTCTTTTTGCTTTTGATGATCTCAACAGTCTGACCACTCTTCAAAACAGTAGACAGTGGTGATAACTGTTTATCTATTTCACAAGTAAGACAATAACTTCCAAGACTACTGTGAACAGCATAAGCATAATCTACAGGTGTTGCGCCACTTTTTAATGAGTAGATTCTTCCGTTAGGGGAGAAAACATAAACTTCTTTACCTTTTAAATCTGACTTTATATTCTCAAGAAATTCTGATGATGTAGCGCTTCTATTTTTTGCCTCTGTTAACCTTTGCACTAGCTGTCTTGATTTTGCTTGAATTAAATCATTGCTTACGTTTGTTTTATATAGGCCATGTGAAGCTATCCCATAACTGGCAAATGTTTCCATTGCATCTGTTTGTATTTGAACTTCAAGTGGTACACCATCGAATGTCATAACACTTGTATGAATAGCTTGATAACCATTCATCTTTGGGACTGCAATATAGTCTTTAAATCTACCAGTTATAGGTGTAAATATATTGTGAATTAGACCCAGTGCCCTATAGCAATCCTCTGCTTTATCAACGATTATCCTAAATGCGAATACATCATAAATATTAGAAAAAGATTTTTTCTTTTTCATCTTTTGATAAATGCTGAAAATTCTTTTTTCTCTACCTGTAATTTTTAATTCGAGCCCGGCATCATTAAATTTTTTTCTTGCTGACTTTTTTACTTTACTTACTAGTGTTTTCTTGTCTAAATCATTCTTCTTCAGTGCATCAACAATTAGCTTATATCTTATTGGATGTATAGTTTTAAAAGAAATATCTTCAAGCTCAGTTGCCATCTTATGCATTCCTATCTGATGAGCAAGTGGGGCATAAAGCTCCATTGTTTCCCTACATTTCTTAATTTGTTTTTCTCTTGGAAGATGCTCAATAGTTTTTAAGTTATGAAGCCTGTCAGCCAACTTAATTATTACCACCCTTACATCTTCTGCGGTAGCTAAAGCCATCTTTTGGAAATTCTCAGCTTGGCTTTCACCTTTTATTTTTTCATCCAACTGCAATAACTTTGTCACTCCATTTACAAGCACACTGACATTGCTTCCAAATTCTTCTCGAACTTTTGAGAGTGAGATATTGCAATCTTCTACAACGTCATGAAGCAGACCAGCAACAATTGTGTCTGCATCCATTTTTAATGAAGCTAATATTAAACCAACGTTTATGGGATGAGTTAGAAATGGTTCACCACTTTTTCTGAATTGTCCTTCGTGAGCTTTGTCAGCAAAATCAATTGCTTTTTTAATTTTTTGGCTTGAAAGAGGGTTCAGATAAATTTTGGATAATTGATCTAACTCTTCGCTTAATTTGGAAGTTTGAGGTTTTTTAAAAATGCTAAGTGAATCAAACAATAAAAATACTACTCCTCATCTTCATTATCGAGAAAAACCTCTTCGGTGTCACTAGAGGCAAGGTTCTCTTCAGTAAGAACGCCTGCTTCTATTTCTCTTAATGCGATGATGGTAGGCTTATCGTTTTCAGGCTCAACTAGTGGCTCAGCACTTGTTGAAATAAGATCTCTTGCTCTTTCAGCAGCCTTCAAAACAAGGTCGAATCTACTATCGACTTGTTTTAAGCATCCTTCAACTGTTATTCTTGCCATTGTTTTCTCCGAAGATGATATTTATAAGGTTTTTCGTTGCTGTGTCAAGTGAAATATTTACAATTTGATGCTTGAAATGGGGTGCTTTTTCAATTTCTAGTGCCGCGCCTTCAATTCTCCTGCTAATCACCTCTTCATTGTCTAACCCCCTTTCTTCTAATCTTTTTCTTAAATGGTCTATAGATGGAGGTAAAATAAAAATACTTTCTGCATTGGGGTAAATTTTTAATATATCTAGCGCACCCTGCCAATCTATTTCTAAAAAAACTTTGTAGCCTTCTATTAATTTTTGATCTATTTGTGTTTTGGGCGTGCCATAAAGATTGCCATGGACAACAGCATGCTCTATATAAAGGTTATCTGAAATATTTCTGTGAAACTCCTCTTGAGATATAAAAAAGTAATCCTTTGATGACTCTTCTCCTGATCTTGGTTGTCTAGTTGTATGAGAGATGGAAAGATGTACTTTGTATTTTTTTTCTTCGGCATAATCAAGTATGCGTTGAATGAGGGTAGTCTTGCCAGCTCCAGAAGGAGCAGTGAATATGAATAAGTTTTTTTCGTGGTTATTCGACATTTTGTGCGTGTTCTTTAACTTTTTCTATCAAGCTTTTTAATTCCACAGCTTCAATTTTTATTTCCGAAATAGATGCTTTTGACGTCATGGTATTGGTTTCTCTTAAAAGTTCTTGTGTAAAGAAGTCTAACTTTTTTCCAATTTGTCCTTTTGATTTCACTAATTTACTTACCTGATCAAGATGTGATTTAAACCTAACAACCTCTTCATTAATATCAGACTTGCTAATAGCAGCAAATATTTCAGGATAATTTACATCAGTATTTTTTAGATTTAGTTCTCTTTTGTATTTCTTAAATTTCTTAAATACTTGCTCCGAGTTTTTCTGCTCAAATTTTGTAATTCTACCTAAGTGCTTATACATTTGATTAACCAATAACTCCAAATCTTTTTTTGTGGCGTTGCCATCCTGTAATCGAGAAATAGCTAAATTCTTCAATGTATCTTTGATCAATTTTTTAAAACTTGGGGAACCTAAGCTGTTATTGGTACCAAGCGAATCTTTGAGTTTCAAAAGCTGAAAATATGATATAGGGACAAATTCTACACCTTTGCTCTTCAATTCGTCTTCGTTCTTCTTCACTTTCCGTGCAAGACTTTCAGAAACTTTGAGCTGGTCATCTTGAGAAGTAAAAGCATAAAGTTCTACATCTACTTTCCCACGAGAAAATATTTTTTTAACTTCATTTCTAACCCACCCTTCATACCCCTTAAGATTAGATGGGAGTTTTACTGATACCTCTAGAAACCTGCTATTTAATGACTTGCCAATACACTTATACTGTATGCCATTTTCAGCATAAGCAATCTCTGTAAAGCCAGTCATACCCTTCATAGCAATGATTTTATATCCCTATATTTAAAGTCATAACTGCTATTGTATTGTATGGACTGCACATTGGCATTCACTGGATCATTATTTTCAATACATGTGGATAAATCAGAATATCTGTCTGTACTTGGTAATACCCCATTGATAATTTGTGATGTGATTGAGGTATTTAGTATCTTTTGAATTATCTCTACTACATCTTCAATATGAATAGCATTAATAAATTTATCTTTAATCACCTCATGCTCAGCTTTATTTAGTACTGCTTTAATAAAATTACTTTCATTATTAACGATCCCAGACAATCTAAGCAGCCTATTATCTTTAAATTGAGTAATTTGTTTTTCGTACTCAGCTATCAGCTTTGCCAAACTGTCATTTGGTTTGGGAGCTGTATTCTCATCGACATTTATATTTTTATAGCCATTAAAAACACGAGTAGATGAGATGAAAAGTTTATTCTTAATTTTAAGCTTTGCTATACGTTCAGGAAGTTCAATATAGGCATATTTATAAGAATCAGTAGATGCAGATAGAGTTTTTGGCATATATATAAGCCAATCACATTCAAAGGAGTCAAACTCCTCAATCCTGTCTGCAGTTATGTGCATAGGGCATTGAATAACGTTATCAGGATAATTCTGCTGTGTTCTTCTTATAGCAATAAAATCCCAATTAGGATTTTTACTTATCAAATAGTCAGCAATTTTGCCAGCGCCTAAAATTAAAATTTTCATTTTTGATATTTAGCAATAATAATAAATATATGTCTTCTTCACCAAAAATTGATGCTTCTTCGTTATTGGTTACAACAATTAAAGGGGTTGGTGAAAAAATGGGTGCTTCATTTCTTAAATTAGGCATTAAGAGCGTAGAGGATCTTTTATTTCATTTTCCTACAGACTATCAAGACAGAACAAAGCTCTCAAGGATTGCTGACCTAGAGCCAGATCAGGAGTTTGTAATTCGTGGAACAGTTGAGAAAGTTTCACAAACATTTGTGCCGCGTAAAATGTTAATTATCAGAGTTGCAGATAGTACAGGCCACATCTATCTTAGGTTTTTTTATTATTTTCCTGGCTTAAGAAACCTATTTAAGGAAGGGAGTGTCATGGAAATTGCTGGTATAGCAAGATTAGGCAGATATGGTCTTGAAACAATTCACCCTGATTATGAACTTTGTACAAACTTAGAATTTACTCCAAAAATACTTCCAAAATATAGGCTCACTAGAGGAATTACACATCAAAAATTACGTAAAGTTTTAGCTAATGCTATTGAAATGGTAAATAGGGGAAAAATTGAGTTAAAAGATTATTTTCCACAAAATAATCTTGAAGATTTAAGCAACTCGATACTGAGAATTCATGCTCCACACCCCAACGATGAAATTAATGATTACTTAGTTGGCGGAAAGTCCCCACATAGAAAGAGAATTGGTTTAGAAGAAGTCGTAGCCAATAAAATAAGTTATCTTTCAATTAAATATCAAAATAAAAACAAGCCTGCAGATATTTTTTCAGATGAATCGCTCGCAAATCAAATCATTGGGTCATTGCCATTTCATTTAACGGATGATCAAAATCTAGCTTATCAAGAAATTAAAGACGATATTTCGTCAGGCTCTCCAATGTTGCGACTTTTACAGGGAGATGTTGGTTCAGGAAAAACTATTGTTGCAGCTCTGATTGCTGCAAGTGTTGTTTTCGATGGAAAGCAAGTAGCAATTTTAGCGCCAACCACCATACTGGCTAAACAGCACTACAAAAACTTTATTGAATGGTTTGGAAATGGTATTGAGATTGAACTACTAACTTCAAAAATTTCAGCCAAAGAGCGTAGAGAAAAATTAATTAAGATAGCAACTGGCCATGTCAAGATTATTATCGGTACGCATGCGGTTTTTCAAAAGGATGTATTTTATAAATCATTATCCTTGGTAATTTATGACGAGCAACATAGATTTGGAGTTACTCAGAGGCTTAAGCTTAAAGAGAAGGCTGAAGATTATCCTCATCAACTGCTTTTATCAGCTACCCCCATACCAAGAACTATGGCGATGAGTGTTTTATCAGGCCTAGACGTGTCAACAATCAAATCATTGCCACCCAACAGGAAGCCAATAGTGACTAAGCTTCTGAGTAATAAAAGACGAGATGCTCTCATCAATAGAATCAAAAAAGCTATAGCGTCTGGATCTCAAGTTTATTGGGTTTGTCCTTTAATTGAAGAAAGTGATAACAGATTAATAGGTATTGAGGATTTAGAAAAAGTTCTAAAAAATGAATTTAAAAGTGATCAATTTAAAATTTTGCACGGCAAAATGCCTGACAAAGAAAAAAATGAAATCTTGGATAGTTTTAAGAATAAAACAACACAAATTTTATTAGCTACCACTGTTATTGAAGTCGGTATTGATGTGCCAGATGCAAATATTATGGTAATAGAAAACTCAGAGCGATTTGGTTTGGCACAATTACACCAATTAAGGGGGAGAGTTGGGCGTGGCGATAAAGAAAGTTATTGCATCCTAATGCATGAGGATAATCTTTCAGAATTATCCGAGAAAAGACTAAATGTAATATCAGCCACTAATGACGGCTTTTTAATTGCTGAAGAAGATCTTAAATTACGAGGTCCAGGTGATATTTTGGGCTTGTCCCAAACAGGACAACCAAGTTTCACATTTTATGATTTGATTGCAGATGAAGAAATTCAATCTGAAGCAAATAGAATTACGGATAAAATTATGCAATTACCAATTGAGAAGCAAAGGAAAATTATTGAAAGGTGGTTCCCAGCTCATCTTGAACTTTCTGATGTTTGACATACATATTAACGACTATGGGTAAACTAATTGACGGTAAGTGGGTAGCAAAATCCATTATTACTTCAGATGATTCAGGAGCCTATGACCGCCTGCCAAGAACATTTCTTGAAACAGTTGAAGAGGGTCATGAAAAATTTCAACCAGAACTAGGACGCTATCATTTATATGTAAGCTATGCCTGTCCTTGGGCAACCAGAACACTTATATTTAGACAGCTTAAAGAATTAAATGATCACATAAGTGTGAGTGTTGTACATCCCGATATGCTTGAAGATGGGTGGAAATTCGATGCAAGCTTTCCAGCAGCTACAAATGATCATCTGTATGGTAAAAAATTTTTAAGGGAGATATATCAGAAAGCAGATCCATCAATTACCACCAGTGTAACTGTTCCCATTCTTTGGGATAAAAAAAATGAAACAATCGTAAATAATGAATCTTCACAGATTATTCGAATATTAAATTCTGCTTTCAATAATCTGACAGGCAATCATGACGACTTCTACCCCGAAGATAAAAGAGCAGCAATAGATGAATTAAATGAAATCATTTATGAAAACGTCAACAATGGTGTCTACAAGTCAGGCTTTGCGCTTTCCCAAGAGGCCTATGATAATGCTGTTTCTAAGCTGTTTGAAACATTAGATTATCTTGATAACAGGCTTGGTGAGACAAAATTTCTAGTTGGGGATAGCTTTACAGAAGCAGACTTAAGATTAATTCCAACTCTATTAAGGTTTGATCCTGTTTATGTCACCCACTTTAAATGCAACATTAAACGCATCATTGATTACAAAAACTTATACAGATATATGCAAGACATGCTCAAAATTCCAGCCATCAAAGATACTTGCAATCTTGAACATATTAAGCGTCATTACTACTACAGCCATGATCAAATCAATCCATATCGCATTATCCCTCAAGGACCAAAGGAAATATGACTAGAAATATAATTACTGCACACGAAACCTCTGATGGAGCTGGTGTTAAAATTTTTCGTAGCCTTGGGCAAACTCAAGATGTGCGCCTTGACCCTTTTTTAATGTTAGATGAGTTCTGCTCTGAGAATCCTGATGATTATATTGGTGGGTTTCCCTCTCATCCACATAGAGGTTTTGAAACATTCACATACATGATTGAAGGACATTTACAACATGAAGACAGCATGGGCAATAGCGGAGAGTTAAAATCAGGCGAGATGCAATGGATGACAGCAGGCAGAGGAATTATACATTCAGAAATGCCATTACAGAAAAATGGTCTTATGAAGGGTTTTCAGTTATGGGTAAACCTCCCAGCCAAAGAAAAAATGAAAATTCCCTCATACAGAGACATCAAATCAGATGAGATTCTAGAAATAAATGACGGCATTGCCTTAATCAAGCTTATTGCTGGTGATTACAAGGATCATGTGGGGCCTATAAATGGTCTGAGCACAGAACTAGATTACATGGATATTACATTAGGAGCTGGGAACTTCAATTTCCATAGCTCAAATGATAAAAATTATTTCATTTATGTTTTTGAGGGTGATGTTTTGGTAGATGGCATTGAACTAAAGTCGAGAAATGGAATGAGTTTTTCAGGGGAAATTAATGTTCAATCAGATAGGAATGCAAGGTTCCTGTTGATTGGTGGCAAACCAATAAATGAGCCAATATTTCAATATGGGCCCTTTGTTATGAATACTAAATCAGAGATTCTTAAAGCAATAGAAGATTTTAATGCTGGAAATTTTGGACGAACATAAGACATATTCATTTACTTATTATTAAATTCCTGTATTGTTGTGTGAAATATAGGAGATTGCAATGCAAAAAGGAGTCGTAAAATTTTTCAATAATACAAAAGGCTTTGGATTTATTGCACCCGAAGATGGTTCTAAAGATGTATTTGTTCATATAAGCTCTTTGCAAAGATGCGGAATAGAAACTCTGAACGAGGACGATAATGTCGAGTTCACTGTTGAAGAATACAAGGGCAGAATTGGCGTCGGCGAAATAAAACTAGCTTAATTTACCAACTTAATATCAATTTTTCTTTGTTTAAAGAAGTGGAGCTATAACTAAGCTCACGATTGCCATTACATTAATTAAGATATTCATGGATGGTCCTGATGTATCTTTAAATGGGTCACCAACTGTATCACCTACAACAGCTGCCGAATGAGTTTCGGTTCCCTTGCCACCAAAATTACCTTTCTCAACAAACTTTTTAGCGTTATCCCATGCACCACCTGCATTGGCCATCATTAATGCTAAAAGTACACAGCCCAAGAGAGCTCCAGCTAACATACCACCTAACTCAACAGCTCCCAATGCAAACCCAACAACGATTGGACTTAAGATTGCTATAGCTCCAGGTAGTAACATTTTTTTCAAAGCGGCATTAGTGGCAATATCAACACATTTGGCTGTATCGGGATCTGCTTTACCTTCAAGGAGACCAGGTATCTCTCTGAATTGCCTTCTGATTTCTTCTATCATTTCAAAAGCCGCATCCCCAACTGCAGTCATAGTTATTGAAGACACTAAGAATGGTATTGAACCTCCAATAAACATGCCAACCAAAACTCTTGGATCTGAAAGCAGTAGCTCTACTTTTGTTACTTGTGTAAACGCCGCAATAATTGCCAATGCTGCTAATGCTGCTGCTCCAATAGCAAAACCCTTACCTATTGCAGCAGTAGTATTTCCTAACTCGTCAAGCGAATCTGTTATTTCTCTTACTTCACTCTTCATACCACTCATCTCAGCGATACCACCAGCATTATCAGCGACAGGACCATAAGCATCTATTGCCATAGTAATGCCTACTGTTGAGAGCATGCCGACAGCTGCTATGCCTACGCCATAAAGGCCTGAAAAATAAGTAGAGATACCAATGGTTGCTGCAATAACCAAAACTGGCATAACAACAGAAATCATTCCAACGCTTAAGCCTGAAATAATAACTGTAGCAGGACCAGTTTCTCCTGATTTTGCAATTTTACCAACGGGTGATTCAGGTGTAGCGCCACCAGTA
This sequence comes from Gammaproteobacteria bacterium, assembly GCA_038133485.1. Taxonomy (GTDB): domain Bacteria; phylum Pseudomonadota; class Gammaproteobacteria; order Magnimaribacterales; family TMED112; genus TMED112. The sequence goes on along the minus strand of JAYPTH010000005.1, from coordinate 13,473 downwards.
TAATATTCTGTAATTAAGCCAATTAATATGCCTCCCACTGCTCCAGTTAATATTGAATAGAAATATTTCATTTCTAGATTTGGTGAATAATAGATGCTAAGTCCAGCAAAAATTAGAAAAATAATTGGTGAGAAGAAAGTGCCAAACCTTAAAGCAACTGCTGGTGACCGAGATACTTGTGATCTAACAATCCCTATGCCTATTAATGAGCAGAATAAACCAGATGCTGCAAGCCATAGTGGCAAAAACATTAGATCTGGATTGCTTAGTGTTGCGGCTATAGCAATAGAAGCAATCATTGCTCCACAATAAGATTCAAATATATCAGACCCCATCCCTGCTATATCTCCTACATTGTCTCCCACATTGTCAGCAATAACTCCTGGGTTTCTAGGATCATCTTCAGGTATGCCTGCTTCAATTTTTCCTACAAGATCGGCGCCTACATCTGCACTTTTTGTATAAATGCCGCCTCCAACTCTTGAAAATAATGCAACCGCTGATGCGCCAACTCCAAACCCTTCCAGAGCTGATGCTATTGTTTTGTAATCGTCAGTTAGAGCGTTAACAAAATATACATATAAGCCGCCTAAACCAACTAAACCCATTGATGCAACACAAAGACCCATGATTGATCCGCCAAAAAATGATATTGATAATGCTCTTTCTTGTCCGGACTCTTCTGCTGCTGTTGCTGTTCTAACATTTGCTTTTGTTGCTGAATACATACCAATAAAGCCTGCTATAGCTGAAGATAGCGCCCCAACTCCAATTGCTAATGCTGTATTCCATCCAAGTGGTGAAAAGCCACAAGCTAAAACTAAAGCTATTAACACAGGTAACAAAATTTTATATTCGGTAATCATAAATACCTTTGCCCCAAGATGAATTTGCTCCCCAATTTTTGCGACTTTAGCGTTGCCCTCTGGGTATTTCATGATTAATGCAAAAAGTACAAAAGCACAAAATAAACCAACCAAGCCCACAACAAATGGGCCCCATGGTGTCATTGGTCCAATAATAAAAGTTTCAAAAATTTCCATAGTTTTTTTGCTAGCTATTAAAGACTTCCTCGTCTAGCCCCCTCTCTGTTTTAGCTACTATACAAGAAACTGCCGCATCTCCGCAAACATTTATTGAAGTTCTTAACATGTCAAGAATCCTATCTACAGCCAATATGAGGCCAATAGCTTCTAGTGGAATGCCAAGCTGACTTAGTATGATTGTAAGTGTAACTATACCTGCTGAAGGCACTGCTGCAGTTCCAATTGAAGTGATTACAGCTAAGAAAATTATCTGCACATATTCGACTAACCCTAGCTCAATTCCAGGAGTTATTCCTGCAATAAAAACTGTTGCTAAGCCCTGCATGATTGCGGTGCCATCCATATTTATAGTTGCTCCTACTGGTACAACAAATGAGCCAACATCCTTTTTAACACCTAGGTCTTGTGTAACCGTTTTTAAAGTCACTGGAATAGTTGCCGCACTAGATGAAGTTGAAAAAGCAAAAAGCATTACATCTTTCATCTTGGCAAAGAATTTTAAAGGGTTTAAACGTGCAAAAATTGTCAGTATTAAGGAATAAGTAAAAATTAAATGAAAGACTAAAACAAAAATTAATAGCACCACGTACTGAGCAACATCGCCAAAAATATCCAAACCTTTAGTTGCAACGTAAGTGCCAATTAAACAAAAAACTCCGATTGGGGCAAATTGCATGACCAAAAGGACTATCTTCAAAAATACGGTATTTAATTTTTCAAAACTTTTTGATAACCCGCCTGTTATTGAGTCAGTAGCATTTAATGCCATACCAAATAAAATACTGATAAAAACAATGCCTAGCATATTATTCTCAACAAAAGCTCCAAACATATTGCTTGGGAAGATTCGCATTACCGTATCGTAGAAACTGGCTTCGCCTCCAGCTAACTCGGTAGGGACAAGATCTCCAGAAAAGCCAGAACCTAAATTAGTTACCCATCCAAAGAAAAGTGCAAGAGATACTGCAATAGCAGTTGTAAGCAAATATAGTCCGACTGTCTTATAAGCTATTGACCCTAATCTTGCCATATCGGTAAGTGATGAAATTCCTGAAACCAAGGAAAAGAATACAAGTGGCACAACAATTAGTCGAAGAAGATTTTTAAAAATATCTCCACCTAGGCTAAAAATATAAGTGGAAAAGAAATCTTCAAAAAACTGCGGCGTGATATTTGTATAAAAGAAAAAGGCTCCTACAATAAAGCCTGCTCCCATACCGATTAATACATTTCTTGTAAGATTTTTTGGTGCTGAAAGTTCTGTCATAACTCAATCATATCAAAATCTTCTTTACCAACACCACATTCAGGACAAACCCAGTCATTAGGAACATCTTCCCACCTAGTGCCAGGAGCTATGCCTTCCTCAGGATGACCTTTTTCTTCATCATAAATCCATCCACAAACTATGCATTCCCATCTTTTATAATCCATTTTATGTTCTCTTATAAAGGGAAGTATTATAATCATTCATCACTGTGAAATGACACCTTTAATTAAAACAAATTGGCAACTTTTTTCTGAGCAAATGAAAGATGCTTGTGGCCATATGGAATCATGGATTTTAGAGGATACCTCTTTGATTGGTCGGCTGACCGAGAAATATGGCGAAATAGATTTAGAAGTACACTCTGAAAAAATGTGCTCATTTCAAGATAAAGAAATATCTAACGTTGAGGTTTATGGAAATTTTAGACAAATTTATCTTTTAGGAAGTGAAAAAATTGTTTTTGCTGAGTCATTCTTTAGTGAAGCTGTTATCAAACATTTTCCAAAATTTGGTGCTTTAGGAAATGAGGCGCTTGGAAAGTATCTGTTTTCTCATCCTAATATTGAAAAGAAAGAAACATACGTTGCAACCTTTGAATATAAAGATAAGGAGCATACTGCAAGAAAGTGTATCTACTCATTAAGTGGTGAACTTTTTTCAGTTATAGAAGTATTCTTATTCAATGAATAAGTTTTCTGGTTATCTAAATCTAATCCGATTTCGCAATCCTATTGGTTTTTGGTTGTTGCTTTGGCCTGGCTTGTGGGGATTATTTATTGAATCAGGCTTTGGCATAAAAGAATTTGCCATTGTAGTTTTGGGATCATTTTTAACCAGATCTCTCGGTTGTGCCATCAACGATATTCTGGATAGAGATTTTGATAGCAAAGTAGAAAGAACAAAGACTAGACCAATAGCGAGTGGAGAATTATCACTGCTTGAAGCACTATTATTTGCAGCAGCAATGGGTTTTGCATGTGTTTTTCTTTTGCTTCAAACAAATCAATTCACAATACTTTTAGTTGCATATTGCGCTATTCCTTTAATCATTTTTTACCCATTAGCCAAAAGGTTCATTGCAATCCCTCAATTGGTGCTGGGCATCACATTTGGTCTGTCATTGCCAATTAGTTATTCAATTGTTCATGGTTATATTAGTTTAGGTGCTATTTATCTGTATCTAGCCTGTATTTTCTGGATAGTTGCTTATGACAGTTACTATGCTCTATCTGATGTTAATGATGATAAAAAAATTAACATTAATTCACTGCCCTTGGTATTTGGCAGCTCAACTCTGAAAGTTATCAACATATTCTATGCATTATTTGTCGTAATGATTGGCTTATTTGCCATACATAATAATTATGGAATCCTTAAATTTGGGGTCTTATTTTTAATTTACCAAGGCTATTACCAAAACAAGTTGGGTGCAGATGGGCATTATATTCAAGCCTTTAAATCAAATAGCCATGTTGGTCTAGTGATAGCTATGATATTTTTTATTGAAAACCAAAATGAATTTTTCAGTTGAAAAAAGTTGCCGTCATCATAAAGATGCAATTAACAAACTTTCTAAAGGTAACGTTTTCTTTAACTTCGACTTCTTGCATGCCCTAGAACAAAGTAAATGCTTGAACCCCAAGACTGGCTGGGCTGCAAATTCCTTTAAACACTCAAATGGAAGCGTAATACCCTATTACCAAAAAGATAACAGTCAGGGAGAGTTTGTTTTTGACTACGCATGGGCTAATGCCTACTACAAAAATGGTGTCAGATACTATCCAAAGATAGTTTTAAGTGTACCTTTCACCCCAGTAGAAGGTGAAAGAATCTTCTGCAGTAATGATGAAAATGGCCAAGAAGCTTTACAGGATTTTACTCAATATATTAGCGAACAAAACTATTCATCTATACATGCTTTATATGTTGAACAAGAGCATAGCAACCCTTTTATTAATAATGATTTTATAGAAAGAATAGATTGTAACTATAGGTGGCTTAACCACAACTATTCAACTTTTGAGGACTATCTTGAAAATCTAAAATCAAGGTATAGAAAAAATATTGTTAAGGAACGGGCAGCAATTCAGTCCAAAGGTATTGAATTTATAACTAATGATTCTCCAACTTCAGAAGAATGGGAAGAGTTTTATCTTTTTTATGCGCTCACATATGTAAGAAGAGGACAAAACCCATACTTAAATCTAGACTTCTTTAAGCAAATTAATAGTTTAAAACCAATAATAATATCTGCTGTAAGAGGTAAAGAGAAAATTGCTGCAGCTTTATTTTTTATCAAAAAAAATAATCTGTATGGCAGATATTGGGGAGCAAAAGAAGACATCAATTTCTTACATTTCGAGACTTGCTACTATCAAGGAATTGAACTTTCAATCAAGAAAGGCCTCAAGTCATTTGATCCTGGCATTCAAGGCCAACATAAACTTAAAAGAGGTTTTGAGCCAGTATTAAATCGATCATTTCATTGGATTAAACATCCAGAATTTAGGAAAGCAATTAGTAATTATTGCAAGGAGGAGGGAAGGCATGTGCTCGAGTATTTTGATAATGCAAAAAAACAACTTCCCTTTAAATATGTCTGAATACAAAAAAACTAATGGTCATATTTCTGTATGTTCAGCGAACTACATCAGGATAAATAAAATTCTATCTGTAAGTAAAAAGGATTTATTTGTACTCAGAAACAAAATACATGAAACTGCCTATAGCGCCCAAATCAAAAAGAAGAAATTGTCGAATCATACTTGGATGTGCAGTCTCAATTTTTCTAATCTAGAACATAAGCTGCTGCACTCTCTAGAGTTCAATTTAAATATCTATCATGATGCTGAATTATGTGAAGTAAGCTCATTTAATGGTTATGCTCCTAGCAAGTTTCCTTTCAGCAAGGAAAGCTTCCCAAAATCTTCAGATGAAAAATTACAGCAAAATAGGTTTTTAACTGAGGTTCTTGATATTATTCTTACAAGTGGTTTCTATGAGCAATAAAAATTTGATTATTTATATTCATGGATGGAATTCCTTTAAAGGAGCTCGTAAAGCATTATTGCTTGAGAATCAGCTTAAAGACAATGACCATTTTGAGCTGACCTCTGTTACTTTAAGGTCTCACCCAACCGAGGCAATTGAACAATTATCAGCAATTATTGAAAATGAGCTTCCTTATCGAAAAGTTCATCTAATCGGCAGCTCATTAGGTGGTTATTACGCAACCTTTTTATCAGAAAAATATAATCTCAAAGCGGTCATGATCAATCCCGCCGTTTGGGCATATAAGATCTTTGAAAACAATCGAGGAGATAATGAAAATCCAAATACCGGTGAGAAATATTTTATAGATCAAGCTTGGATCGATAGCCTTGAAGATATATTTATTGACGAATTACAGCATAAAGATAATTTCTTGGTCCTCCTGCAAACTGAAGATGAAACTTTAGACTATAGATATGCTGAGAAATATTTTAAGGGCACTAATATAGTAGTTGATCAAGGCGGATCTCATAGTTTTGATGATTTAGAGTCTAAAATTCCAGGTATTTTGATTCATTTCAGCTAATTTGATCAAAAATTTGCCATTTTGGCAGAAAAAAGCTAAATTTAATGAGCATTTTTAATTTTGCACCATACTCCATGGTAAAAAAAGGGCCTTTTTAGGTAAAGAGTTAAATCGTTCATCTTCGAAAGAAGACGGAAGTAAGTGAATACTGAAGGAACGCGCCGTTTACAGGAAACGTAAATCGTTCATCTTCGAAAGAAGACGGAAGTAAGCGAAAGCTGAAGGAACGCGCCCGTTAAACAGGATCGAGTTTAATTTCTAAATATCCTGCAGAGCAAAAATGCAAAAATTTTTTAATTTAATTGGAGCATTTTTATGTCTAAAAATACTTTAAAACTTATTGCCGATTCAAAAGCTGAATGGGTTGACCTACGCTTTACTGATACTAAAGGTAAAGAGCAGCATGTTACCGTCTCTGCTGATACAGTGGATGCAGGGTTTTTTAAAACAGGGAAGATGTTTGATGGTTCTTCTATTGCCGGTTGGAAGCCAATCAATGAATCAGATATGATCCTGATGCCAGATGATAGCACCAGCGTTCTTGATGTTTTTTCCGATGATCCATTGGTCATTTTGAGATGTGATATTGTTGAACCAAGCGATGGTCTAGGTTATGAAAAAGATCCTAGATCAGTAGCCAAAAAAGCTGAAGCATTTATGAGATCAGAAGGTGTTGCTGATGAAGCATTTTTTGGTCCTGAACCAGAATTCTTCGTTTTTGATGATATTAGATGGTCAACAGAGATGCAGAAGATGTCGTACCAAATATCGTCTGAAGAAGCTGCTTGGGAAACAGATACTGAATACGAAGATGGAAATCTAGGTCATAGGCCTGGAGTGAAAGGCGGTTATTTTCCAGTCCCACCTGTTGACTCTTTAGCTGACCTTAGAGCTGCTGCTTGCAAAGCATGCCAAGATTTTGGTCTTGAAACAGAGGTCCATCACCATGAAGTTGGAACAGCTGGTCAATGTGAAATCGGAGTTAAATTTAACTCTCTCACAAAGAAAGCTGATGATATACAAACCTTTAAGTATTGCGTACACAATACTGCTTTCAATTTTGGTAAAACTGCAACATTTATGCCAAAACCACTTGTTGGCGATAATGGTAGTGGCATGCATTGTCACCAATCACTTGTCAAAGATGGAGTTAACCTATTCACTGGTAATGAATACGGTGGTTTAAGCCAAACAGCGCTTTACTACATTGGTGGAATTATGAAGCATGCTCGAGCAATCAATGCATTCTCAAATGCAACTACAAATAGCTACAAAAGACTTGTGCCTGGATTCGAAGCTCCAGTAATTCTTACATATTCAAATAAAAACAGATCAGCTTCCATAAGAATACCTTATGAGAGCAATCCTAAAGCAGCAAGAATAGAGGTTAGATTTCCAGATGCATCTGGTAACCCTTATTTTACTTTTGCTGCAATGCTAATGGCTGGCCTAGATGGTATCAAAAATAAGATTGATCCAGGCAAACCAGGTGATTTAGATCTATATGAAGCATCTGCGAGAGAATTAAGACGATTCAAAACCGTTTGCAGTTCATTAGATGAAGCTTTGCAAGCTTTAGATAAAGATCGTGCTTTCTTAAAAGAAGGTGGAGTATTTACAGATAACCTGATTGATGACTACATAGCATTAAAGATGGAAGAAGTAGATAGATTAAGAATGTCTACACATCCAGTTGAATTTGATATGTACTATAGCGTCTAAGTTATTGCTAGAGCCTTCTACTTTACCAGTGGGAGGCTCTCTTCTGCCCAAGAAACAAGGCCATATTTAAGTAGAAATACTTCTTTTACACCGAGCTGCTTGAGCTCTACACCAGCCCCGCCTGCATCCAGACCATTCTCTGATACAACAATTACAGCTTTGTCATTAACTAGTAAATGCTCCTGTTGTTTAAATTGATCTTTGGGAATATTTATTGACCCATGAATATGGCCAGATTCATAGGCATCTCTATCTCTTATATCTAGAAAAAAGGCCTGACCAAGATTCACCAATTGTGTTGCTTCAGTTGGCCCTATCTTTTTGCCGCCTTTGTTATTTTCATAGATCCACCATGAAACAAGCGTTACAAATAAAGGTAGTGATAAATACCACCTAGAAATAAGAAAATCGAATAAATCCATATATCAAAATTTTTCTAAGCTTATACAATATATAACTTATTTTAAAGATAAATCATGAAAACAAATATCTTAGTCTTGGTTAGGCATGGTCAGAGCGAGTGGAATGAAAAAAATCTTTTTACTGGCTGGAAAGATCCTGACTTAACTGCACAAGGCATTAAAGAAGCAGAAAAAGCAGGGAAAATTCTTAAGGATAAAGATATCACATTCGACATTATGTACACCTCTGTGCTTCAAAGGGCCCAAAAAACTGGAGAACTTATATTGCGTGCCTTAGGACAAGATTATGTACCAACTGAAAAAAATATAAATCTAAATGAAAGAGATTATGGTGATTTAACAGGTATGAACAAGGATGAAGCCAGAGCTAAATTTGGCGATGAACAGGTACATGTATGGCGAAGATCATATGATGTCCCACCTCCCGGCGGTGAAAGTTTGAAGAATACTTACGAAAGAGTTGTGCCTTATTTTAAAGAAAAAATTCAGCCTAAAATTGAATCAGGAAATAATGTTCTAGTAGCTGCTCATGGAAACTCGCTCAGATCCTTAGTTAAATACATTGAGGAAATTTCTGAAACAGATATCTTAAAATTTGAAATTGCAACTGGTGAACCAATAATTTATACAATAATTGATGACAAGCTCACAAGAATTGATTGGTAAGAAGGTATCTGACTGGTATAAATCCAATGGGCGCAAAGAATTACCTTGGCGCATTAACCCATCTCCCTATAAAGTATGGATTTCTGAATTAATCCTTCAACAAACTCAGGTTGCGACTGGATTAAGATATTTCAAAAATTTTTTATCAACTTATCCTAATTTAAATGCTCTTAAGCATGCATCTGAAAATGACATCCTCAAACTCTGGAAAGGGCTTGGATACTACCGAAGAGCAAGCTATATCTTCAAAGCCAAAGAAATGATTTTTGCTGACTTTAATGGTGTTTTCCCTGATAATTTCCAAGACCTACTTAAACTTCCAGGTGTCGGTAAATCGACAGCTGGCGCCATAATGTCTCTTGCCTATAACCTGCCTTACCCCATACTTGATGGCAATGTAAAAAGAGTAATCTCACGATTATTTCATGTAGATAAATTTAACGAAAATGAGTTTTGGGAATTTTCAGAATTGATGCTCGACAAAAATGACCCATTTTCGTTTCAGCAAGGAATTATGGATATTGGTGCAACTATCTGTACTAAAGCCAGCCCTCTTTGTTTTAAATGCCCTCTGCAAGATGAATGCATATCATTCCATAAGAACTCGTTTCCCTCCCTTGCTAAAAAACAGACAGTAAAAAAAGAATTATTTATTAACTTTAAATTAATTACAGATAATAAGCGGATTGTTTTAATTAAAAATGAGGAATTAGGTTTTTGGAAGGATTTGTGGATTTTTCCATATGAAGTGGTGCATAAAAATGAAACTGAATATATTCATAATCTTTCACATCGAAAGCTAAATATTCAGTTCTTGCCTTCGGCTGACTTTAAGAATTTTTCCTCATTTACATATGAAGAAGCACTAAATTTAACAACACCCAAACCAATTTCTGATAAATTAATAAAGATATGCCTATGATTTTATGTAAAAAATATAATACGGAGCTTCCAAGTTTAGAATTTGCCCCCCTGCCAGGTGAAAAGGGCAAGCATATCCTTGAAAACTATTCACAAAAAGCTTGGGATGAATGGATTAATCTTCAAACCATGCTTATCAATGAAAATCACCTCGATTTATCAGATAAAACAAATAGAAAGTGGCTCAATGAGCAGATGGAACTATTTCTTAACAATGAAGAATATCAGAAGCCTTCAGGCTTTATTCCAGAATAATTAATCCTCACCTTTAGCGACCCGAATTGAAGTAGATGATATATCGTCTCTAAAAATATCTTCTGCAAAGCCTTCAAACCTGTTAACTATATTTTTTGGTACATTCAGATCTGAAAGTGTAATAAATTTGTTTTGGAAAAATCTTCCAAAAACAAGAAAGCGTGAATTTTGTTCATTGAAAGTTTCAAATTCTTCAATCATATCTTTGTGGCTTGTGTAAAACTTTTCATCCAGCATTCTTGACAGAGTATCTGCACCAATAATAAATGTTGCATCTGGAAATATCTTGGCCTTATCAGAAAATTTTCCAGTTTTTGTTAACAGCCATTCCGATTGATCAAACTGTTTAAGAGTCGACTCGATCTGATGGTAACTTAATGGAGGTTTATCGGCATTTTGAATGCAGATTTCAAAAAAAGTTTTTTCATTGATTTTTTCCTCTGCCAATGAGGACATCTTTCTATGACCTTCGTGAATCGGATTAAAGGACCCAGGAAATATTAGCTTAGGTGTTTCACCACTGTTTGTTATGAAATCAATCTCTTCTCTCATCAGCTCACGCCACCCCTCACGAGCCTCTACTGTGCCAGCTGTATACTGTTCATCTATATCTGGATAACAGGGTTCAAGCCCCACAGATTCTGCAATAAGACTTACCACAAATGCAGTTACCAGCTCTTCTTCTTCTTGCCTGCTTCTTTGCCCTTTATTCATAACACAGGAAATAATTTTTGAATAATCTTCTGTTTGCAATGCAATATGAAACCTATGATCTCCTTTCTTCTCATAATTGGTTGCTAGAGCAGCCGTAATTGCAATACCAAAAAGCTGATTGGTGGGTGTACCTTGGTCAATTTTTTTAGCAGCGCTGTAAGCTTTAGCTGCCATACGCAATGAGGTGTCTTTTGAACAATAAAAATCAGGCTGTTTTAGCAGATAAAAATCTAAAGATTCTTTTGCATAAGGTATGTAAGCTTCTAATACCGAATTACTTGCACCTGGAACTTTTAATAATGAAGCTATGGCGTTGCTGCCACCTCCACTAGAAACAATCACAAATCGAAAATTAGATTCGTGAATTTCTTTTATTTTCTGTTGCAAATTATTTAACATGGATAAACCAGTTTTCTTAAGATTAGAAAATACTGTATTTAAATTATTTCTTCAATTGAAAGTACATGGAGTAACAATGATAAGATTTCTAATTCTAATTTTTCTCATTTCAAGTTGCAGTTCAGAGTTTAATTATCCTGAAAGTGAAAAGAAACGTGGTAGCTATAACGTGGCTGGCACAACAATTTACGATCCATATATTTATATGGAAGATTTTCAGAGTACTGAAGTAGTTGATTGGTCTAATAAACAAAATGAATTTACTAAAAACTATTTAGCAGACTCAAGCATTCAGGAAATTCAATCTATCTTAAGAGAGGCTTATAGTTCGGAATACTTTTCAATCTCTTACTTTAATCCCAAGAGCGACTTTTATTTTTATAATTCTGGTCAGAGTGAACATAACCTTTATCTGCAGAAAGGAGATCAAGATAAGCTAATTCTAGATCCTAATACTTGGGCAAATGACCAAACACTTAACTTAGATAAAACCGCTCTTAGTCCTAATAAAAAATATCTAGCCTATTCGGTCACAGATGGAGGTGTTGATTGGCGCACCATAAAGATCTTAGATATGGAATCGGGACAAAAACTGGATGTAGAGGTTACGGAAGTTAAATTCTCTGATATTACATGGAAATCTGATTCATCTGGCTTCTATTACAACAAATACCCAAAGCCAGCAGACAATGTACGCTTGAGCCAACAAAGTTATGATGCCGCTATTTACTTCTTTAATTTGACAACAGGCAAAGAGCAGCTGTTTTACGGCGAGGTCAATCCAGAAGAAAACTACACAGTCAGCTTTATTGGCGATGAAGAAAGAGTTCTTATTAAAGTAATCACCGGCTCAGAAGAGGAAAATTTCTATCTCTTTGGTGATTCAGTTGATCAACTTGAAGTAGTAACGCCAATGAATATTGCAAGTTTTAATTTTGTAGACTCAGATGAAGATGGGTTGTACTTTTTAACCAACTTTGAAGCACCGAAATATAGGCTCGTGAAAGTTCTTTTCGATGACTTTTCTATGCAAGAGGTAATTTCAGAATCAGATCTTGCTTTAAAGGGAGTATCTCTGGTATCTGATTACTTAATTGCTGACTACATTGATCTAGACATGCACTCCAAAATTGTTTTTTTTACCCAAACAGGAGAGGCAGCAAATATTGAGCTACCAGATACTATTAATGGCACCTTAGGTAGCTTCCAAAGCATCGGTGAAAACCAATTATTATTTAGCGCAACAAGCTTCACGCAGCCAACGAGGTATTTCAATTTTAATTTTGAAACTGGTGGAGTTAAAAAGGTTTGGGAAGAACAAATTCCTGGTTTTGATCCAAATGAATATGTAGAAATAAATGCTTATTACCCCAGCAAAGATGGCACTATGGTTCCCATCACTTACTCATTTAAAGAGAATATCAACATAACAACAGATACGCCTATATTCTTATACGGCTATGGGGGCTATAACATATCGATTAGACCATCTTTTACGCCCAAGTATGTCGCCTGGCTTGAAATGGGTGGTGTTTTAGCTGTTGCTAACTTGCGTGGTGGCGGTGAGCTAGGCAAAGATTGGCATAATGCTGGTCGTCTTGATACCAAACAAAATGTATTCGACGATTTTCTTTATGCATCCAAGTTTTTAGAGGAACAAGGCATTGGCAATAGAAAGTCTACAGTAATAAGTGGCAGATCAAATGGTGGGCTATTGGTTGGTACAACGCTCATACAAAATCCAAACTACTTTGGAGCAACTTTGCCAGCAGTTGGTGTACTAGATATGTTGAGATTTACTGAATTCACTGAGGGTTGGGGTTGGCGCGGTGACTATGGCAGTCCACTACAAAACGAAGTAGATTTCAAAAGGAATCTAAAAATTTCTCCCTACCATCAATTGAAAATTGGTGAATGTTACTCCCCCACATTAACAACAACAGCTAGAAGAGACGATAGAGTTGTGCCCTCACATTCTTATAAATTCACAGCGAGGATTCAAGAATATCAAGGTTGTGAAAATCCTGTATTGCTATACGACACACCAAGAGCTGGTCACGGGTCAGGTAATGGTGTTGCCATGCCAAAATGGAAGAGAATTGAGCTCTTTTCTATCGAACAATCCTTTGCTTTGAAAAATATTACGAAGTAATATATTCACTCTTTTGCCCAGATAGCTCAGTTGGTAGAGCAAAGGACTGAAAATCCTTGTGTCGGTGGTTCGATTCCACCTCTGGGCACCACTCAAACCCTTTTGAATCAATATTTTCATATGATTTCAATAGTTAGGCACTGTTAGAAATATTTGTGCACAGTCGTGCACACCTCAAATATGTGCAAATAAATATAAATTTTTTATTTAAAGATTTATCTTGACATATTGGGTGATTGCCCAAATAATATTGGGTAAATACCCAAATAGGAGCAATAAAAATGGAAACTTTAGTATTAATGACAACCGTTTATTTTTTTATATTTGCC
>JAYPTH010000004.1:0-65763 GCA_038133485.1 Gammaproteobacteria bacterium | reverse complement strand
GAGTCTCTGCTTTGCTCCATGTATGCAAATCTAACTGCAAATTTATCGCTGATTGGTAAGTTATAGTGGGCCCTTAAACCTTGCTCATTGTATCTACCAGAGTTCAGGGTAACTGAACCACCTTGGACATCAAAATTAGGTTTTGCTGTAACAATATTTAATGTACCAACAACTGAGTTTCTTCCATAAAGAGTTCCTTGTGGACCTCTTGATAGTTCTGCTCTTTCAAGGTCAAACATCAATGCATTTGCACCTTGTGGTCTTGCTACATAAACACCATCAACGTGAATACCGACAGCTGGATCGCCAAGCTCAGTTACGTTATTTGTTCTAATACCTCTAAGTGTAATAATCGGAGCACTTGTATCAGTATTTTGAACATACAATCCAGGAACCATGTTGTTAAGGTCTTTAATATTGTTAAGACCAAGCTCAACTAGAGTTTCACCAGATAATGCTGTAACAGCTTGTGAAGTTGACATTACGTCACTCTCTGTTTTATTTGCTGTCGTAATAACGACTTCAATCCCTTCATCCTCGTCGTCGGATTCTTGGGCGTATAACGGAAATACCAATGCTGAAAGCATTAATATTTGGAATAATTTTTCAAAAGATTTCATATTCTCCCCACTATTGTTAATATGAGTTAGTAAAACTATAGTTTTGGCATAGTGAAATGTCAAATAAATGTCACTAAATTTTAACAATTAAAAATCATGAAATTGCATTGTAAAAATCACGTTTTTCACGTTTTTTTCGTGTTAGTTTTTGCTCTAAGTGGGTGTTCAAATAATTCGCAAAAGTCTGAGATACCCCAACCAATTATTCCTGAAATACCAGATACATTTGATTATTGCCCTAAAAATACTCCTAATGCTTATGATAATTACACTTTAGAGTGGGTTGATAACTTCTCTGATACCGTTTTAGACGAGGCTATATGGAGCTACATGTATGGCGATGGCTCAAATTATGGCATTCCAGGTTGGGGCAATAACGAAAAACAAATCTATGGCGATAACGAAAATAATGTTTACTTGGCTAATGATTGTTTGTTTATTATTCCAACATACTCCGATGGCGAATATGCAAGTGCACGGTTAAATTCTTCTAGTAATCAGTTGTTTCAATTCGGAAAAATAGATGTTTCGTTCAGCGTTCCAGAGATGACAGGTGTTTGGCCCGCGCTATGGTTTTTGCCAGAGTATTATAGGTATGGCGGTTGGCCTAAAAGTGGTGAAATTGACTTAATGGAAACAGTCAACACAAAATCAAATGAGCTTTTTACTACCGTTCACTATGGCCATGATTACCACCGATTTGTCGGGAAAACGACCTACCTAAATCAATTAACTAAACTTACAAACCCAGATGATCATAATGTGATGAGTTTAGAGTGGGACGAGGAGGGTTTTGAGTGGTTTTTGAATGGTTCTTCCATATATCAGCTACCCTACAGTAATCTGGATGCATTGAATCCAAACCCATTTCTTGAGCAATTCCATATGTTAATAAATGTTGCAGTTGGTGGAAATTTTCCAGGCGATCCCCGATCTGATGAATATTGTCGCAGTCGTGAAAATTGTCCTGATGTAAAGAAATTGGTTGTAGACTATGTAGCATATTATAGAAAAAATGAATAAAAAATTTCGCCTTTATTTCTTAACATTAATTTTTTTCAATTTCCCATTAGAACTAAACTCCGTAGAAAAAACTGGACCAATAGCAATCGTAATACATGGTGGAGCAGGCTGGTTTGCCAATATGCCAGATGAGCAAATAGAAGGCATCTATAAAGGTTTAGAAGATGCTCTGGATGTAGGTTATGGCTTGCTTGTAAATGGATCAAGTAGCTTAGATGCCGTGGAGCAGGCAATTGTAATTCTTGAGAATAATGAACTGTTTAACGCCGGCAAGGGGTCGGTGTACACCTCAGAAGAGAAACAAGAGATGGATGCCTCAATTATGTTTGGAAAGAATCAAGATGCAGGAGCTGTTGCCGGTGTATCAGTTGTAAAAAACCCAATTAAACTGGCAAGACATATCATGGAACAAACGAAGCATGTAATGTTTGGTGGGGAAGGTGCAGAAGAAGTGGCAAAGTCTGCAGGTTTAGAAATAGTTGATCCAAGTTATTTTTACTCCAAAGAAAAATTAGAGAGAGTTCGAAAACAGAATAAAGACAATAAAATGGGAACTGTAGGAGTGGTTGCTTTAGATGCTTATGGCAACATTGCAGCTGGAACTTCAACTGGAGGCATGTCAAACAAGATGCCCGGCAGAATTGGTGATGCGCCTATTATAGGAGCAGGCACTTGGGCAGAGAACGGTGGATGCGGAGTATCTGGCACAGGCCATGGTGAATTCTTTATCAGATTTAATGTTGCGAAAGAAATTTGTGACCGTGCAAAATACCAAGAGATTTCTATTAATAATGCTGCAGAAGAAGTCATTAATGAATTAAAAGCTATTGGGGCAGATGGAGGCGTTATTGTCCTTGACCAAGCTGGCCAGGTTGCTATGGAATTTAATACCCCAGCCATGGCTAGAGCATACAGGCATTCTAATGGCACAAAAACGATAAAGATATATAGGAATTAGTAACTGTTTGAAGACTTTCTTTGAAGACCACATTTTACATTTAGATCTACATGGAGTAAGACATCATGAGGTTAAGGATGCGGTGGAGGATTTTGTGCTTAATAACCAAAACTCACTCCCTTTAATTATAATTTGTGGTAATTCATCTAAAATGATTGAGATAGTAAATAAGTCGTTAAAGACTATTGATGTGGTTTTTGAAGAGACGAGGTATGGGAGGATACGCGTCAACACACTAGGATGAGAAAATTAAAAATAATCCAGATACTTCCCAACTTGAATACGGGAGGAGTTGAAAGAGGTGTTCTTGATTTTAATAAATATCTTACAAAAAATGGACATTCTTCTTATGTCATTTCTGATGGTGGAAGACAAGTCAAAAATCTGATTCAAGATGGTGGCCAGCATATCCATATAGGAGTTGCTAAGAAAAGTTTATTTACTTTACTTAAAGCAAAAAAACTTGCAGATGTTATTAATGAAATTTCTCCAGATATTGTGCATATTAGGTCAAGAGTTCCTGCATGGGTTTTGCAAGCATCAAAACTTTTTCTAAAAAACCCAAGACCACTGATTTTTTCAACTTTTCATGGACTATATAGCACACCATTCTATAGCCGAATTATGGCAAGTTTTGATAAGGTAATTGCAATTTCTAAAACCGTCGAAACTTACATAAATAGCAATTATAAGCAACACCTCAAGAGCGCACCTAAGTTGATTTATCGTGGCTCAGATAGTGATTACTTTAATAAGAAATATAGTCCTCAAAAGAACTATGTTGATAACTTTTTTCTCAAATTTCCAAACCTAAAAAATAAGCATCTACTTACATTTCCAGGAAGATTATCAAGCTGGAAAGGTCAAGAATCTTTTATTAAGCTTCTTTCTGATTTGCCAACAGAGTTTGCTGGATTAATCGTTGGTCCATACAACTCTGCAAAACCTAAGTATGTTAAAGAGCTCAAACAATTAATTCAAAATTACAGGCTGGGCGAAAGAATAGAATTTTATGATGCTATTAATGATATTAGAGATATCTATTTTTTATCTGATATTGTTTTTAATCTTTCAAGCAAACCTGAACCATTTGGTCGAACATTATTAGAAGCTGCCATGATGGGTAAAAAAATATGCGGATGGAATCGAGGGGGTGCTGGAGAGGTCTTAGATATTTGTTATCCAGAGGGCAAAGTTGTATTTGGCGATTTTAAGCTTCTCTCAGACAAGGTTCAGGAATTAATAGAATTTGAGAATGTGCCCGATAATGTGTATCTAACTTCAGATCTTATGCACGCAAAGACTGTATCTTTTTATCTTGATGCCTTAGAAGATATTTCTTGATACTTTTTTAGAACAATATCGGATTGAATAGACAAAGTATTCTTTTGCTTAATTTCTGTGTATAGATGATACTGTTCTGTGGCAAGGAGATTGGGTTGGTCTATCCATTTAACCAATAACTCAGCAAATTCATCATCATTAGCCTCTGATACACATGACGCTGGAAGTATATCAGGCATAATGCCTGTCTTTGTTGATAGAACAGGTATATTGCAAAATAAAGATTCAAATAAAACTTTTGGCGATCCTTCTCTGTCAGATGAAATTAAGACAGCTTTAGCATTCCTATAGATCTTTTTTACATCTTGCTCCTCACCCATAAAACATACCCTATCATCCAGATTATTTTGTTTGATATATTTTAATAAGTGGTCTCTTAGT
This sequence comes from Gammaproteobacteria bacterium, assembly GCA_038133485.1. Classification (GTDB taxonomy): domain Bacteria; phylum Pseudomonadota; class Gammaproteobacteria; order Magnimaribacterales; family TMED112; genus TMED112. The sequence goes on along the minus strand of JAYPTH010000004.1, from coordinate 61,437 downwards.
GGACCATCACCATAAAAATCAAGTTTGTGTTTTATTTTTTTCCATGCTTTAAGCAAGCGCATTGGATTTTTTACCTGCTCAAGACGTCCGACATAGATATACCGATCAGCAATACTTTTTTTAAAATTTTCAAATCTGCTTTCATCAACCCAATTTTCTAAAACTAAATTATTAGGGTTTTTTATGTTTTCTAGAGATCTTTTGCTTGCACCAAAAATGAATTCTGCTTTTTCAAAAGCTTTTATTCTTTTTTTTGTTCCATGAATCGTTGCTACATGAAAAAATTTTTTATTATTTTGCTTAGCAATCAGATCTGTAGTTTTGTAAGCGTGCGTATGAACAATATCTGGTTGGTACTGATTAACGACTTTTTTTAGCTGTAGGTTCAGTATGGGAGAGAATCTCCACTGATTTGTATTGATAGCTTCATAAGCGCTTCTAAAGTGTCCTTTAAGTTTGATTGGACCAACCACTAAAACATCATCATTTTTTGATTGTTCAAACGCAAGTTCTTCAACATGACGCTCCAATCCTGAAAAGACTTTACTCGAGAAAAGATGCAAAATTTTCATAGTATTCTTAACAGTTCCTGCACTACTCTTTTTACTTCTGACAATGGCTCTTTATTTTTTGGATGGAATAGTTCAGCAGATTTGATTGATCTGGAAAAAGTGTGCCTTTTTGATTCTATATACCCAATAAGATTCTGTTTTTTTAATTTTGTAATATTTTTTGTTACCTTTGTTTGTCTTTGACCATGGTCATCAGCATGAAGTTCGTGATGAAAAACGTAGACCTGAGTTTTTGTTGATAGCGCCTCATAAAGCACTGAAACACTCTCAGGTGTTAAAAATGTAATTTCGCTTTGTTTAATCTCGTTGGATAGCCAATTTTCATCTGTGTCTTTCCAGCTAAAAAATTTCGCATTACCAGGATGTTTGGGGAGAGATAAATCTGGTGATCTGGGTGAGGTTGTGATCTTCCATTCATAGTCTTGATACAAGTCATTTAAAATCCACTCAATTTGTTGCTGCACAACTTTTTTGCGAAATAGAAAATGTCTACTTTTACCGCCAATCACAATTAAGCCAGTTTTGGGCTTGGGGTCTTGATCAGAATATTTTGATAATACACCTTGTGTAGTAATCACGTTGTCAGGTTTTCCAAAATAATAGGTATCTATATCAGGAACTATTGCGATATCAAACCATTGTGTAGGCCTTAGAGATGGTTTCATTAGCACTATTGTTTTTGCTGAAGGATGTTCTTTTTTGGCTTTTAACATCAGTTGGTGAGTATTATTTCCAGCTCCAATTATGATGTTTGGTCTAGAGTTATGATTTTGCCATGCATCAAATGCGCTAAATTCATAGATGACTACATTTTTATGAAGTGCTATTTCCGAAATTAGGGCATCAATTTGTTTTTCATGACCTTTTTTTCCATCTTTAAACGCCCAAATAGTAATTTTCTGTGTTTGTTTTAATGACATAGATTAAAATAATGCTACATGAATCATATAAATCAATACAAATCTATATTCTTATCTGATATCCATTTGGGTTTCAATGGGTGCCAAAACGAGAAGCTTTTAGCTTTCCTAGAACAGGTAGATTTTCAAGATTTATATCTAGTGGGCGATATAGTCGATCTTTGGTCGATGCAGGATAATTTTTATTGGCCAAATGCTCACCACAAAATATTAGAACTTTTTATTGATTTTCAAAACAAAGGAAAAAATGTACTTTTTATTACTGGAAATCACGATGACCCTCTCAGAGATGAACAGGAGACAAACAAACTCCGAAAGAAGGGGTCTCCGTACCCAGAAATAATAGATGCTCTTCTATCGTTTAAGGCCTCTGATAGAGAAGTAATAATTAATAAAAAATATGGAAAAATCCTTGTCATACACGGCGATCAATATGATGTTGTGACTTCAAATGCAAAGTGGGTTTCTAAACTTGGAGGGCTAATTTACGACTTTTTAATTTTTCTTAACCGACCCTTGTCTAAATTTTTAAAACGCACAACAAAAAAAATAGTAAACAAAGCCGGAAACTTCCATAAGTTAATTAAAAATGAATGTCTTGAAAATGGTTACGATGCTTTAATGTGTGGTCATATCCATATTCCGGAAATAAAGAGACATCAAAATTATTCATACATTAACACTGGGGATTGGATTGAATCTTGTACTGCTGTAGTAGAAAATTTTGATGGGGAGATGTCTTTAGTCCAGCTGCAAAAAAATAATAAAATTAAGACAATTTCAACGCTATGAAAAAAATATTAATTGTTACAGATGCTTGGCTGCCTCAAATCAATGGAGTTGTCACAACTATGACTAAAGTAGTTGAACACTTGGAAGCAAAAAAATTTAAGGTAGAAGTATTGCATCCGGGACATTTTCATACTTTTCCACTACCTAATTATCCTGAGATTTCAGTTGCATGGAATTTCTGGGATTTAAAAAATAAGATTAAAAAAATAGACCCAGATTATATACATATTAGTGTTGAAGGGCCCCTAGGCATTACAGCGAGACATTTTTGCCTTGAGCATAAACTCCCCTATACATCTGCAATACATACAAAATTTCCTGAATATGTTTATGAGAGGTTTGGAATTGGTCTTGATGTAACCAATGGATTGTTAAAGTGGTTTCATAATTCTGCTGTCAAAACTTTAGTAAATACTCAAAGTCATATGGATGAGCTTACCGAAAATGGGTTTACTGATTTAGTCTTATGGTCTAGAGGTTTTGATAGTGAAATCTTTTACCCAGAGGGTTTTGTGGCGGAAGATGGGTATCTTCTTTATGTCGGTCGGGTAGCTATTGAAAAAAATATCGAAGAGTTTTTAAAAATGAAATCCACCCTAAAGAAAGTTGTTGTTGGTGGTGGACCAATGTTAAAAAAATTCAAGAAGAGATATCCAGATGTACGCTTTATGGGCTATAAAAGTGGCAAAGATTTAGCTGATTTATATAGAAAAGCATCTTGCTTTGTATTCCCTTCTAAAACAGATACTTTTGGCATAGTTTTAATTGAAGCATTGGCATGTGGAACACCAATAGCTGGTTTTAATGTCACAGGCCCCAAAGATATTGTTATTGAGGGTGTTAATGGCGCACTCTCTGATAAAGATTTAAGTGATGCAGTTGACAGAGCATTGAAAGTAAATCGAGAAACAGTCTATGAATCGTCAAAAAAATATACCTGGGATCAAGTTGCTGAGCAATTTATAAGTTCGCTGGTGCCTATCAAATGATTTTTTTTCCATTTGCAGACGAGAACCCATCTGCTAGAACACCAATCTTAACTTGGACTCTTATCGGCTTAAATGTATTAATTTTTCTTTACCAAATGTCAATTGGATCAGCAAATCAGCAGCTTGTTAATGATCTTGGCGTCAGACCATCTGTATTTTCAGAATTTACCAATTTGCACACATTAGTTACATCAGCATTCCTACATGGTGGCTTTATGCATTTATTCTCAAATATGGTGGTTTTGTATATTTATGGAGACAATGTTGAGTCACACTTAGGCAGAAGGAATTTTTTAATTTTTTACTTTCTTGGTGGAGTGTTTGCAGCTTATTTTCAATCACTTTTTTCCGGTGGCTTAGATGTACCAATGATTGGTGCCAGTGGCTGTATAGCTGCCATTATGGGCGCTTATTTTGTTTTATACCCAACTGCAAGAGTAAAGGTTTTTGTATGGTTTTTAATTTTTGTTCAAATTATGAGAGTGCCAGCCAATATAGTTATTGGTTTTTGGATCTTAGGCCAACTAATAAGTGCAGCTGGCAATACTTATGATGGTGTTGCATATTTCGCTCATATTGGGGGCTTTGTATTTGGCTTTGTAGCTATTAAATATTTATTTAATGAATATGTAGATAAACCAAGAGTATATGGAAATTTTGAAGAAGTAGATGAAGGGGATCTGCCTATATTTCGCAAAAATAAATCACAAGGACTAACTAAAAAAGATGATTAAAAATATTCAAAATTTGATTAAGGAAACAATAAAAACAGAGCATTTAGAAGTGCTCGATGAAAGTCCCAATCATTCAAATTATATTGGTCAGGTTTCACACATCAAAATTATCATTGTCTCAAATGATTTTAATGATCAGAAACTACTCCAAAGACATCAAATGGTATACAAGGCTTTGGGTCATTACGTCGAGCAAATTCATGCGATATCTATAGTTGCAAAGACATTTGCAGAGTGGGAAAAATCACAAGAATTTCAAGCTTCTCCACCATGCTCAAAAAATTAATCTACAGCTTTTTTAAATCTATTAAAACCCATCCGAAACTAACTACAATTCTATTAGCTTTAGTAATAGGATTGGCTTCATCTGGTATTTCAAATTTCAGATTTGACGCCTCATCTGAAACCTTAGTTTTAGACAATGATTTAGCCTATAAGTCTTATGAGGAAGTAAATGAGCGATTTGGCTCCAGTGAGTTTTTAGTAGTTGCAGTTTCCAATAGAGACCAACAATTTGATATTGGTTTTCTTGAGAGTTTTAATAATTTAGCCGCAAATCTTACAGCACTTGAGAGCGTGCGAAACACAACCTCTATACTTGATGCTCCAATATTGGAGCAACCAAAAGTTCCATTGCTTAAGGTTGGTAATAATGATAAATATTTATTAAAAGACCAAGTAGATTTTGATGAAGCACTAGATGAGCTTAAAAATAGTCCAATTTTTAAAAATTTAATTTTAAATTCGGACGGTGATATTTTTGCAATTCAAGTCAATTTAAATAGTGAAACTGATTTTCCTCTAGCTGTTGCAAAAATTAGATCTGTTTTAAATAATTGGGGAGGAGAGGCCTATCTAGCTGGCCCAGCAATGATAGTTGAGGATACTATCAATTTTATCCAGAATGATGTTCTTGTTTTTGGCACAGTAACTTTCTTAGTTTTCTGTTTGCTTTTAATAATTCTATTTAAGGGTTTTTGGCCAGTTGCCATTATTATGGGAAATGCTGCACTTGTAATGTACATTGTCATCGGATCACTAGGTATTTTTAATTGGCCAGTAAGCATAGTTTCCTCAAATTTTTTAGCACTGTTGCTGATAACCTCAATTGCTGTTTCTGTTCATATCTTAGTAAATCTGCAAAACACAAAAAATGAAGATTCTAACTATCTAGATGCTCTAACTGAGATTTTTACACCTTGTTTTTACACCGCTATAACAACTATTGCAGGATTTGGTGCACTAATGTTAAGCGGTATTAAGCCTGTAATTGATTTTGGAAAAATGATGATGTGGGGCGTTGCAATAAATTTCATCGTCAGCTTTGTATTTATATCTCTTTGTGTATTTATAAAAAAATTGAAAGAGAATAATGCCTTTAACTTTGGTGAGTGGTTGGCGAATTTTATAAACCCAATTCGCTTATTAGCTAGAGCAATAACAATACCTTTGATCCTTTTATGCATCCCGCTTTTTATCTATCTTGCATCCAACCTTAAGGTGGAGAACAAATTTATAGACTACTTTAAACAAGATACTGAAATTTATAAGGGCATGTCACTTATCGATACCGAGCTAGGCGGCACGACGCCTGTAGACATAACTATTTTAATGCCTGAAAAAAATATAGAGATGCAAGATGAGCTAGATTTTTTTTACAGTGAAGGTTCAGAGGTTCCTGAGTATTGGTGGAAACAAGATAGCATGACTCTTTTAAAATCAATACAAAAAAAAGTTGAGGAAGTTGAAGGAGTTGGAAAAGTTCTAAGTATTGTTAATGGCATTTCCTTAGCAGAAAGCTTAAATAACGAAAATCCTCTAGGAGATCTTGAGTTAATTTTTATAAAAAATACCTTATTAGAGAGTGAAACAGCCAGCGATCTTATTAAGGACTATATATCAGCTGACGATAGAGAAGTGAGATTAAGCTTACGTATAGTAGATTCACAAGAGAACTTAAATAGGAAGAAACTTATTGATGGTTTGCATGCTGTCTTAACAACAGAGCTCTCAGATACAGGCTACTCATATCAAATCACTGGATTGGGTGTTTTGTATAACAATTTATTGCAAAGTCTATTTAATTCGCAAATAAAATCTCTAGGCTTTGTTTTCGGTTTAATTTTTCTAATGCTACTTATATTATTTAGGTCTGCTCTTAAATCATTATGCATTTTGGTTATACCTGGCCTGGCTGTTGGTTCAGTGCTCAGCATCATGACCCTACTTAACATTCCGCTTGATATTATGACTATTACTATTGCTTCAATTTCAGTTGGGATGTCGGTAGATTATGCTATTCATTTTGCTTGGCGTTACATCAAAGAAAAAGAGGAGATAAATCTTTACAGTAACCAAGATCACTATGCAGTAGAAAACACTACCTTCAAAACAGCTGGGCATGCTATTTTTATAGTTGGGATAACCATAATAATTGGTTTCTTAATATTGATATTTTCAAATTTTATTCCAACAATTTTATTTGGCACTCTTTCTGCACTAGCTATTTTCATATCTATGATTTTGGCTTTTTTAGCATTGCCTCGCTTAATTGATTTAACAATTAAATAACTTTCTGAAATTTTGAGTAGTACTTCTAGCTAGGCTTTCAAGATTTTGACCTTTTGTTTCAGCAATTAGCTTTATTACTTCAATTAAATACTTTGGTTCATTTCGTCTATTTTTTGGTTTAACTTGAATATTTTTCGGCAGCAAATAAGGCGCATCTGTTTCTATTAATAATCGATCATCTGGGATATATTTCACTAACTTTTTAACATCCTCACCCCTTTGTGGGTCATTGATCCAGCCGGTAATACCTATAAAGAGACCCAGATCCAAGAATGCAGTTAATTCTTCCTTAGTTCCTGTGAAGCAATGCACAATGCTTTGCGGCAATTCCAAAGCATAAGGCTTTAGGATTGGAAAGAAATCTTTAAAAGCATCTCTGTGATGAAGAAACGCTGGAAGCTTCATCTCTTTCGCGATATCAAGTTGTTCCTCAAAGCATTTTTTTTGCACATCATGGCTTTGAAAATTTCTAAAGTAATCCAGCCCTATTTCACCTATTGCTCTTATTTTTGCATTCTTCTTACTCATCAGGTTTTGTCGCGTCTGAGGTCTTAATTCTGATGCATGATGTGGGTGTATGCCTATACCAGCGTATAAATTATCTCTTTGATCACACATTGAGAGCAAACCATCAATTTCAGTTTCTTGAGAGGTTGGAGTAAAAAAATACTTTACACCACTATTCATAGCATCAAGAAATACTTGATCTAAGTCATCATTAAAACTTTCATGAGTTGCATTAAAGCAACAATCTGCCAATAACATTTGTAATTAATTTTGATAAACTCTAACCTAGTCAAAATGAAATTCCAAGGCACAAAACAATACGTAGCAACTGAAGACCTTAAACTCGCTGTAAATGCGGCCTTAACACTTGAAAAGCCATTACTGGTAAAAGGTGAGCCTGGTACAGGTAAAACTATGCTTGCATTAGAAGTAGCAGAGGCATTGGGCATGCGATTGGTTGAGTGGCACATTAAGTCAACCACAAAAGCTTCACAAGGTTTATATGAGTACGATGCTGTTTCAAGATTGAGAGATTCTCAACTTGGCAACGATAAGGTTAGTGATATTGCTAATTATATAAAAAAGGGAAAGTTATGGGATGCTTTCACCTCTGATGAAAGAGTGGTATTGCTTGTTGACGAAATAGATAAAGCCGACATCGAATTTCCAAACGATCTCCTTCAAGAACTAGATAGAATGGAATTTTACTGCTATGAGCTAGATCAAACTATTAAAGCCAAACATAGACCTTTGGTCATCATCACATCTAATAATGAAAAGGATTTGCCAGATGCATTTCTCAGAAGATGCTTCTTTCATTACATTGCTTTTCCTGACCGAGAAGTGCTGGAAAAAATAATTAATATCCACATACCCAAAATTAAAAAGAGATTGATAAAAGATTCATTAGATACTTTTTTTGATGTTCGCAAAGTCCCTGGACTTAAGAAAAAACCAAGCACGTCTGAGTTAGTAGATTGGTTAAAGTTGCTTGTGTCTGATGAATTAGCACAAGAGGTTTTAGCCTCTAAACAGTCTAATCTAGTGCCACCTTTATATGGTGCATTGCTTAAAAACGAACAAGATGTTGAGTTGCTTCAAAGGCTTGCATTTATGTCAAAGCGAAATACCTAATGCTGGTAAATTTATTCAACACAGTAAAAAGTTATGGGGTGCCGGTTACCTTACGTGAATTTATTGATCTCTTAAATGGTCTAGACAAAAAATTAGTCTTTGCAGATTGGGATAATTTTTATTTTCTCTCCAGAACTTTGCTAGTGAAAGATGAAAAATACTTTGACAAGTTCGATAGAGCTTTTGATGTATATTTTAGAGGCATCAAGAATATGGATGATATTTTAAAGATGTTAATTCCTGATGAGTGGATGCGACAACAATTTGAGAAGGAGTTGTCAGAAGAGGAGTTAAAAAAAATTAAGTCCTTAGGAGGGTTAGATGAATTATTGAAAGAGTTTAAAAAACGTCTCGAAGAACAAGAAAAAGAACATCATGGGGGAAGTAAATGGATAGGTACTGCAGGAACTTCACCTTTTGGCAATGCAGGCCACCACCCAAATGGAATAAGGGTAGGAGGAAAATCGAACAAAGGAATGGCTGCTAAAGTTTGGGAAGAGCGACAATTCCAGAACTTAGATGATTCACTGCAGTTGGGAACGAGAAATATCAAAGTAGCTTTAAGAAAGTTACGCAAGATGACACGCACAAGCGATAGATGGGAATTTAATCTTGATGGCACAATAAAATCCACAGCAAAAAATGCTGGGTATCTAGAATTAGAATATTTGCGTGAAAAACTTAACGACATAAATCTTATTGTTTTTTTCGATGTTGGCGGCTCAATGGATCCATTTGTAAGAGTATGTGAGGAACTATTTTCAGCAGCTAAATCTGAATTTAAAAATCTTGAATATTACTACTTTCATAACTGCATATACGAATCGGTCTGGAAGGAAAATTTTCGCAGGAATGAAAATCGTATTCCAACCCAAAACATCTTAAATAAATTTAGTAAAAATCATAAAGTTTTGATTGTCGGAGATGCTAGTATGGCGCCTTATGAACTTACCAATGCTGGCGGCAGCATTGAGCATTGGAATGATGAGTCAGGAGAGAAATGGCTTTCAAAAATTCAAAGCTATTTTTATAAAACCGCTTGGCTTAATCCTGTACACCAAGACCATTGGGACTATACTTCTACCATTAGAATGATTTCTACCTTGATGGATCAGAAAATGTTCCCATTAACTATTGGTGGAATATCAGAAGCGGTTGGCTTCCTATCCAAGAGAAATTAAATGTTTGCATTAGAAATAAAGGACCTTAAAAAAACTTACAGCAACAAAGTGGTTGCTCTGAAAGGGATTGATCTTAATGTCAAAAAAGGGGACTTTTTTGCCCTTTTAGGCCCAAACGGTGCTGGTAAGTCTACAGTGATTGGAATCATATCATCATTAGTAAATAAGACATCTGGATCTGTGAACGTTTGTGATATCGATATAGATACAAATTTTAGTTTGGCAAAGTCTAAGCTTGGTGTTGTTAACCAGGAATTTAATTTTTCACAATTCGAAAAAGTCATAGACATTATCGTGACTCAAGCTGGTTATTATGGCGTTGATTACAAAACAGCTTTAGAAAGGGCAGAGAAGTATTTAAAGAAGCTTGGCTTATGGGATAAAAGAAATGATCAGGCAAGGATGCTATCAGGCGGCCAGAAAAGAAGAATTATGATTATAAAGGCTTTAATACATGAACCTGAATTGTTAATTCTAGATGAGCCTACGGCGGGTGTAGATATTGAACTAAGAAGGAGTCTGTGGGACTTCTTATTGGAAATTAATCAACTTGGCACCACAATAATTCTCACTACACATTATTTAGAGGAAGCAGAAAATTTGTGTCGAAATATAGCAATCATTGATGAGGGAGAAATTATTGAAAACACTTCCATGAATGCATTACTAAAACAAATTGATGACCAAGTCTTCATCATTGAGACATCTGAAACCATCCCACAAGATTTTAGATTGACAGGTTATGCAGTCCATGGCTTGAGTGAAAATAAATTTTCAGTGACGCTAAGTAAAGATCAAAATTTAAATGATCTATTTAAGGCAAAAGAAATAGAGGAGCTAAATGTAAAAAATATAAGAAATCAAACTAACAGATTAGAAGAACTATTTATTAAATTAACCAGTAAAAAATGAATTATTTTCAAGCTCTTAAAACACTCTCATATGCCAACATCAGAAGGATTCTACGCATATGGATACAGACCATAGTGCCTCCAGCAATTACTACGGCTTTATATTTTTTAATATTTGGTTCTCTGATAGGTAGAAGAATAGGAGAAATGCCGGGCTATGAGGGGTTCTCCTATATTGAATTTATGGTCCCAGGTCTAATAATGCTTTCAGTAATTACTAATTCTTACGCAAATGTTGCCTCAGCTTTTTTTGGCACCAAGTTCCAAAAATCAATAGAAGAGATCCTTGTTTCACCCATGCCTTCTTGGGCGATTTTATGTGGTTTCTTAGTAGGTGGGATTGCGCGTGGCTTTTTAGTTGGTCTGGTAGTTGTGTTGACCAGTTTATTTTTTGTTCAAATAACTATAGACAGTTTATTCTTAACGATAATTTCAATAATCCTCACATCCTTATTATTTTCGATATTGGGTCTATTGAATGGAATTTATGCCAAATCATTTGACGATGTGAGTATAGTTCCAACCTTTGTTCTAACACCCTTGATTTATTTAGGTGGAATATTTTATTCAATAAATATTCTCAATCCTGAATGGCAACTTATCTCACAATTAAACCCAATTTTATATATTGTGAATTTTTTTAGATACGCTATGTTGGGCACATCTGAGATTGACCCACTGATCGGTGTAAGCTTGATTTGCACATTTACTATTGCCTTCTTTCTATTGGCATACCATCTAATTAGAAAAGGCGTTGGGATAAGGGAGTAGATGGGCAATCCCTTAGGTAAAAAAGTAGGGGTACCACAAAGCTATGATCCCTCTGTGCTATATCCAATCAACAGATCTGAGCAAAGGGAAGGATTAGAAAGCACTTACTTTACAGGTTATGATGCATGGAATATTCATGAGCTCTTATGGCTAGATGATTCAAACCGCCTTAATCAGGATGAGATCTGTATTAAGATAGATGCTCAGTCTAAAGCTATTCCTGAATCAAAATCTATGAAGCTTTATATAGGTTCTTTGGTTTATAGGAGATTTGCTTGTCAAAAAGATGTTTTGGCAATAATTAAACAAGAACTTGATAAGTTAACTGAAAGTGATGTTGTGCTTGAAGATAGCATCTATCCAACTTTAGAATGTGCAACATTACCAGTAATTAGATCTACAACCCCTCTAACAGAAAGCAAAGAAACTAACGAATTAATATCTGATCATCTCTTTACGGGATTTAGATCTTTATGCCCTGTTACAGATCAGCCTGATATTGCAAAAATTTACATAAAGGGTAGTTTGTCAGACATCGACAAGTCAAATATCCAAAATTACTTAGGCACATATTTTGATGTGAACACTTTTCATGAAGCATGCATTGAACAAATATTCACTAATTTAATTAATAGCGATTATGGCATTGAATCTATTGCAGGACATTTTGAGAGAAGAGGTGGGATTTCCATCATTCCGGTAAGGTTTCATTCTAAATTTTATCAGATATAATGCGTCTTTCGGAGAGATGACTGAGTGGCTGAAGGTGCTCGCCTGGAAAGTGAGTGAACGTTAATAGCGTTCCGAGGGTTCGAATCCCTCTCTCTCCGCCATCAAGAATGTAAACAAAAGCCTCATTTTATAAGCTTTTCAATTATCTTTTTTCATTCTTTTTTCTTGACAAAACGCCCATTTCGAGCGATAAAGTAAGTTAATTTTTAATTAATTTGGGGATTATTATGACTAAAAGATTACTTTTTCTTTTGATTTCCCTCGGATTCTTTGGCTTTACTTTTGCCCAAGAAGGTGCTGATTCAGCATCTGAAGAAGTGGTAGAAGTAGCTGCGGATGAAGATGAAGCCGAGCCAGAAGAAGTGGTTGTGACAGGTTCTAGAATTGCTAGAAGCCAATATGAAGTTTCACAACCAATTCAAATTATTTATGGCGAGGAATACGAAAACAGAGGCTATACAAATGCTTCTGATGCGTTATTTGACCTACCTGGTATAGGAGTTACAAACTCACTAACACAGGGTTCAGGTGGAGCTTTTGGTAACCAGAGTGACCTTAGTGTGGGTCAGGCTATTGCTAACAACTTCGGCCTAGGTTCAGGTAGAACGCTTGTTCTTGTAAATGGTAGAAGATTTATTGGTTCTACAGCTCCGATAGGATCTGGTGCTAGTGGTTCCGCTGTTGACCTTAACAACATCCCGTCTGTCATGATTGATAGAGTTGAAGTTGTTAATGCTGGTGGTTCTGCTGTGTATGGTTCAGATGCTATTGCAGGTGTTATCAACTACATACTTAAAGATGACTTTGAAGGAGCTAATGCTTCATTAATCTATGATGACTATGCTGGTCTTTCTTCAGATATCAGCTTCCAGTATGCAATGGGTGGTAACTTTGCTAACGGCAGAGGTAATATTGTTGTTAACTTCCAGTACGATGAAGTTGGTACAGTATTTACTGGAGACGTAGATAGATACTACAACAAGGCTACAGGTGATTGTGGTAGCTTATTCAGAGCTAACGCATACAATGCTGATGCACCATATCAATCACAATGGATTGGTAAAGGTAGTACAGTGCCTTATGCTGCAAGATATGGCAGCTTTAATGGCGAAACTGTTGCTCCACATGGTTGTGTAACATTATCAACCCTACCAGAAACAGGTAGAGCATCACCAGGTTATACAGAACTAGCACTTAGTGCTACATATGCTTCAAACCCATATTATGGATTATGGCCTGATGGTAATCACTATCACTTCACAGGACCAGGTGACTTAGGTGTATTTAACGTTGGTATTCCATATGGTAACGCTTTCTTCGCTATCGATAGTGATGATGGCTTTAGAGGTGACTATGACACCTTCAGAGCAGGCTTTGAAAGATTAAACTTCAGCATGTTCTCAACATACGATATTACTGACAATTTAGAACTATATTTGGATGTCTATAAAAATGGATTCTTTGCATTCGACTATGGTAACCAGTCTGGTTATCCATACTCAACATATGCGTTTGCTCCAGGACAAGACACACCAATTTACATAGGTATTGACAACCCTTACCTCACAGCGGGTTCAAGAGATATTATTGCAGCCAATGGCCAAGATTCCCTATGGGTTTCAAAATCTCACGTTGACCTTCTACAAAAGGGGGACGGTGGTTATACCATTGAAAATAGAAACGATACTGAATTCTTTACCATGGGTGTAGAAGGTAACTTTGCACTTGACGATAACGAATTCCTATACTCAGCAGGTTATAGCTTTGGTGAAACAGTTATTTATTCTAGTGCACCAGCAGTTATCGGTGCTAGATATGCAGCTGCACTTGATGTTGGCATAAACCCAGCAACAGGTGAGATTGATTGTAAGATGAATTACGATCCTGCATTTAACCCACTAAACTATGTTTACGTATACGGTCCTCCAACACCAATTTATGGTGATACATTATTTGGTGGTAGTATCCTTGGTTCCCCAGGGGATTGTGCTCCACTAAACGTAATGGGTAGAGGCGCACCATCACAAGCAGCTAGAGACTACGTCGGCGTAGACATTAGACAGCAAGGTGTTATTTCACAGGAAATGACTTTCGCTTCATTGTCTGGTGACATCTTTGAAATGCCTGCCGGTACAGTTGGTATGGCTATAGGTTGGGAAGGAAGAGTTGAAAGAGGTGATACTGTTTACTCTCCAATAACAACCATGTCAGGTGCTGCTCAACCAAATGCATTGACAAGAAGTGCTTCTAGAAAAGATGTAGGTGGTAGCTATGAAATTGATGCTACATACTTTGAGGTATCCGTACCTTTAGTAGGTGGTGATTTCACATTGCCATTTGTTGATTCATTGGTCTTTGACTTCTCAGCAAGAAATATTGATAACAGCTTAGCTGGAACATATGATGTTGAGGCTTCATCTTTGGCATGGAGAGTTACTGATGACATTACAGTTAGAGTTAGTGAACAAACAGCTGTTAAAGCACCTAACTTAGGTGACCTTTTCTTAGAGCAGGTTGTTTCTTACGCATTTGCTAGACCAGATCCATGTGACTTTAGATACAGAGGATTAGGTAGAGCACCAGATGTTAGAGAAAGAAACTGTCTTGCTGAAGGATTGGCTCCAGACTTTGTGAGTATTGGTGTTAACGCTACTGTTCAAGGTTTAGAGGGTGGTAACCCAAATCTTTCTAACGAAATTGCTGACACTGAAGCATTAGGTCTTATCTATCAGCCTAGCTGGTGGTCAGACGTATTGTTTGGTGATCTACAATTCTCAGCAGACTACATTAAGATTAATCTAGAAGACTATGTAACATCATTCTCACTAAGTGATAACTTGGTTGCATGTTATGACTTCGAAGATTATCCAAATAAATATTGTGATAACTTCACAAGAGACGCTGATGGTCAGCTCGTAAGCTGGACAGCAGGTCTTGTGAACGCAGGTTTAATTGAATTTGCAACATACATCTGGAATGCAGACTTTAGAACAGAAGTTTCTGAAGCTCTTTCATTCGTTACTAGAGATAACGTTGCAACAGATCTTGGTTCATTAGCAGTCAGATGGAGAGCATACCAACAGGTATACTTCAAGAATGCTGCCAGTGGTAACCCAGATGACCTTGCTGACACAACAGGAGAATTCGGAAATGATGAGTGGTTCTACGATACATCTTTCGAGTACAGCTATGATAAGTGGTATGCATACCTATCAGGTAACTCAAGATCAGGTGGAGTCATTAGCGCATTTAGACAGTACGATGATGAATACATAGGTTATGATGGTAAGCCAATTACAGAGTTCAAAGGGTATACTCTTTGGGATGCTGGTATTGGATATAGAGCATCAGACGACCTAACATTCAGAGTCATCTTTAACAACGTAATGGATTATGACGGCACAGAAGACGTGTTTGATCGTGAGATCAACTTATTCCTAGTTGGTAGAGAAGTTACTGCTGCAGTTAACTGGAGATTCTAATCATTTAGTCGTGATTTAAAGGGGAGGGTAACCTCCCCTTTTTTTTATCCAAATATACTGTATACTTATACAGTATGAAAGAACTAACAAATTATTTTTTAAAAGACCCAATTGATGAAATGGCAATTAAAAAAATTGCCTTTCAATATTTTTCAAATAATCTTGATCAAGCTAAAGAATTCATCTGTTTATTGCAGTCAGCCAAAGATGATTCTTTAATACAAAAATCTCTTTTCTAAATTTAATAATTAAATTAATATTGATTTAGAGTCGCACGTTCTGCTAAACCAGAGGAGTACAACGTGTTAGATTAATTCTCTGCATAAGGAGGTGATCCAAATTAGTATATATAACAACTTAGGATTATTGGGAGGTAGTTACTGACAATAACTTAATCCAATCCGACCATAATATTTACTTATGGAATAGCCTCTTATACACTAAGGGGCTTTTTTTTGCATGAACACCAGAGATTTCTTAATTTTAGTACTTGTATCCATTTTATGGGGCGGATCATTTTTATTTGTTCGTCTGTTAGTGCTTGACGGCCTAGAACCATTACAGATTGTTTCAATTAGGATGCAGCTTGCAGCAATTTTTATCTTGCCATTCTTTTTAAATAAAATGAAAAAATATTCATTTCATGATCATGGATTTTCTTTTGTATTAATAGGCATACTAAATACAGCCTTACCCTTTACTTTATTTTCTTATGCATCTCTAAAACTTGGTGCTGGATCTTTATCAATATTGCAAGCAACTGTACCAATTTTGACTGCGTTATTATTATTTTCTCTTTATAGAAATGAATTCTCCTATAAAAAATTAGCAGGAGTGCTATTAGGTTTTATCGGTTTGTTTGTTTTAGTAGGGCCGTCTAGTGCTTTAGACACATTCTCTGGTATCTTATGTATAGTTGCTTCTATGTCTTATGCAGTTGCAGGTATATATTTAGCTAAAACACCAGACAAGTTAAGTAATTCATTTATCGGCATGGGTTCTATCATTGTTGGTGCCATAATCATGTTGCCATTTTTACTAAATTACACCTCAACACTTAATCAAATTTCCTCAACTTCTTGGCTTTATTTAGCGCTCCTTGGGATTATTAATACTTCATTAGCTTATGTAATATTTATTAAGCTAATTAAAAGAATAGGGCCTATCAATGCTTCTTATGTTACTTACTTTGTTCCATTATCAAGCATTACTTTAGGAATTGTATTTTTAGATGAAGTTATAACTAAAACGCTTATTGCTGGCGCCGTATTAATTTTAATTGGTGTATTCTTCTCCAATATGGAAAAATCTAAATAATTTGGCGCGCCCGGGAAGACTCGAACTCCCGACCCCTTGGTTCGAAGCCAAGTGCTCTATCCAACTGAGCTACAGGCGCTAATAACCGGCAGCATGGCCATCTTTTCTGCTTTCAGAAGCTCCAAAATATACACCATCTTTCAACATTATTGCTTGATATCCACCAAAACTACCTTTGTCATATTGTAATTTATGGCCCATTTGTATTAATTTTTCTCTAGTCTCTTCTGAGAAACCACTTTCTAAGCTTATATAGCCACCATCAAGCATGATTTCTCCTGTAGGTTGTGATGATCCAGCGTGCCTAATTCTGGGCGCATCACCTGCTTCTTGTAGATTCATACCAAAATCAATTAAATTAATCACAATCTGTGCATGTCCTTGTGGCTGCATGGCTCCACCCATTAATCCAAAAGAAATGTATGGTTGATCATTCTTTGTAATAAAAGCAGGAATGATTGTATGGAAAGGTCGCTTGCCACCAACTAAAGAATTTTTATGTTCAGGGTCTAAGCTAAACATTTCACCACGATCTTGAAGCATAAAACCTAAACCTTTTGGCACCATACCGGAACCCATGCCTCTATAATTGCTCTGAATCAGTGAGACCATGTTGCCATATTTATCAGCAACCGTGAGATATATAGTATCTCCATGTTCTATACCAGCATCATATTTGCTACTTGCTTTATTCATATCAATAAGAGGCAGACGTTCTTTGGCATATTCTTTTGAAATTAAAATATTTGTTGGAATTTCAGAAAAATTTGGGTCTGCATAAAAATATGCTCGATCTTCAAATGCTAATTTTTTAGCTTCAGTAAAAAGGTGTACATATTCAGCTGAATCTAAGTCCATTGAACTTATATCAAAGTTCTCAAGAATATTAAGAATTTGCAAGGCCGCTATACCTTGACCATTAGGAGGAAGTTCCCAGACATCATAACCTCTGTAGTTGGTTGAAACTGGATCTATCCACTCTGGGACAAAATTGGATAAATCATCTTCGTCTAACAGCCCTCCCTGTGAAATTATCAATTCTGATATTTCTTTAGCTATTTTACCTTTATAAAATGTATTGCCATAAGATGAAGCAATCTGTTTATATGTATTTGCTAGTTGAGGATTTTTAAATATTTCCCCTTTTTTTGGAGTTGCTCCATCTGGCATCCATACATCAGAGAAATTTGGATAGTCTTTAAATCGTCTACTTGAACCATTGAGGTAGTAGGCTATAAGTTCTGTTACTGGAAAACCATTTTCAGCATAATTGATAGCTTGAGAAAATAAACTTTTAAAATTTTTCTTTCCAAAACGTTTATGCAGAGCAGCCCAGCCAGCTACTGCCCCAGGTACTGTTACAGGAAGTGGGCCATAAGCAGGAATCTGTGCAAAGCCTTGGTTTTTCACAAAATCTATCGTCATGGCTTTCGGTGCTGGCCCTGAGGAATTTAAACCATACAATTGCTTTGTCTCGGCATCCCAGACAATGGCAAATAAATCTCCACCAATACCACAACCGGTTGGCTCTACAAGACCTAAAACTGCATTTGCAGCTATTGCAGCATCAATAGCATTACCACCATTTTTTAAAATTTCTATTGCCGCATCTGTTGCCAGAGGGTGGCTAGTTGCTGCCATACCATTTTCTGCAATAACTTCTGACCTGCTTGCAAATGGCAAACCAGTTATTCTGTCATATCCATGTAGCATGTTTAAAAGAATAAAGATTAAAAAAAATATATTTTTCATATAGTTATATTAAAAGCTAAATATAGAGAAATTCTAAATTTTATATCATTTTAATTTGATCTTTAAAATGGCGCGCCTGGGAAGATTCGAACTCCCGACCTCTTGGTCCGTAGCCAAGCGCTCTATCCAGCTGAGCTACAAGCGCACTCTTAGATTATAATTACAAAATACAAAATCTCTAGAAATGAAAGTAATTATTGGTGGTGCAGGTATTACAGGTTTAGCTGTTGGCTGTTATTTACAAAAAAAAGGGATTGATTTTAAAATTCTTGAGCAGTCTGTTAAGCCTCAATATTTAACTACAGGAATACAGCTTGCATCAAATTGCCATTTTGTTTTTAGTGAATTAAATCTTTACGACCTTGTCAAAGAAAAATCTATTGAACGTAAATTTTTAGATGTTTATGCAGACAATAAAAAATTAAATGAATTATCAACCAAAAACTTTGATGGTACTGGAACTTTTTTTATTAGACGGTCTGATTTAATTACCATTTTTAAATCATCTATTTCTGCAGATAAAATATTTCACTCCAAAGCTATTAGCAATGTCGAACAAAATGATAGCAATGTTTCACTACTCATTGATGGGGAAGAGCATAAATGTGACTTGTTCATTGATTGCATGGGAGCTAATTCAATAACCAATAAAAATGCCACTAAAACTAGCTCTAAAGCCATCTGGGGAATCTCAACATATACAGATACATTATTTCAATCATTCAATAATTTCATGTATGAGAACATGCATTTTGTAACTTATCCTCTTACTCAGAATGAAACAGCATTTACTTTAGTACTTAATACGGACAAGCTTTATATAGATCTAGAGAATGTTGATGTTCGAGCTTTAGACTCAATACTTAATCATAAGTTTACTAATTTAATTAATAATGCTGGCCCACTAGTAGTTAAAGATATATATGCATCAGAGACAAATAATTGGGGCAAGGGACAGATTATTTCACTCGGAGATTCTGCTCATGCCATTACTCCACATTTAGCTCAGGGTGCAGCCCAAGGGCTTATCGACGCTGCTTTTTTCAACAAAAGTAAAGATTGTAATATTTTTCTCAATGATGCTTTTCAAAATAGAAATAAATTAATAAATAAAATTCGAACAGAATCTAATTTAAATAAACAAAGATACCAGATGGGTATGCCTGCTAAACTTTTTAGAAACCTTTATTTAAAACTCTATAAACCAAATTATAATTGGTTATTCAATAGCAAATATGAAATTAAGTGTAAATCTCAATAAGATAGCATTGCTCAGGAACGCTAGAGGGGAGGGTAAACCATCTTTAGATGAATTTGCAACTGAAGCTCTAAAATATAATGTAAGCGGCATAACTGTTCACCCAAGACCTGACCAAAGACATATAACACCAGAAGATGTTTTTAAATTAAAGCAAACTACTGATGAACATCAAAAACTTTTAAATATTGAGGGCAACCCAAGTGAGGCCGTTCATGGAAGCTTCCCAGGATTTATTGAAATAATTAAAGAAAATAAACCCTACCAAGTGACTTTAGTTCCTGATGATTTAAATCAACTTACATCTGATCATGGTTGGACCCACAGTCAAAAAAATGAATTAAAGATATACGCTAAACAATTAGAACCTTATGCCTCCTTGCTAAGTATTTTTGTAGATTCTGATACAAATGACCTTGTCACTCTGATTCCAGAGGAAATTCAAGCTATAGAAATCTTTACGGGCCCTTATGCAATAGCATGTGAATCACGCAATCAGAGCATTATAGATACTGAGCTTGAAAAAATTAGAGTATTAGCTAAACAAGCGAAAGATATGGGTTTAAAGGTTCATGCTGGTCATGATCTTAATCTGCTAAATTTAAAAGAGTTAGTAAATTTACAATTAATTGATGAAGTATCTATTGGCCATGCCATAATATGTGATTCCTTATCATATGGATTTGGTGCAACAATAGAAAAATATTTAGAGGTAATAAATGGATAAAGTAGTAGCTGACATTAAAGAACAAATTGAAAGTAATAAGATTCTGTTATTTATGAAAGGCTCGCCTTATCAGCCTCAATGCGGATTTTCTGCAAAAGTAGCTCAAATATTATTTTCATATGATGTTGAGTTCAGCTATATAGATGTACTTGAATTTCCTGAAGTAAGGCAAACATTACCCTCAATTTCAAATTGGCCCACTTTTCCACAACTCTTTGTCAATGGCGAGTTAGTTGGCGGATGTGATATTGTTTCAGAACTCCACGAATCAGAAGAGTTACAGGAAGTTTTAAGCTGATTTAATCTGGCTTTGTAGGTAATTCTCTTTACCAATCTTAGTTACAAGGGCGAGTTGAGTTTCTAAATAATCAACATGTTCCTCCTCGCTCTCAAGGATTTTCTGAAGCAAATCTCTAGAAACAAAATCTTTTACACTTTCACAATGTTTAATTGCATCCCTTAAATCTGGTATGGCTTCATGTTCTAGCTTTAAGTCATTTGCTAGCACTTCAATTGCTTCTTCTGCAATATATAGCACACCAAGATCTTGTAGATTAGGCAAACCCTCAAGAAAAAGTATTCTTTGAATTAGTTTGTCTGCATGTTGCATTTCATCCATGGATTCAGAGTATTCATAATCAGCAAATTTATCTAAACCCCAATCAGACAGCATACGAGAATGCAGAAAATATTGGTTTATTGCGCGTAATTCGTTGTAAAGAATTTTGTTTAGGTGTGCGATGACTTTGTCGTTTCCTTGCATAGTGAATTTATATTGTTATTGGAGTTAAAAATCAAGCAAATAACGAATTTTGCTAATGATACTCATTCTTATTTAAAGAAAAATTATTTTTTTGTTTGAATCTTCTTAACTATTGATTCAATAGAAGGGCGACACTTACCACATTTTGATGAAAAGCCTAGATCTTTTTCAGATTGGATGATATTGCAATCACACCTCACGTATGAATCTTTTAATTCATTTTCTGTGATCTTTTTACATATACATACGTACATTCCTAAATAATAATGAGAATCATTATCATTTGCAATTATTGTTTTAAATTTTTGTAATAGTTAGCAATTTCAAGATTACTCTTAACATCTAATGAAAGTTTTTCTTTTGATTTTTCCGAACGTGAACGTTTTGAGTCATAACGTTCCTGAGATGAGCTCTTAGCATTGATCATTTTTTTTGGGGAAACAGGTTTGATATTAATGCAGTCTACTGGGCAAGGTTCAATGCATAGTTCACAGCCTGTACATACATTGGTATCAATTTGGTGTAATTTGTTTGGGGCTCCAATGATGGCATCGACTGGACACTTCGGTATACACTTAGCACAACCAATACAGATGTCTTCATCTATAACCAATATCTGATTTGTTATAGTGGGGCCATAGTCGTTATCAAGATCCTTGATTTCTGAATTCAGTATCTTATTTAGTTGGTTTAGGCTTTCATGTCCTCCTGGTAAGCACCTATTATGTGGTGTTCCATCAAGTATTGCTTGAGCATACTCCATACAACCAGGAGTATCACATCTGCCGCATTGTAATTGAGGCAAAGCATTATGTATTTCCTTTAATTCAATCTGATTTGATGCCAAGACGTTCGTGAATAGTTGTGTTTGAGGTAGTATAGCCAAAGGGAACTCTTTCATCTGGATGTATTCGCTTAAATGCTTTTTGTACAGCTAAAGTTGTTTCATGAAAGCCGGACAAGATTAAATTAAGTTTTCCTGGATAGTTATTTATGTCTCCAACTGCAAAAATCCCTGGTTTGTTAGTCTCATAGGATTCTGTTTCAACTTCAATTTTTTTGCCATTATTATCTAAACCCCATTCTAGCAAGGGCCCAAGTTTTTTATTTAAACCGTAGAAGAATAAAATATAATCTGCTTCCACAAAAACATCTTCTTTGCTTTCAGAGTTAAACAGCTTTGCTCCATTAAGCTCATTTTTATTATTTAGCTGTACATCTTTAATTATAAATGGTGTCATAAGTTCAATTTTATTGTTAGAGGCAAGTTCTCTGACTTTCATTTCTGAATCTGGAGCACCACGAAATGCATCTCTTCTGTGTATTAGGCTTACATTTGAACATATCTTTTGAAGCTCAATAGTCCAATCTAGTGCGCTGTCACCGCCCCCAAAAATTAGAACCTTTTTATCCTTAAAGATCATTTTATCTTTGATGGAGTAAAAAATTTGTTTATTTTCTAAACCTGCAATATCTGTTTCAAGGTTAGGTTTAATTGGTTCAAAGGATCCAGCGCCTGCAGCTATAAAAACATTCGGCGATTCAAAAGTCATGCCTTGGCTGGTTGTCACAATCCACTCATTGTTATGTTCTTTTATTTGATCAACCCTTTGATTGAGGTGGATTTTGTAATCAAAAGGTTTTATTTGTTGCAGAAGAGCATCAACATGTTCTTGAGCGGTTTGATACGGAACGCCTGGAATATCATAAATTGGCTTATCAGGATATAGTTCAGCACATTGTCCACCTGGCTTATCAAGATTATCTATAAGCGTACAGTTCAAGCCAAGTATTCCTGCTTCAAAGACAGTGAATAGCCCAACAGGACCAGCTCCAATAATAATAATATCAGTCTTCATTTAACTCTCATACCAGGCTTAGCTCCTGAATCAGGCGAAACCATAAATATTTCCTCACCACCAGGTCCAGCAGCCAGAATCATGCCTTCTGAAAGCCCAAATTTCATTTGTCTTGGTTTTAAATTATTAACTATTACAACGAACTTATTTTGCAGACTCTCAAGACTATATGCAGCTTTTATGCCAGCAAAGACAGTTTTTTCACCATACTCACCTACATCTAATATTAATTTGACTAACTTGTCCGCTTCTGGCACTTCAATTGCTTGCTTAACTTGTGCGATCCTTAAATCTACGTTTGCAAATTCTTCGATATTTATTTCATTCATTTATTTCTATCAATCCTTTAAAATTTTCAATATCTAGCCTTTTAATAATATGGCTAAACTCATTTAATTCACCCAAAGTTGTATTAAAAATAGCTGAATATCGCTCATCAGAATTATTCATGATCTTCTGAACTTTAGATGTTATGTTTGGTATGTATGGCATAAGTAATGTATTTAGCGAATAAAAAACATTAATTGCTTCACTACATATCTCTAAACATTCTTTGATTTTACCATTTTTGGCTAAATTCCATGGAGCATTGTCAGAGATATAGGCATTCGTTTCATCAGCAATTTTCATAATTTCTTTTATTGCTTTTGAATATTCTCTTTTATCAGTATTCTCAATTATCTGGTTAAATCTATTTGAAAAGGAATCATTAAGCCTTGTTTGATTATTAATTATTTTAGATTCGTTGTATTTATGGATAAAGTTGATAGTTCTACTAGGAATATTTATAAATTTCCCTACCAAATCACTATTTATTTTTTGAACAAAGTCATCAATGGAAAAATCAATATCTGAGATATCATTGCCTAGTTTTGAACAAATATAATATCTATAGAAATCTGCTTCCGCGTACTCTAGTGCAGCATCAGCTAAAATAAAATTCCCTCTCGATTTAGACATTTTTTCACCTTCTATAGTCATAAACCCATGAACATATACCTCACTAAGCTGTCTAAATCCTGATGCCTCAAGCGTAGAGGGCCAGAAAAGTAAGTGAAAGTACATAATATCTTTGCCAATAAAGTGGATTAATTGTGTATCTTTATCATTTAGAAGGTATTCAAAATTTAAATTGTTGTTTTGGCACCAGTGTTTAATTGATGATAGATAGCCAATAGGGGCATCTAACCAAACATAGATATATTTATCCTCTTCTCCAGGTATTAGGAAGCCAAAATAAGGTTTATCTCTTGAAATATCCCAATCATTCAGTTCACCATCAAGCCATTCGTTTAATTTTGCTTTCACGGGCGCTTGATTCGAGAAACTATCAATATTTGTTTTAAGAAAATCTTTAAATTCGCTTAAAGCAAAAAAATAGTGTTTTGAATTTTTTATAACTGGTTTGCTTTGAGAAAGTGTAGATATTGGATTAATAAGCTCCAGTGCATCATATGTTGTTCCACATTTTTCACATGCATCACCATATTGATCAGTTGAATTACATTTCGGACATTCCCCTTTTACAAATCTATCCGCAAGAAAAATATTCTCTTTCTCATCATAAAGTTGCTCTATCTCCTTAGTATAGATGTGACCCTTATCGTTAATTTTATTAAATATGTCATAAACAAAGTCTTCACTTTCCTTGCTATGTGTCGTGTGAAAATTAGTTAAATTTACATTAAAGTTTGCAAATGTCTCTTCGTGATTCCTCTTCATATCTGACACAAGATCCTCAGGATCAATTTTTAATTGTTTTGCTTTAAGCATTACAGGTGTCCCGTGTGTATCACTAGCGCAAAAATAATACGCTTGGTCGCCATTTAAATTCTTATGCCTAACCCATACGTCTGTCTGAACAATTTCTAGAACATGTCCAAGGTGTAATTCCGCATTTGCATATGGTAAAGCGCTTGTTATCAGATATTTCATGTTGTTAACGAAATTATATGTTACTTTTAATTGTATGGAAAAAGTTGCTATATGTTCAGCAAAAGGAGGTGTTGGCAAGACAACAATTAGTTATTGTCTAGCGCATATATATAAAGAAAAAGGGTATAAAGTTGGTTTGTTGGATGCAGATATTTATGGACCAAATCTAATAAATTTATTTCAGCATGAGGGACATGGCCATAACTTTAATCATCAAAAGTTCAAAGATTTAACTTTACCCGTTTCCGTAAACGGCATTGAATTTGCGTCAACTGATCTTATTCTCAAACCAAATGATGCTGCAATATTGAGAGGCCCCATGCTTAGCAAGATATTGCATGAGTTATATACAAAATCTTTTTCATCTGAATTGGACTATTTGTTCATTGATATGCCTCCTGGCACAGGAGATGCTTACATCACAATTTTTAAAGATTTAGGTATTAAAAAGACTCTCTTAGTATACGTAGATGATCCACTTTGCATGGCAGATATTGCACGTACAGTAAAGCTCTTGCAAACCTTAAATATTAAAATAATAGGGCTTATTGAAAATCTTTCTGAGGGTCAATGGGATAAAAATCTTATAGAGGGACATTTTACAGATGTTACAAAATATGGTCCGATTCCTAGAATCAGTAAAAATGATTTATATAATAGTGTACTTAAGCAGACAAAATTTGAAGAATTTTTACCAGATAACATATGAATAAAAAGCTTTTTTTTATTTTATTTTTAGCTGCAAGCCTGTTTTCACAAGATAGTGATGATTATGAGTATGATCCCTTTGAAGAACTTAATAGAATTGTTTTCGAAGTTTCAGATGATATTGATCAAGCTATCCTAAGGCCAACTGCAGAATTTTATAGTCTATATGCTCCCTTATTTCTTAAAAATGGCATTACAAATTTCTTTAGCAATCTCTCAGAGGTTGATACTGTAGTCAATCAGATATTGCAGGGAAAATTGGGTTATGCTGCTCAAGATTCTGGTCGATTTATTATAAATTCAACGCTTGGTTTAGCTGGTTTTTTTGATGTTGCAAGTCGAGTTGGCTTAGAAAAACATGATGAAGATTTTGGCCAAACATTAGGCTATTGGGGCGTTCCATCCGGATTTTATTTATTTGTTCCTTTACTTGGCCCCACTACTTTAAGAGACCTCTTGTCAAAACCAACTAGCTGGTTTCTCTCTGGTAATTTTTCAATTTCAGATGAAGAAGCTTCAATCGTGATAAATATCTTGGATGTTATTGAAACAAGAGAAAGATTGCTTATAGCGGAAAATCTTATAGTTGGAGATAAGTATGATTTTGTTAGAGACGCTTATTTACAATCCAGAGAATATTTATCAGCAGATGGTGCAATAGAGGATGATTTTCTTACAGATTTGGAATTGGATTTTTTTGAAGAAGATCAACCTGAAAGTCCTTAAATAAATCACCCATATTAAAACTATTATCTTTAAGTGATGTTAACAGTTTATTCCTTTGTGTTTTTTGTATTGATAAGGATTTTAGCAGTTGCATCAGATGGGTAATGGATCTATTTACATCATTTTTATTTTCTAGCGTTAAGATATATTCCATAAAATTATTTAAACTAACTATGGGGCTATGTGAGTTTCCAGTAAATAGATGTTCATCAATTTCACATAAAAATAGAGGGTCAGAATAAATTTTTCTTCCTACCATCACTCCATCCACATGATTTAAATGATTTTCAATTTCTTTAATGGAATCTATGCCACCATTGATGACTATATTTAAGTCAGGAAATTTTTGCTTAATCTCATATACTCTGTGATATTCAAGTGGTGGTATTGACCTATTTCTCTTAGTATCTAACCCACTAATAGCTTTTCTAGCATGTATCGCAAAAGTTGAAATACCAATATCACTAAGCTGATAAACAAAATTATTTAAAAATTTTGACCCTTCATAATCATCCACACCAATACGACACTTTACTGTGAGTGGTATATTTATTTTTCTTTGAATGGCTTTAATACATTTGCTCAAGAGTGGAATATCCTTCATAAGAAAAACTCCAAAATTGCCAGATTTAACCTTTTTGGAAGGGCAGCCTACATTTAAATTAATCTCATCATAATTGTATTCAATAGCTATTTCAGCAGCGTCAGCTAAATCCGAAGGATTTGAGCCACCCAATTGTAGGGCAATAGGATGTTGGCATTCAGAGTAAGATAAAAGTTTAGATTTATTCCCTTTTAGAATTGCATTTGAATGTATCATTTCAGTATATAGCAGAGCATCTTTAGAAAGATTTCTGCACAGATAACGAAAATGTTTATCTGTTTTCTTCATCATTGGAGCCACGGAAAAAAGATGCATAGCTTACAGGAACATAATTACAGCAACTAGACCAACTAGAGTAAGCACAATTGTGTAGGGAAGTGCTTTAAGAACCATTTTGAAGTAAGACAATCCAATAAGAGGTGCTAGAGATGATGTTAAAAGGAAAAGGAAAGCAGCTTGACCATTCGGTGTAGCCACACTTGGTAGATTAGTACCTGTATTGATAGCAACGGCAAGCTTATCAAATTGATCTATATTGATAACATTATTCTCAAGGGCCAATACAATTTCATTCATGTAGACTGTTGCAACAAAAACGTTATCACTAATAGCAGACAGAACACCATTAGCGATATAAAACATTGGTGCCTGCACTTCTAATGAGGACTGAAGAACAACAGTTATTATCGGTGTAAATAAAGCTTGATCATTAATAACAGCAACAATGGCAAAGAAGACAGCTAACAGCGCTGTAAATGGTAGCGATTCTTCAAAAGCTGGTCCAAGTTTGTGCTCAGAGATAATTCCTTTGAGCGAAGTTAAACCAACAAGAAGAAATAGGCCAATAATTCCAACTGGTGCTAAATGCAAGCCTAGGGCTAAGATTAAAAATATACCCAAAAGTGCTTCAATTTTGAGTTGAAGCCTTTCTAGAGATGTGCGTTCATTAGCTTTTTTTTCAGCAGAAGTAATTATTTTTAACCGTAAAGATTCTGGTAGCTGCGCTCCATAAGAAGCAAGTTTAAATTGTTCAATTAACAAACAGGTTAAAATACCCATGACTAAGACTGGCATTGTTATAGGGGCCATGCGCATAAAGAATTCAGTAAATTCCCAACCAGCTTTAGTAGCAATTAAGAGATTCTGTGGTTCTCCAACAATAGTGCATACACCTCCTAAAGCAGTACCAACTGCACCATGCATAACTATGTCAGCCAGAAATTTTTTTCCTTCATTAAATTCATCGTCAGAAATTTGGTTTGATTGGTGATGGTCTTTGAATATGTTATAAAAACCTAGACAAACAGATATCAAAACAGCGGTTACTGTTAAGGCATCAAGAAAAGCTGAAAGGAAAGCAGCTGAAATTAAAAATAAAAATGACAAGACTATTTTATTTCTAATTGATTTAATAATTTGAGTAAAAATGACAAGCAGCAAATCTTTCATGAAAAAAATGGCTGAAACCATAAAAACCAACAATAGAACAACTTCCAAGTTTGATTCTATCTCATGAAAAACATGATAAGGATCGGTTAGGCCTAATGCTAAGGCCTGTAGTGCTAATAAGCCGCCTGGTTGGAGGGGATAGCACTGTATAGAAAAAATTAGGGTAAATATAAATTGTAATAAAAGGACCCATCCGAGAATAAAGCCTCCATCAAGCCCAGACTGCAAGAGCGTAAAATAAATTACTGGATTAATAACTAGGAATGACAAAATTGACTTTTTATACCAATTAGGTGCATTTCCTAGAAAGCTTTGAAAGAGAGTGCTTAATAGTTCCATAATAAAAGGTTACATTATACAGATTATGTCAGAAATGTTTCCTTCTTTTAAAATTATATCAAGCTCGAATAAAACAGCTAAACATGTCTTCATCAACCAAAAAAACCAGTTACTTTTTAACACAAAAGATGAAGCATTCATTTTCTCAGAAGATCTTGATATTAAAAATGGTTATGAGATATTTTCAAATGATAAGGACTCAATAGTTCTGCACTTTTGTTCATTTGATGCTCCCCTAGACATGATTTATTTATCCCAAAAAGAAGTTTTTATGCACTTAGATAACAACCTTCTTAATATTTATTCTCGAGCTTATCAAATGTCCAAATGGATTAATCATTTTAATTTTTGTCCACAGCACGGTTGCAGGCTTTCAACAATAAAACACGATCTCGCTAAAGCTTGTGAACAATGTAAGCATGATCATTATCCAAAAATGTCACCTTGTATTTTAGTAGTTGTTAAAAATGAAAATGACATTTTGCTTGTTAAACATAATAACGGCAGTAATTTTTTTACAGCCATTGCTGGATTTGTAGAATATGGTGAATCAATTGAAGAGACAGTAAAAAGAGAAGTATTTGAGGAAGTAGGGTTAAAGGTGACTCAATTAGAATACTTTAATTCGCAATCATGGCCATTTCCTAACCAGCTAATGATGGCTTTTACAGCTTTGTCAGACAACAGAGAGTTAATGCTAGACCAGGAAGAAATTCAAGAGGCGGGGTGGTTTAGTAAAACCCAATTGCCACCTATTCCTCCTGAATTATCTTTATCTGGAAAATTAATTAAAAAAGCTCTTAACTCTTAGCTCTAGGGTCATTTTTAGCTCTTCTTTTTGGCCTTTCATTAGTAGGCTCAGCCTTGTTGCCAATATTATCGTCTGGCAAGGGAGCTGGAGTATTTTCTGGTCGACTTTTCAAGTTACCATTAATAGGCTTCCTCGCTGTTTGATTAACCCTTGTTGATGGCTTGCGACCTTGATCTCTGCTCTTTAAATCAGTTTTAAAGTTTTTAGGTTTCCTTGTATTAGAGTTTTGGTTACTTCTTCTTGGTTTCGAAGAAAACTTTCGGATTTTCTTTTTTGGTTCAGGTTTTTCTTCACTCTTAAAAAATCCAAACAAAGAATCCAATAATCCTTTTTTATTGGGATCAACTTTAGGTTTGTTTCTAAAGTCTACATCTTCAACCAAAGCCTTTGCCTTTTTCTTAGGCACCTTTAAGTTGTAGCTAGAACGATTTTGAAAAGCTTGAGAAGATTCTTCTAGAGTTTCTTCATAATCAAAAAATGCATTTTTCTTTATTTCAATTGTGTAGTTATCATTTTGCTTATATGGATCAATAAATGTCATGATCTTAGTGCCAAATCTATGCTCAATTTCAG
The DNA here is from genome assembly GCA_038133485.1 of Gammaproteobacteria bacterium. Lineage (GTDB taxonomy): Bacteria > Pseudomonadota > Gammaproteobacteria > Magnimaribacterales > TMED112 > TMED112. The sequence continues at coordinate 31,320 of JAYPTH010000004.1, read as the reverse complement.
CCATATTATTTCTATATCTGTTAAGCAGTTCGTTAGCTACATTAGGCGAGACTTTAAGCAAAAGCACGCTGGATCGATTATTTATTGATTTTTCTGTAATTAATCTAAAAATTGATTCACATATACTTGCTATAGATCTTACCCAGATAGTTTTTCCCATAAGATCATTTAGTGCTGGCTTAATTCTTTGTCTAGACATTTCTAGTAAACCAAATCTTGAGATATTATTCATTTGAATTCGCGCGTGGTCATTTTTTGTTGAATCATGCATAGCTTTTTCAACTTTTGTGTTATTTTTTTCATCTTCCATATCTATAAAATCAATAACAATTAAACCACCAAGGTCTCTAAGTTTTACTTGTCTTCCAATTTCTCTTGCAGCTTCAAGGTTTGTTTTTAAAGCTGTTTCTTCGATATCTGTTCCTTTTGTGGATCTTGCAGAGTTAATATCAATAGAGGTAAGGGCTTCACCACTATCAATGACCAATGATCCGCCAGAAGGAAGCTTAACCTCTCGGGAAAATGCTGATTCAATTTTGGATTCAATACCGTAGCTCGCAAACAATGGTATTTCTTCTTCATATAGTTTAATTTTTTCAACAAATTCAGGAACAATCTTAGTTGCATAGGTACGTGCTTCATCGTAATCATCTTTGTTATCAACGACCAATTCACCTATGTCTTCTTTAAAATAGTCTCTTATTGTTTTTTGAATCAAGCTTTGATCAGCGTAAATAAGTTGTGTTGCTTTTGATTTTGAAATTGCACTTTCAACTTCAACCCAAAGTTTTTTAAGATACTCAATATCCCAATTAAGTTCCTCAATTTGTCTATCAATGCCTGCCGTTCTAATAATAATGCTCATGCCTTCTGGAACTTGAAGATTATCAATTAGGTTCTTAACTTTATCTCTATCATCTCCATGAATTCTTCTTGAGATGCCTCCGCCCGAAGGATGATTAGTCATTAAGACAATGTATCTGCTTGCGAGAGAAATATAGGTCGACAAAGCCGCTCCTTTATTTACTCTTTCTTCTTTTTCAATTTGTACGACGATATCGTCACCTTCTTTTACCTTAAATCTATCTGCGCCTGTTTTTGAATTATCAAAATATTCCGGAGAAAGCTCTTTAAATGGCAGAAAGCCATGTCTTGATGAACCTAATTCTACAAAAGCAGCTTCTAAGCTTGCTTCAATCTTTGTAATTTTAGCTTTATGTATACTGCCTTTTTGAAAGTTATTGTTTTCAAACTCTAGGTCAAAATCGATAAGTTTATCACTATCAATTAACGCACTTCGTTTGCCATTAATTGAATTAGTGTCTATTAATATTTTTTTCATGTTATCCCTTTTAAAAAAAGGATAAGAACATTATGGATTAGCTCTTTATAGGAACTTTATTGCGATTGAATTTAATTGATCTTTTGTCCATTGTTCTTATCATTTAATAGTTAATTAATTCTTAGCTTTATATATTGTATTTAAGTAAGTTAAAGCTAAACGGGTATATTCTACAGCATAATGAACAAAATTGAATTTTTAATTATTGATAAAGAAAATGAAGGGAGGAGGTTGGATAATGTTCTTTTTTCGATTTTTAAGAAAGTGCCTAAATCTAAAATCTATAGCTCAATTAGAAAAGCTGCTATCAAAGTAAACAAGAAAAAAACCAAACCTGATTATAAGCTTCAATCTCAAGATGTAGTTTCTTACCCAATATTTGCTCAAAAAGCCGATATTATGAATTCTCCTAATTTAAATGATCATCAAAGGCTAATAAAAGATGCCATCATGTATGAATCGGAGAACTATATTGTTATCAATAAACCTCCAAATTATGCTGTTCATGGGGGATCAGGCTTAAATTTTGGGATAATCGAAATAATTAGAAGCTTATACCCATATTCTGATAAATTTAATTTAGCCCATCGTATTGATAAATTAACCAGTGGATGCTTAATTATTGCAAAAAAAATGTCTGCTTTGCGATCAATTCATAAGCAATTTCGAGAAAGAAAAATAAAAAAAATATATGAATGTATTGTTGTAGGCAGTTGGCCAAACTCTCTTAAAAAAGTTGAAAGTAGCCTATTAACAAAAAAAAATAATGACAAAAGATCAACGACAGTCAGTAAAGAAGGAAAGCAATCAATGACTAAATTTAGGGTACAGAAAAAATATAAAGAACATACACATCTGTTAGCAATACCTATAACTGGGCGTACACATCAAATTCGTGCTCATTGTGCAGATGCAGGCTTTCCATTGCTCGGTGACCATAAATATGGATCACAGAAAGAGAAAATCAGGATGATGCTTCATGCTAGAGAAATTCAATTCACTGATGAAGATAAAAAAGTTAGGCTAGTTGCTAAAAATGATTATGGTTTTGGGCTAGTTTAATTTTTATTGGTAGGGATGAACGGACTTGAACCGTTACGCCTTGCGGCATGCGAGTTTGAGTCGCACGTGTCTACCAATTCCACCACATCCCCAAATATTGATATCATACACACAATGAATAATGGCTTCTATAAAAAAGATTACGATTTTGTTTTACCGGATCATTTAATTGCAAAATTTCCACCCAAAAATAGGGGAGAATCTAAACTATTAAAAGTACATGGATCGGATTTTAATTGTGATTTAGTAACAAACTTAGTTAATTTTTTTAATCCCAATGATTTGCTTGTTTTTAATGAAACCAAAGTATTTAAAGCTCGTTTAAAAATATTTAAAGAATCTGGAGGCAAAGCAGAAATATTAATAATTCAAAAATTAACAAAAAATAGTGGCATTTGCTTAACTAAGGGAATAAATAAAAAAAAGAAAAAACAAAAGGTAATAACCAGAGATTTTCCAATTGATATAGAAATTCTAAAAAAAGAAGAAAACCTTGTTTACATTAAATTTAGCCAAGATCTAGAAAGTCTTTGTTCATCTCAGGGTGAAGTGCCTATCCCTCCATATTTGAATCGAGATACTACAGATATTGATAATGAAAGATATCAAAGTATTTTTGCTAATAACGAATTTAATAATTCTGTTGCTGCGCCAACTGCATCGTTACATTTTAATGACAGCTTATGGAATGAAATAAAAGAAAAAGTCGATGTAGCTAATATAAATTTAGATATTGGTTATGGGACATTTCAGCCTTTAGATGACGGCATTATTTCAGCTAATACTAAACTCCATAAGGAAACATTCTTTATCTCTAATGAAACACAACATAAGATTTATAAATGCAAAGAACAAGGAGGGAGGGTTATTGCATTAGGCACAACAACTTTAAGAGCATTAGAATCAGCTTTTAATACCAAAGAGAGCACAATATCAACTGGACATCAAAGCACCGAAATTTTTATCTCTGAAGGTTATAAATTTAAAGTCATCGACTCCTTGATAACAAATTTTCACCTTCCAATGTCTAGCTTATTAATGCTTGTTTGTGCATTCGGTGGCAAAGACAACATAATGGATGCATATAATTTTGCTATAAAAATGAAATATAAATTTTTTAGTTATGGTGATGCTATGCTTATAGAAAAATGTCTTTCAAAATAATCAATCAAGATGGATATGCCCGAAGAGGCGTCCTAACAACTAAATCATCACAAATTCAAACGCCGGTATTCATGCCGGTAGGTACATATGGCACTGTTAAAGCAATGACTCCAGAACAGCTTAAAGCGATAGGGTTTGAAATAATTTTGGGAAATGCCTTCCATTTAAATTTACGTCCTGGGCTTGAAGTTATAAAAAAATTTAAAGGTCTTCATAAATTTATGGGTTGGGATAGATCAATATTAACAGATTCAGGAGGATTTCAGGTTTGGAGTTTAGGCGAACTTAGAAAAGTTCAAGATGATGGTGTTGAGTTTAAATCCCCATTGGATGGAGCAAAGATGAAAATTACTCCTGAAGATTCCATACATATTCAGATTTCCCTTGATGCTGATATTGTAATGATTTTTGATGAGTGTACACCTTATCCTGCGTCTTACGTGGAGGCAAAAAAATCTATGAATCTAACTCATAAATGGGCGGAGCAATCCAAAATTTACTTTGATACTAACAATAAAGGCAATTTAATTTTTGGAATTGTTCAGGGGGGTGAATATCTTGATTTAAGAGAAGAATCTCTCAATAAAATGCAAGAACTTAACTTTGATGGCATTGCAATAGGTGGTTTAAGTGTTGGTGAGCCCAAAGAGATAAAAACCAAAGTGCTAAAAGAGCTTGCTAAAAAATTACCTAAAGAATTACCGCATTATGTTATGGGAGTAGGCACACCAGAAGAGCTGGTAGAAGGTGTTAGATATGGTATAGACATGTTTGATTGCGTTATACCAACTAGGAATGCTAGAAATGGTTTTATATATACTTCCGATGGCATTGTTAAGATAAGAAATAGTGTGCACAAAACTTCAACAAAACCTGTTGATGAAAATTGTGATTGCTATACATGTAAAAACTTTTCTAGAAGTTATTTACATCATTTGGATAAATGCAATGAGATACTTGCAAATACTTTGTTAACAATCTGCAATCTTTCACATTTCCATAAGCTCATGACTCAAATTCAAAGCGCAATTGAGAAAAATAGATTTGAAGATTTTGTTGATCTCTTTTACGATATGAGGGGCTTAAAAAAGCCAAAACTATAGGAGTTATATGAACGAAGCAGCTGCACCAACTTTTTTTCCATTTTTAATGCTTTTATTTTTCTTTCTATTTGTCTATTTCGTAACTATCAGACCTCAGCAGAAAAGAAGAAAAGAACATGAGCAACTTGTATCATCATTGCAAAAAGGTGATGAAGTTATGACTTCATCTGGTCTTGTAGGCCGGATTGATAACGTTAAAGATAGATATGTCTCAATAAAATTAAATGAGAATGTCACAATCAACATGCAAAAAGAATTCATTTCATCACAATTACCAAAAGGGACAATCAGCAGTATTGAATCGCAGTGAATAAATATAAGGTTTGGCAATATTTATTAATTTTCTCAGTACTTATACTGGGAAGTTTATTTGCGTTACCTAATATTTATCCGTCAAAACCATCGCTCCAAATAGCAGTTGGAGATTCTACAGTGCAAATTAATCAAGATTTTATTTCAGGCCTAGAAGAAGCTTTGAATAAGGAAAATATAGCCTTTAATTCTATTACAACTGATGAAGCTTCAGTAAAGATTGTTTTAGAAGACGTTGAGTCACAACTTGCTTCAAGAAGGGTGCTAGCAAATTACTCAAGTGGTGATTTTATAATTGCATTAACCTCTGAACCAACAACCCCGGAATGGCTAAGAGAATTAGGTGCCAACCCCATTAATCTTGGACTTGATTTAGCAGGTGGCATTCATTTTTTATTGGAAGTTGATACGGAGCGATACTCCGAGGAACGTTTATCATCTGAAGCAGCATCATTATCTGAAGAATTTGCAAAGCAAGGTTTTTTTACAGATTATCAATCATTTAATGACAGAGTAATACTAAAGTTTAAATCCGACTCAGATTTAACTAAAGGTAGAGATTATCTAAATCAAAATAATATAACAACTAGTGGAAATAAATATTCGATCATTCAGTCAAACCTAGATTTAGAACTTAGATATACAGAAAATTACCTTTCCGAAATAGTTGATTATGCAGTTGAGCAAAACCTTGTTGCATTGAGAAATAGAGTAAATGAATTAGGTGTTTCAGAACCGATTGTTCAACGAGAGGGTAGAGGAAGAATTGTTGTTGAGCTGCCTGGTGTACAAGATTCAGCTTCAGCAAAAAAGATAATAGGCAAAACTGCAAACCTTGAGTTCAGGCTTGAAGCTAGAAATAGTGATTCTTTCTTAAGAAAAGAAAAGTTTAACTACAGAGAAACATTTCAAGGTTCAGCATTTTTAGAAAAGATCGTAATACTTACAGGTGATAGTGTGACCAATGCTCAAAGTAGTTTTGATGAGAATGGTAGACCACAGGTGAATATTAATTTAGATATTGAAGGTGGTAGAGCTATGCAAAAAGCGACCAATGGCAATATTGGTAGAAGATTGGGAGTTGTCCTAGTCGAAGAAAAAACGAAAACTTTTTTTGATGCAGATGATAATGTTGTGCAAGAATCCTATATAGAGAAAGGCATCATTAGCAATGCTACAATTCAGGCGGTATTAGGGACGAGCTTTAGAATAACAGGACTATCAAGTTCTACTGAGGCTAGCGAATTAGCACTTTTGTTGAGAGCTGGCGCGCTTGCTGCACCAATGAAGTTTGTTGAGGAGCAAACTATCGGGCCTACTTTGGGACAAGAAAACATAGAAAAAGGTGTTAACTCAATTATTATTGGGTTCATTCTTGTCTTTATATTTATGTTTGTTCGTTATAGATTGTTTGGGCTGTCAGCAAACATAGCTTTGATGTGTAATCTAATTTTAGTAGTTTCAATCATGTCGGTTGTTGGTGGAACTTTAACATTACCAGGCATTGCCGGAATTGTTCTGACTGTAGGCATGGCTGTAGATGCGAATGTACTAATATTCGCTAGAATCTCTGAAGAATTAAAAAATAATATTGATCCCCAAAACGCGATAAAGAATGGGTTTGCGAAAGCTTTTAGTACGATTATGGATGCTAATATAACTACACTAATAGTTGCTCTAATCCTATATGCAATTGGAACAGGCCCTATAAAAGGTTTTGCTGTAACGTTAAGTATTGGCATAATCACATCGATATTTACTGCCATATTTGTTACAAGATCTTTTGTAAATTTAATTTATGGCTACAGGGATGTAAAAGAGTTAAAAGTATGAATATACCATTCACCAAATTTAATAGGCAAGCACTTATCTTTTCAGGCTCTATGTTGCTTATTGCGATCCTAACACTTTTTTTTAAGGGATTAAATCTAGGACTAGATTTTACCGGCGGTGTTTCTGTTGAGCTTAAATACCCCTCAAAAGCCAATCTTGAAAAGATTAGAGAAAACCTTTCTGAAATTGAAGGAGCAAATTTCGTGGTTTTAAATTTTGGTAGTGATGAAGATGTATTAATTAAATTTCAAAGCGATGAATCTTTAAATTTAAATGCAGAAACTGTTATTCAAAAATTACAAGAAAAGGATAATTTAGGTGAAGTCACGAAAAGTGAAACTATCTTTCCTCAGATTGGTGAAGAGCTTAGAGATAAAGGTGGTATTGCAATACTTGTAGCAATCTTTGCTATTCTGCTTTATATCATTTTTAGATTCCAAATTAAATTTGGTTATGGTGCAATTGCTGCTCTTGTACATGATGTTCTGATAATTTTGGGAATCTTTTCATTATTTAATTTAACTTTTGATCTTTCTGTCTTGGCCGCAATACTAGCTATTGTTGGCTATTCATTGAATGATTCAATAGTTGTTTCTGATAGAATCAGAGAAAACCTTTTAGATAAAAATGCTAAAGGGAGTAGCGAAACTTTAATTAACTTATCCTTAAATCAAGTCTTTACAAGAACATTAGTTACTTCGTTCACCACATTATTGGTTTTGGTGGCACTATTGGTTGCTGGTGGTGCGGCACTACAAAATTTCAGTCTGGCACTTTCCATAGGGGTTATAGTCGGTTCTTATTCATCAATTGTTATCGTTGTTGGGGTTTTATTAGGGCTCAATTTGAGTACAAAAGATATGGAAAAACCTAAAAACGAGCCTGAAGAAAGCTATTCTTTAGACTGATAACCTTTTTGAACACATCTAGACAATTCTTTGAAACATCTAGGGCCAGATATAATTAAATGGTCATGACTAAAGGTATCAGGAATACCATCAAATGAACTACTAAGACATCCAGCGTTTTGAGCAATAAACAAGCCAGCTGCTCTGTCCCATATCTCTAAACCATAGCCCCAAAAACCATCTACTTTGCCTGCTGCAACGTATGCTAAGTCTAAAGCAGTGCACCCAGACCTTCTGAGTGTAATGTTGTAATTAGATAGCTCAGAAATAGTATCCATTATGGAGTATGAATAATTTTGATTTTGATTTGTGTGTCCAACGTTTGTAAGCATTGCGTTAGTAAGGGTTTTCTTGTTGCTAGATCTGATTCTTTTGTTATTAAGCAATGATCCAGTTCCTTCACCAGCACAAAATACATCATCTCTGACAGGATCTATTATTACTGCACATATAACCTTACCTTCACTTATACAAGCCAGTGATAGTGCATAGTGAGGATATTGATATGCAAAATTTCTAGTGCCATCAAGGGGATCTAGGACCCAATACTGATCTTTATCATTAATTCCCTCAATTCCAGATTCCTCACCGAAATATCCAAAATCTGGGTAATAAGTTTTTAAGTAATCAAAAACTTTTTCCTCAACCTTTTTGTCGAGGTTCGTTGTAATATCATTATTACCCTTAGAAATAACTTCTAGATTATCAATTCTTTTACTAAAATGAATAATCTCGTTAGCGCCTTCGTATGCAGCTTTAAGGGCTCTATTTAATATTGGTGGTAATGACATAGAGACTATATTATGGATTTAGACAGTCAAGTCAAAATAATTCTTATTGAAACAACAAATTCAGGAAACATTGGATCAACATTAAGGGCTATGAAAACGATGGGTTTTTCTGAGTTAGTTCTAGTTAATCCAAGAAAATTTCCATCTGATGATGTTGTTGCTATGGCTGCAAATGCATCAGATATGATTGATAAAGTTAAAGTTGTAACTTCACTTGCTGATGCTCTTGAAGATATAAATTTTGTTGTAGCAACCTCATCAAGGATGAGAAGGGTGCCATGGCCATGCGAATCATTAGAAACAGCCTCACCTAAAATTGTTAAAAATTCTAAAACAGCTAAGACTGCAATTTTATTTGGTCGTGAAGATCGGGGCCTTACCAACGATGAATTACAATTATCTAATTTGCATGTATCAATTCCTGCAAACCCAAATTATCCTGTTCTTAATGTTGCAATGTCGGTACAAGTAGTTTGTTATCAGCTATATCTTGATTATTGGTTAAAATCTAAAGCTGCTGATTCAAATACATGGGATGTTCCCATGGCCAAAAGTAACCATATCCAAAACCTTATAAATCATTTTATCAATGTTGCCGAACAACTAGAGGTTTACAACAAAGGAAACCCAAGACAGATAGGGGCACGTATAAAAAGGTTATTTACACGTATTGGTTTAGATGAAATGGAAGTCAATTTTTTGAGAGGGTTTTTATCAGGAATTGAAAAAAAAATACAGGATAAATCTTAGACTTTAAAAATAATAATTTGTTTATATAATTACACCTGTGTCCCCATCGTCTAGAGGCCTAGGACACCGGGTTTTCATCCCGGCAACAGGGGTTCGAATCCCCTTGGGGATGCCATCTTCTTGATGTCATTCACTTAGACACATATTTAAAGTAGTTTTTTTTATACATTGTTATAGAATCAAAAGTTGGAGGAACTATGAAATATTTACTTTCACTTTTACTTACTTTTTCAATATTTGCATCTTCTCAAGAAGATGAACCAAGTCGAGAACCTGCTCCAGGAGTTACCCAATTAACTGTTGTTAAGGTTAAAACAAATTATCTACAAGATTATTTAGATGGTCTGGAGAAAACCTGGGTAGCTGCAAATAAAATTCAACAGGAGATGGGCCTGATTGATGGATTCAATGTTTACGTTGGGAATAATAGCTATGTATATCTAGCCATAAACTATCCAAGCTATGCAAGTTTGGATCCATGGACTGATGAACAACAAGCTGAGTTTCAAGAAAAATTTCGTAAAGTTATTTCAGAACAAGATCAAACTGAAAGAGCTCAAGGATATGAAGATATTCGAGAAATTATCAGAGTAGAAATGATAAATAGGATTATTTTCAATTAGTTTAAATGCGGCTTTGGCCGCATTTTTTATCTATATTTTTTATTTAAAGCATACAAAATTGCGATAGTCTCTAAATCAAAATAGCCGCTATAGTTTGAAGGTCTAAAATGCATTTGAAATGCTCTGACTGCATCACGAGACTGTTTATCTTCGATACCATTTAACTCAATTTCATAACCATAGATTTCTAGTTGTTGTTGCGCTTCAAGGGTAGTTGGTAATTGTGTCTTAAAGAGGTTCTGAAAATAAATGTAGTCTTCCATCTCATACCAAGCTCCAAAACCATTTTCGTATAGCGTTTTCCATGGGAATAGGGGCCCAGGATCAATCTTTCTATTTGGAGCTATATCTGAATGTCCGATAATGTTATAAGGTTTTATCTCAGGATACCTTGATAAAATATCACGTATTAAATTCACAAGCACTGTAATTTGTTGTTTAGGAAAAGATAAAAAATAACAAGAATTATTTAGGTCTTCATGGTCAATTAATTGTTCAATACCTTTTTGACAACCAGAGGTGTTTACAATTTCAATGCCAATTGAATTATCATTTAATCCTCTTTCACCACTCCAATAACTTATTCCAGCGTGCCAAGCTCTATTATGTTCATCTACCAATAGATAAGGCTTAGTTGTAGTTAATTCATAAGTTTTATCGTTTAGTTCAGGAATTAAATAGTGCGAACTCACTGGCCTATCAGTTTTTGTTGTCAACAATCTTAAACTTTCAGCAAAGTTTTCTGATGTGTAATGAATAACAATGTATTTAACTCTACTATCAAAGTTTTCAGAGTTAATTTTTACATAGCTTGTTGAACAAGAAAAAACAACCACACAAATAAAGATTAACTTAATAAGTCTAGTCACAAAATTTTCTTATCTATTAAGACAGCTATAAATAGTGCTGGTTCATTGCCCTTGCATTGCCAAGCATGGTTTGTGCCTCTTTGTACAACGACATCAAAAGGTTTTAAATCAATTTCATCCTCATCAAGGATAAGAGTAACTTCCCCCTTAAGTAAAATAATATAGTCTATAGTTTCAGTCTTATGCATAGCAGGATGTTTAGCGGTATCTACTCTTGTATGTGCAGCGCCTACTTGGGAAAAGTTTTCGTGAGCAATTTGATTCATAAGATCAAGTGGCACTCCTTCTGGTAAGGGGTTGATTTGAAAATACCTAAATTTTGTGCCGCCTTTAGTGGGGCACAACAAAATTTCAGTATCAGCATTATCTGATTTTTCCGAGGAATCTACATCACCAGCATCTGTGCTCCATAGTTCAAATAAACCACCCACTTCTTCTCCAATAGATTTTGGTGGAGGTCCATCACTAACTACGATTGATCTGCCTTTTTCATTATGACCTGTGACTATTCTTCTCATAATATGAATCTTAAGTAACAGTTTATGAAAAGACTTTAAATTTATCTATAAATTACCTAATCTTATCGAGATGAAAATATTTAAATATGTCTGGTACTTTATAGCTGTCTTATTTATAGCCTTATTTATTTATACCTTCAGTGAATTTAAATCATTATTAAACACCCTTGATTCAAGAGGTGATGGAGAAAATATTGGCATATCTAAGGCATGGACAAATGAAGAGAGTTTTACTAATTCATTTACTTGGATAGGGCACGCAACAATATATATGAATCTAGAAGGAGTTAATATTTTATTTGACCCAATTTTTTCAGAAAGGTCATCTCCATTTTCATTTATCGGCCCAAAACGAATTATCCCCCCTTCAATTGAAATTAAAGATCTACCTAAAATTGATAAGGTTTTTATATCTCATAACCATTACGATCATCTTGATATTCCAAGCTTGCAATCACTTCAGGAAAGAAATCAAGAAATTGTGTTCTATGTTCCTTTGGGTGATCGAAAACTATTAAACAGTAAAGGCTTAATCAATGTGAAAGAATTTAATTGGTGGGATGAAGAAATAGATCAAGACATTCGTATTGTTTTTTTCCCAGTTAAGCACTGGTCAGCTCGTGGTCTATTTGACAAAAAAGTAAGCCTTTGGGGCGGCTGGTATGTTTCATCAAATAGCTATTCTTCAGCACATTTTGGCGATACTGCCTACGACAACAGATTTATAGATTTTCCAGACTTTATGCAAAATCTTGATGTGGCATTTATTCCAATTGGTTCATATGCACCGCGGGAAATAGAAATGGAACATCATGTTAATCCTGAAGAAGCTGTACAAATTTATAATGATCTTAATGTTAAATATGCATATGGCATTCATTGGGGAACATTCTTTTTATCAAAAGAAGATTTATATGAACCTCCTGAATTAATTGAAAAGTTGATTTCTGATGAAGTTATTTTCTCAACTTCTCAACCAGGCCAACCATTTTATCTAAATAACCTTACTCAAGAATCAATAACTATAAAGTAGCTATAATTTGAACTATTTTCATTGCTAATGAGAATCATTCTCATTAATATTTCTTAACAATGAACGAATTCATAATAGTATTTAGAGAATGCCTGGAAGCGTCTTTAATTGTTGGCATAATATATAGCTTCTTATCTCGTTCAAATTTAAGTGAAGCAATTTCAAAGTTGTGGCTGGGAGTTGGCGCCTCAGTGTTAGCTAGTATTGTAGTAGCATTTATTGTCGTTTATCTAAAATCAATTGCAGGTGACACTCGCTATGAAAAACTATTTGAAGCGTTATTCATGTATGCAGCTGCAGGATTAATTTGGTATGTGGTATTTTGGCTTTCCAAGCATGTTTCTGATCGAAAGGATCTTGAATCTAAAACAGAACAAGCACTTAAAATGTCATCTTGGGGTGTTTTCTGGGTTGTATTCTTTTCGATACTTCGGGAAGGTTTTGAAACAGTTGTAATGTTGCTTGCTCAAGATAGAGGCGATGGATTTTCAATTGTCGGGTTTGTTTTAGGGGCACTCTTGGCACTTTATATTGGTTACCTAGTAGTTGTTTTAGGAAAGAGAATAAACTTGAAACCATTCTTTAAAGGAACAACACTTCTATTAGTTTTATTAGCATCAGGCATGATAGCTTATGGCACTCATGAGGCTGAAGAATATTTAGAAAAATCTGGTTACCTTGAAAAAGAACAGATATCCCGTCCTTGGGATATCTTGCAGCCAACAGCTGATAAACCAGAAAATGATTTTTTGGTTAGATACGATAAAACTAAAGATCTTTATTACCATCCATTACATGACTCAGGTTATGTAGGTGAGTTTGCTAAAGGCTTTTTCGGTTACAATTCAAATCCAAATTACGTTGAGCTTTTACTTTGGTTTTTATCATTGATATTTGGTCTAAATTTATGGAGAAAATTTTATAACTGAGACAATTTAATTCTAATTAAGTCTATTAACTCAGTTCCTAAAATCCCTCTCTTGCCAAATTCTTCAGCACATTTACCATGCACTGCCACGGCTAATTTGATGCTTTCTAATTGATTAGACCCTTGAGCGCAAAGACTACCTATTAATCCCGCTAAAATATCTCCTGTACCGGCTGTAGCAAGAATATTGTTGCCATTTTTTGAACGTAAATATGTAGTTCCATATGAAATTAATGTATTAGGGCCTTTTAAGACAGTTATACAATTAAACCTCTCTGAAATGATTTGAGCTGTCTTTTGCCTATTTGTATTAATTTCTTGTGCTGTTATATCAATAAGTTTTGATGCTTCTCCTGAGTGTGGAGTGATAATAGGCGGTTTTGAAAAATTAACCTTTTTCACTAAACCAATAAAGCCTGCATCAAGAATTACATTCTTAAAATCGAGTGATAAAAAATTAATTATCTTGTCATCAGCAAATGATTCATCCGTCCCTGGTCCAGCAACCACGGTTAAATCATCATATTTATTTATTTGAGATAATTCAGACAGACAGATTACAGAGGGGTATTTTGTTAATATTTCTGGAATATATTTATTTTTTGTATGCACATAAACAATTCCAGATCCAGATTTAAGTGCTGCCTCAATTGCTAATAAAACAGCACCACCATATAAATCATTACCTCCAATTATTAAGACTTTGCCATAGTCATATTTATTTGAAGGAGTTTCAAAGTCTTGTCTAAGCTGAATATCTTCTAAAAAAAAATCTTTGAACATGCAACTATTTAAATCAACTGTTAGTATATTTGATAGATGGAAACTTTAAGCGATTTAATACTTCTTTTGGGTCAATTTATATCTGATTCAATAAATTACTTCATACACTCTATCGGTGTTTATGTTCAAGCAAGCATAGATAGCATCTCCCCAAACAGCAATGACATCTCCTCAAATGCACCATGGGATAGAGGCACTTATCTAGGACGTCTAACAGGATTATTTTTTGTGATAATTTTTTTTGGTCTCCCAATTTGGTTAGTGCTGATAGTGAATATATTTAAGAATAGAAGAGCAAAGCTTGTTCATGAAACCTTGCAAACAGCGCTCAATAATGGCCAAGAGCTCACTTTAGAAGTAATCAAATCACTTCCTGGATATGAAAAAGAAAAGAAAAAAAATACTAATCAAGGATTTATTACTACTGGAACCGGGCTTGGATTAATATTTTTTGGCCTTCTTTTATTTGGCGATTTATTCAACCCACTTTCAGGCATTGGTTCACTTATTTTTTTCATTGGTCTGGCTGATTTTATTGGTAATCGCATTACTAAACAGGGTAACTCAACGAATGTTTGATGACCACAGATCAGGAGATAGTAGAAAAATGTTTAAAAGAAGGTAATGAACATTTTTCAGAACTTGTTAAGAGACACTCAAATTATATTTATGGATTTATGATGCGTCTTACCGCTGGCAATAAAATGTTTTCTGAGGATTTAACGCAATCAACGTTTCTTAGAGCTATTTCTTACTTAAAATCATATGATCCATCAAAGGAATTTCGGAGCTGGTTAGCAACTATTGCTATTAATTGTTTTCGTACAGAATTTAAAAAAAACTCTAAATATAACTTAGAAGAAAATATGGAACATGTTGCAAGTGATGATAAGAGTTCTAGCGACAGAGATTTTTATAAAATAATAAGCATTCTTTCAACTGAAGAGAGAACAATTTTGACCATGAAATATATTTATGACTATAAGAATGCTGATATTGCTAAAGTTTTAAATATGAATTTGAATACCGTTAAGTCAGTTATTAAACGCTCTGTGGATAAATTAAAATGATAAGTAAACGATTAAAAGAAGCCATCGAGGCAGAGAAGTTGCAAAACTACCAGGTAAAAAATAGCCAACTTCTTGCTAAATACATAGTAATGTTATCGACTATTAAGACGTCTGCATCTATTGGAATCCTCGATTTAATGTTTTTTCTTGTATTCACTGTGATTGGTGCATTAAATCATGAATTAGTATTTTCTCTTATTAGCAATTTTCATCAAATTTTTACCGAGCCCTTAATGTTTATTGAAACTTACATGTACCCTATCTGTCTGTCACTTATTCTAGTAACAATCTATAGTTTTTTACGAAATATAGACGAGAAGATATTCGATCTTATTAAATAAAATAATCGTGAGAAAGGTGATTAAATTTCTATTTTGTCTTCTTTTATCAACTCACCTTTTTTCAGCAAATGAAGGTTTTGCTAAAAACGGTGAGGTAGAAATATTCTATAGAGATTTAGGCCCTCAGGAGAATACGCCTGTCATACTTGTGATGGGTTTAGGTGGCCAGCTAACATTTTGGCCTGATTATCTTTTAAACCATCTACAACAGAACGGTTACAGACCAATCATTTTTGATAATAGAGATGTCGGCTTATCAACCAGTTTTGAATCTTCTGGTACACCAAATGTCTTACTAAACTACATTAAATTTTATCTTAATCTTCCCATAAAGACTCCATATTCTCTTGACGACATGTCTGACGACATAATAGCTATATTAGATGAACTAAATATAAAAAAATCCCACTTAATTGGCATGTCAATGGGAGGCATGATTTCACAACATGTTCTGATAAATAATCCTGAGAGGTTTTATTCTTTTACGCAAATAGCATCTATGGCAAAAGCTCCTGATGCAAGCACAGCTCCTAAAGGTCGATTAGGCCAGTTATTACGAAATAGGGCAGGTCAACCATTAAACGAAAATGAAAGAATTGATAGAGCTGTTGAAATCTATACACTTCTAAGTGCAGGGGAAGATAATTTCGATACCCCACAATTTCGAAATGGAGTCAAAGAGAATATCAATAGAAGTCCAAATGATTCAGGATTTTCTAGACAGTTATTAGCTATTATTGCTGATCGTGATCGCATTAATAATATTCAATACATCACTACACCCACATTAATTATTCATGGTACAAAAGATCCACTTATCCCAATATCTGAGGGCAGAAGAACCCAAGAATTGATTAGAAATAGTAATTTTATAGAGGTTGAAACTATGGGCCACCTATTAAGCCAAAAAATTTTAAATGAGTTTAGCGTTCCCTTAGTGGAACACCTTGAAGCAAATAGTTAAGACTGCACCGGGTAAGAACCTATTACCCTTAGTTCTTCAGATATATTTTCTAGATTAATTAATAGTTCTTGGACCTTGCTGTCTTCAAACCAGCCTTCAAAATCTATAAAAAAGGTATGCAGATATTGATTATTTCTGGATGGTCTTGTTTCAATTCTTGTCATGTTAATACCGAGCTCAGCAAATGGCTGTAAAATTTTAATAAGTGATCCAGGAGTATCAGCAATATTAATCATTATTGAAGTTTTATTTTTTTCTGAGCTTTCTTCAATCATTTTACCAATCACTAAAAAACGTGTTGAGTTGGTTGCAGAATCTTGAATATCTTTTTCATGTGAATAGAGATTGAAAAGTTTTATTGCATATTCATTAGCGATACAGAAAATCTCATTACTATGACTTGCTAATTTTGCAGCTTCTGCTGTACTAGTGCATACAATTTTTTCAGCATTAGGGTAATTTTTATTTAACCAACTACTGCATTGACCTAGAACTTGGGGGTGACTGGCAATTTTTGATACATTCAATTTATCGAGACTTTTATTTAATGAACAAAATGAATGGCTAATAGCAAAATTTAATTCCTTTACAATCTTTAAATCATAGTCAATAAGGCAATTTAAGGACGAATTAATTACGCCTTGATAAGAGTTTTCAAATGGTATAACTCCATAGTAAGAATGACTTAGTGCTACTTTCTGAAATATATCTTCAATTGAGGGTAGAGGAACATAAGAAAAATCTCCAGGAAATATTTCAAGAGCTGCTAAATTAGAGTTTGTGCCTTCTGGACCTAAATAGAAAACTTTCACTGTTGGATTGTAATGATTTTTGAGACAAAAAAAAACTGAGCAAGCTCAGTTTTCTTTAAGTTCGAGATCAGTAGGTGTCAAAAGTGAGATTATCTTTTGCATCCTTGGATAAGATCTCTTTTATCCTTGGTGGTCAAGTTTGCTTGTTTGCCGGCTAAGCTTGCTTGAACTTTCACCTTTCTGTTCTCTGCCTGTGGTTTCTTTCTGGTTTGGGTTCTGCAGTTCCCTTTTCAGTCTGTTACCGCGAGGTAAGATCTACTTTATAAAAGTGTTTTTCTGTTTGCAAGCATATTGTTAAAAAAAATAGTACTTTTTTTTATGATGTCTGAAAACCCTTTAAAAATAATAGTTTTACACCAAAAAATATTTAAAATAAATTATCTTCAAAATATTTTCGATATTTTCATTGATTAAAAAATAGGCAGACTGATTAATAAACAAGCACATATATTATCCTTATTTTGAAAAATTAATTTTATAATTGTAAATAGATGGAGATTATTTATGAGTTATGCATTAATTACAGGACCAACTGCTGGCATTGGTAAAGCGCTAGCATATCAACTAGCTGAGAAAGGCTATAATTTACTACTAGTTGCTAGAAGAGAAGATCGACTAATTCAAATTTCTGAAGATATTAAAGACAAATTTAATGTTGAAGTTCTATTTATTGTAGAAGATCTAACTAATAGCCAAGCGCCAGAAAGAATTTATGATTTCACCGTAAGTAAAGCCTTAGATATAGAATTATTAATTTTAAATGCTGGATACCAACATCATAGAACTTTTGAAGAAGTCTCAATTTCTGACGAGGAAGATTGCTTAAGAGTCTTGGGGCTTTCAGTCATTATGCAATCAAAGCTTTTTATCAAGCATCTCAAAAACAGAGGTGGTGGAAAAATTATGGTTGTTTCCTCAGTAGCTGGGTATGCCCCACCAAGTGGTGAATTTGCATTTCTATATGGCCCTGTAAAAACATTTATGAATCGATTTGTGGAAGCTTTGAATGTTGCTTATAACAAAAATAATATTTTTGCTACAGCTTTGTGTCCTGGATTTACAGTTACAGAATTTCATTCAGTTAGTGGCACTCAAGACAGGATGGATAAGGTACCAAAATTCATGAAACTCTCTGCAGACCAAGTTGCCAAAGAAGGTATAACTGGTATGTTTAAAAATAAAGAAGTTGTTATCCCGGGCGCAATATATAGATTCCTAGTTAGCGGCCTAGGGTATTTACCAAAACCATTTATTCGCTTCATTGGAAATAAAATTGCAGGTGGCAGATATGAATAACTATATAAGGATCTTAGCTATAACGATTTTAGTTAATTGTTCGTCTGAATTTGATTCCAAAAATTTCGCTCAGGAAAATTTAATCATTGATACTCACATTGACATTCCCTATCGACTAAAAGCTCAACTAGATCAAGACAATAGATATGAAGATATATCAGAAACAACTACATTTGATTTTGATTACTACAGGGCGCTATCTGGCGGTTTAAATGTTCCCTTCTTTTCTATTTATCTACCAGCCCAGACAGAAAGAGAAGGCACAAGTTTTACGGTGGCAAATGAACTTATAGCTATGATCAATGATGTTATCGATAATAATCCTGATAAATTTTTCTTATTGGATCAAACCACATACTTAGCAAACCTTCCAGGGCAAAATCTAATTGGCATTGCGCTAGGTATGGAAAATGGTGCTCCCCTAGAAGGTAAGCTAGACAGAGTTAAATATTTTTATGATAAAGGTATACGGTATATCACATTAGCTCATTCTGAGAGTAACCATATTTCTGATTCTTCTTATGATGAAAATAAACGTTGGGGTGGTTTAAGTCCTTTCGGAAGAGAATTAGTTGAGGAAATGAATAATGTAGGAATGATGATCGACATTTCTCATGTTTCAGATGATGCATTTTTTGAGGTTCTGGAATTGTCTAAAGCCCCTGTTATAGCCAGCCATTCATCTATGAGACATTTTACACCAGGCTGGGAACGCAATGTCTCAGATGAAATGTTAATAAAATTAGCTGAAAATGGAGGGGTTTTACAGATTAATTTTGGTTCTAGCTTTATTATTGATAAGCAACGCAGCAATGATGCAAATGCTACTGAAGATTATATTTTTGCAACTTTAGAGCAAGTGGTAGATCATTTTGATAGAGCAGTTACATTAGTGGGCGTAGATCATGTTGGAATTGGCTCAGATTACGATGGGGTAGGCGATACATTACCAATTAATCTTAAAGATGTTTCTGATTTTCCAAATTTAATCGATGAATTACATTCTCGAGGATACTCTAAAAATGATATTACTAAAATTCTTGGTGGTAATACTGCAAGGGTATGGCGTGAAGTAGAGGAATATGCAAGAAACAAATAATCCAGTTATGCAGTGGCATAAATCTTTAGACAATAAAGATTTTTCACTTCTATTTAATATTCTTGATGATAAATTCCTTTTTTATTCTCCTGTAGTATTTAAACCCAAAGATAAATATATGGGCTTTATATATCTCATTGCAGCAAGCAAAACATTTTTGAATGCTGATAATTTTAAATATACAAGACAAATTATTGGAAAACAGGATGCAATGTTGGAATTCAATTGCACCATTGATGGAGTTGAAATAAATGGTGTCGATACTTTTAAATGGAATCAAGAGGGAAAGTTTGTTGAGATGAAAGTTTTATTAAGACCACAAAAAAGCCTTGAAGTTATACAAAAGACAATGGAACAACATTTGTTTAATCCAGAAATCTGGCGTTAGTAATTTCTTTTTATTTAAAATTGGATAGAATAACTTTTCATGGCAAAAAAATACGTAAATTTTAGAGTTGGTGGTGTTCCTGAAAGAAAAGGAGATAACTACACAGTCTGGACAAATGACCTTTTAAGCAAGCTTATAGCAAGTAAAACTGTTATTGAACCTAATATGTCAACATTTGGGCATAGACTGCTTGAAAGTGAAGTTGTTTTTGTTGTTATTTCTGGTCGAGGAATTATGGAAGTTGTTGAATACGCAAATAGTCAGGATGGACATGGAACTGACCCATCACATGGAATAATGCATAAAGACGAATACTCTCTTTCCGCTGGTGATGTAGTGTTAGCTGAAGAAGGTGATTACGTAAAAATTATCAATGAAAGTGACCATGATCAGCTGGTTTACTTAAGAATATTTGACAAAGCAGGTTGGCGAGGTCGCTCATCTGAATCTGATATAGATCCGCAGTAAAATTTTTTAAATGAGAATTAAAGTTTGCGGGTTAACCCGAGAAGAAGATATTAAACTCCTTTTGGAGATGAGCGTCGATTACTTAGGTTTCAACTTCATAGAATCAAGCCCCAGATGCGTTGAAATGGAATGGGCCGAAGTTATGTGTAAGAAATATAGCTTGAATGAAAAATTTGTTGCTCTATTACATAAGCCGACAAAGGAAACAGTTAAGCATATACAAAGTTTTAATAAGTCATCATCATTTCAGATATATGGCATATATGAAGGTTTCATATCAAATGGCATGAATTTTTTGCCAATTTCAGCAACAGGAATGAAACAATATGACCTTTCTCAATTAAAACCAATTAAAAATACAGTTTATTTACTAGATAATATGAGCACTGGACTTGGAGGAACTGGAAAAAAGTTTGATTGGTCCTTATTGGATAATTTAGATTTATCTCATTTTATGATTGCTGGTGGTGTTGACATAGCTGATTTGACAAGGCTAAATCAGTTAAATGTTTGGGGGGCAGATCTAAATTCTTCTTTAGAGGTAACACCAGGCATCAAAGATTCAAAAAAATTATCAATGTTAAAGGATTTTCGCAATGAATAAAGGTTATTTTGGAGAGTTTGGAGGATTATTCATACCGGAAACCTTATCTTATGCTTTAAGAGAATTAGATGAATTATATGACTCAGTCAAAACTGATGAAGAGTTCAAGCTAGAATTAAATTCTATATATAAAGATTATGTAGGGCGACCATCACCTTTATATTTTGCTAATAAATATACTGACTACATTGGTGGACCAAAGATATGGTTTAAAAGAGAAGATTTAAATCATACAGGTGCACACAAAATCAACAACACTGTTGGACAAGCATTATTAGCAAAAAAACTCGGAAAGAAGCGCATTATCGCTGAAACAGGTGCAGGACAACATGGTGTTGCAACAGCTACGATATGTGCAAAATTAGACCTAGATTGTACGATTTATATGGGGCAAACTGACATTGTCCGCCAAGAGTTAAATGTTTTTAAAATTAAAACTCTAGGAGCTGAAGTTATACCCGTTACTAGCGGTACTGCTACTCTTAAGGATGCATTGAATGAATCTATTCGAGATTGGGTAACAAATGTCGATGATACCCACTATATTATTGGTAGCGTAACTGGCCCCCATCCGTATCCAACAATAGTGCGTGATTTCAATGCGATAGCAGGTTATGAGTTAAAAGAGCAATCGCTTGCTCAAATTGGATCACTACCAGATATGATCATTGCTTGTGTGGGTGGAGGTTCTAATGCTATGGGGGTATTTTTTCCATTCATAGAGGATAAAGAAGTTGAGCTTATTGGCATTGAAGCAGGTGGAAAAAATGAGTTTGATGTTGGAAGTGCATCAATTTCAGACGGAACTACAGGCGTACTGCATGGTGCAAAAACAAAAATTCTGCAATCAGATGATGGGAATATACTTGAAACATCTAGTATTTCTGCTGGATTAGATTATCCAGGTGTCGGTCCAGAACATGCATATTTAGATGAAATTAAAAGAGCCAAGTACGTAAAAATCTATGATGGTGAAGCATTAGACGCATTTTACAAAGCTTCAAAACTTGAGGGTATCATCCCAGCTTTGGAAACAGCTCATGCAATTGCATATCTACATAAACTGTCAAGTTTAGATAAAGATCTCAATGTAGTTGTAAATATGTCTGGTCGTGGTGATAAAGATTTATATTCGGTAATGCAAAATGATCAAAAATAAATTCGGCAGTTTAAAAAAATTAAATCAAAAATCATTTATCCCGTATGTTGTAGCTAATTACCCTGATGAAGAAACTTTTTCAAATACATTAGATCTGCTTAATGAGCTAGGAGCTGATCTTATTGAGGTCGGGCTACCATTTTCAGACCCTATAGCAGAAGGAAAAATAATTGAATCTGCTCATCATGATGTCTTGTCTAAGAGATTCAATTTATCCAAAGCATTAGAAATAATTAGCCAATTTAGAAAAAACAATGACACACCAATTATTTTAATGGGCTATACAAATTCATTTATATCACCAGATTTGGATTTATTCATTGCTAGAGCTAGAGAGGCCAATATAGATGGTTTTCTAATTGTTGATCTGCCATATGTTGAGACAGATATATATAAAAAATTCCGTGATAGCAATATTGAGTTTATTCAATTAATTGCTCCTACTACCCCTGAAGATCAAATTGAATTATGTCTTTGCAATGATCCTTCTTTTGTTTACTTTATAAGTCAAAGAGGCGTTACGGGTTCTGGCAATATTAATTCCAGAGAGGTATTACAAAAGA
The DNA here is from genome assembly GCA_038133485.1 of Gammaproteobacteria bacterium. Lineage (GTDB taxonomy): Bacteria > Pseudomonadota > Gammaproteobacteria > Magnimaribacterales > TMED112 > TMED112. The sequence continues at coordinate 8,537 of JAYPTH010000004.1, read as the reverse complement.
TTACGCAACTAAGAGCAAAAACCGAATTACCAGTAGTAATTGGTTTCGGTTTAAATAGCTCAGAACAAATCAATGAATTCAAAGAGCATGCAGATGGCTTTGTAATTGGTAGCGCTATTGTAAAATTGCTTGGAGAGCCTAATTCTGAAACCAAAATAAAAGATTTCCTTAACCCTATTCTAAAAGCTATAAAAAATGGATAAAGACCAATTTTTGAAATACTGCAATCAATCATATACACACATTCCTGTTTATGAGGAATTTATTGCTGATTTAATTAGCCCACTCTATGTTTACTCAAATTTTCATAATATAGAAAACACATTTTTATTTGAATCAGCTAAATCACATGAAGTAAAGGGCAGGTATTCCATTATGAGCATGCCATCAAATACTAAATATGAATACTTTAAAGATGAAGTTCATATCCATAATGATCTTCAAATATCAAAACATAGGGTGATAAATGCTTTTGACCATATAGATAAACTTACTAAATCTTATTCTTCCCCAAAAATTGATGCACTTCCAGATTTTTTGGGCGGTCTAGTCGGATATTTCAGCTATGAATCTTTTTCTTTTATAGAATCTAGGGTTTCTTTTCCAGAACAAGAAATTCCGTTAATTTCTCTAATGCTCTGTAAGGAGTTAATTATTTTTGATAACTTCAAGGGAACTTTTTATATCATCGTAAATACCGAAGATCAGAATGAACTAGGGTATAAGGCTGCAAAAGAAAGAATTTCAGAAATAAAAAGAGCTATTTTTAGCTTGCAGCCCTCTGTTAATCAAAATATAAATATTGCTACTGATTTTGTTAGCTCAGAAGCCAATGTTGATCAACAAGAATACATATCACAAGTCAAAAAAATAAAACAACAAATTGTAGAAGGTGAGATTATGCAAGCTGTTTTATCTAAAGAAGTTACCTTTGAAGGCTTATACGATCCATATACTCTATATAGAGCACTACGTTTAATTAACCCTTCACCTTATATGTATTATATGAACTTCAAGAACTTCAGAATAATAGGTTCATCTCCAGAAATATTAGTAAAAAAATCAGATGATCAGGTCACTATCAGACCCATAGCGGGAACAAGAAAGAGAGGCTCAACTAAATCTGAAGACTTAACTAACAAGATAGATCTCATAGAAGATGAAAAAGAGAAATCAGAACATATGATGTTGGTCGATCTGGCTAGAAACGATCTTTCTAAAGTATGTATTGCAGGGACAGTTCAAGTTGATGAGATGATGATTGTAGAAAAATACTCACACGTAATGCACATGACTTCTAATGTAAAAGGTAAGGCTAAACAAAACGTTTCTCAAATAGATTGCATGAAAGCTGCATTGCCTGCAGGCACACTGAGTGGAGCACCTAAAATTAGAGCAATGGAAATCCTGAGTGAGCTTGAAAATAGACCTCGGGGTATATACGGTGGTGCTGTAGGATACTTAGGGTTCAATGGATCATTGGATACAGCTATTGTTATTCGTACAGGAATTCATTTTGATGATTGTGTAAAAGTTGGTGTAGGAGCAGGGATAGTCCATGATTCAGATCCAGATAAAGAATGGGAAGAAACCGAATCAAAACTGAAGGTTTTTAAAGAGGCTCTGAGATACGTATGAAAATTTGCCTTATTGATAATTATGATTCCTTTACCTTTAATATTGAGCACCAGCTTTTAATGCTTGATCATAAAGTCCAAGTATTTAGAAATGATGAAATTTCTATTGATGAGCTTGCTGAAAAAGATTTTGAAATTTTTGTAATAGGTCCAGGGCCATCAAACCCTAATAATGCAGGTATAAGTTTAGATCTAATTAAATCTTTTTATAAAATTAAACCAATTCTAGGCATATGTTTGGGTCACCAATGTATTGGTGCAGCATTTGGAAGCAAAATTACTATCGCAAATAATATAATGCATGGAAAAACATCATTACTTAAGCACACCAAAACATCTATATTTACAAACGTAAAAGAACCATATCATGTTATGCGCTACCATAGCCTCGTAATATCACGTGAGGGCTTATCACCAGAACTTGAGATATTGGCTTGGTGTGATGAAAAAGACGATCAATCTATTATGGCTGTAAAGCATAAAAAGTACCCAACAGTCGGAATTCAATTTCATCCTGAATCTATATTTACTGAACAAGGATCTAAATTGATTGATAATTTTATAAATCAATATGCTTAATTTACTTGATATTCTAAAAGCACCTGAAGCGCATAAATCAGAATTGTCTTTCATATTTGAGCACCTAATAAGCGAAGATAGCTCATATGATGATAAAGAAAAAATATTGCTGACTTTAAATTCAATAGGGATTAACTATGAGCATTTAGCATCATTATCTAAAGAGGTATTGAAGTTTTCGACATTTACTTCAAATTTAGATAGCAATTATATAGATACTTGTGGGACAGGGGGATCTGGTAAGTCTATCTTTAATTGTTCTACACTGTCAGCATTTACAGTAGCAGCTTGTGGTGGAAAAGTTATTAAACACGGCAATCGCTCTATAACTAGTAAATCAGGAAGTGCTGATTTTCTAGAACGTGCAGGGATTAATCTCCAAGCACCGACTGATCAACTATTAAACATCTATAAATCTATGAACATCGCTTTTTTATTTGCACCAAATCAACATCCAAAAATAAAAAATGTAGCTGAAGTAAGAAAAAATATTGGAGTCAGAACTATTTTTAATGTACTTGGCCCATTAGTAAATCCTTCAAAACCTAGATTTCAATTACTTGGAACTTCTGATAAGAAATTAAATAAACATATGGCTAAAGCTCTACAAAATAACGGTATTAAGCGTGGTATGGTGGTAACTTCATTTTCAGATATAGATGAAGTTTGTGTACATGAGCCTACATTTATTACTGAGATTAATGGTGCCAAAATTAACGAATGGGAGCTTGACCCAAAAAATTATGGCTTTGATGCATGTTCTATTGAAGATATACAAGTTAATTCTCTTGAGGAAGCTTATCTTTTTGGAATAGAAATCCTTAATGGTAAAAGAGGCCCAGGACTAGATATGGTAGCCCTAAATTCAGGTCTTTGTTTATATTTGCTTGGCATTGTTAGCAACTTAGAGGAGGGCATCAGTTTAGCTAAAAAAGAATTACTTTCAGGAAAAGTGCTTTTAAAACTAAATATGTATGCAAAAGCAACAAACCAATGGATTACCTAGATAAAATATTTGCCTCAAAAAGGAAGGATGTAGAAGCTGGTAAAAAGCTAATTTCCATTGATGATTTCATAGATAAAATTTCGCAACAAGAACCAAGAAATAAAAACTTTTATAACACATTGAGTACATCAGATAATCAATATCAGATTATTGCTGAAACTAAAAAAGGCTCACCTTCAGCAGGAATAATTAAAATTGATTACGACCCAATTGCTATCGCTCAATCCTATGAGTCGGCTGACTACACAAATATTTCTGTATTAACTGAAGAGAGTTACTTTTTTGGACAAAAAGATGATTTATCTGGAATTGCAAAACACACTGATTTGAGTATTTTAAGAAAAGATTTCATTTTTGATGAGTGGCAACTATATGAGACCAAATCAATAGGAGCTGACTGTGTTCTTTTAATTGCAGAATATCTTTCAGAACAAGAGTTGAATAAATTAATCAATGTTGCTAAATCTCTTGAATTAGATGTTCTTTTAGAATTTCACGAAGAACAGGAATTAAGCAAAGTATTAAATCAAAATTTAGACTACGTAGGCATTAACAACAGAAATCTTAAAACATTAGAAACCAATAATATGCATGCTTTAGAAATTTTTCATCGTTATTTTAAGGATTTGCAAAGTATAAACATTATTGCGGAATCTGGTTTTTCTAAGGTTGAAACCTTGGATATTTATCAAAAGGAAGGTATAAATAAGTTCTTAATTGGAGAAGGATTATTAAAAGGATCGCTTTAGTTTATTTGATTAGCAGCCTAGTCTTAGCAGAAGCTAATTTATATTTCATTGAACCCAAAGATAGCCAAGAATTTTCTGGTCCTGTAACTGTAATATTTGGTCTTAAGGAATTTGGTGTTGCTCCTGCTGGTTATGATATAGAAATGACTGGCCATCACCATCTATTAATAAATGTAGATTTTCCTATAGATTTTACTAAACCAATTCCTGCTGATGCTAATCATTTACATTTTGGAAAAGGACAAACAGAAACTGTTTTAAATTTAGAGAAGGGCGTTTATAAATTAAGGCTGCTACTTGGAAATTATGTTCACATTCCGCATAGCAGCCCAATTTATTCTGATGAAATAACTATTACAGTTAATTAATCAATAATATTTATTTTTCCAGCACCAGCCATACCACTATGGAGTGTGCAGTAGTAGTACATGGTGTCACCACTGTAATCTGCTGGCACCACCCAGGTTAATGAGTTATTACCGTCTCTGGTAACTCCATCGGTGTATTCCTCACCATTATTCCATCTACCGTCTTCTGTAACACTCAACCTAAATGGATGGCCTCCACCAAAGTATGATGTATCAAAAACAACAGTTGAACCACGTTTGACACTAACACTGGCATGCTTTACATCGTCAATAATGTAGTCGTTGCCTTCGTTGGTGACAGTATATGAGGAAGTTCCAGCACCAAAGGTTTGGTTGGTGTTTATTGCACCCTTAGTATTTGTTAAAGGGCCTTCCCAAGTAAAATCTGAATAACTAGTACCAGAACCAGAAAGCTGTAATGATTCACCGGCTGGCGTGCTGCTACCTTCACTAACACTTAATTCTTCACTAGTTTGTCCATCACAGGCACCACCAGAAGCAGTCATTTGACCTTCATAGCTTATGAATTGTAAACATGAGCCATCAGGCGCTACTAAAGCTATACCATCTGGAGCACCGTTTTGTATGCCTGACTTATCAACTGTAGCTGTACCATAGCCGCCAGATTGATCAGCTAAAGTTCCACTTAGTGATTCTTCTCCATAACTAGATCCCCCATTACCGTTATAGAAGACTATTTTATATTCACTTAAATCTGTACCTGCCGCTCCTGCAACTTCTACAAACTCTCCTTCATCTGTTGAAGCATTATCATAATGAAATTCATTAATCCAAACTGATGCAGCTGGTGCTGGTGTTGGCTCTGGTGTATAAGATTCTACAGTGACATTATCGTAATGAACCCCAGTCGGAGCATAGTTGCCTGCTGTATTCATAAACCCTGATTGGTAGATATGCCCAACCATACCTTCAGTAATTTCAAAATCTAATGTTAATGTTTGCCATTCAGTTGTTAATTCTGTGGTATCAGTAGTTTCAAAGAGCAGAGAAGAAAAGTCTCCCGAATTTAAAACTTTAATAAAGGCTTTACAAACGCCACCAGTTGCATCATTTGTTGCGTTGGTGCCTCCACACCTATTGGAATCTGAGTCTGGATGTTTTGCACTAAATGACATTCTGTAAGTGCCAACCATATCTTGAGTAATGTATCCTTCTGCTTCACCAAGCTCTCTAAAGAAATTAGCTTCAATAGACCCTCCATTATGAGTGCCGTCCTGATAGTTACTATAGATATTGACGTAGTTATTATCTTCATCAACTAGAGCACTAATATCACCGGCTATTGGTGCTGGAGTTACAGCATATCCTCCTGTTCTATTTCCATCACCATCAAACTGATTAATATAGGCATCCCAAGGAGCTAAATTTTCGTTGGTTGATGAGTATGTTTCAAAGTCATCGCTGTAAGTAACATTGGTAACTGGTTCAGGCGTTGGCGCTGGCGTTGGTGCTGGCGTTGGTGCTGGCGTTGGTGCTGGCGTTGGTGCTGGCGTTGGTTGAGGGACTGGTGCTGGCTCTGAGCCTCCACCGCCTCCACCACATGCTGTTAAAATAACAAGTGTAAGAGCAGTAAAAATTTTCTTAATCATTTATCTATATTGCTTGTAGAAATAAATTTTTCAATAGCTTTTATACAAAAAATTATGATTGTTTTGATTTATCTGTTTCGTCTCGGTGCTTCTTAAGATATTTCATAAATGGAGTGCCGCCCGTGCCTCTTACTGTGGAGCCTCCTGTGCCAAATAAAGTGGTCTTTACACTTTGCTTGTGTATATAATCAGCCGCGTATTGAAGATGTTGCGATCTAAATTGTGACATTTCATCTAAACATAAATTTACAAGGTCGCTTAACTTTTGGTTTTCTTTAATGGCTTCTTTTACTTTTGTTTCTGAAGCAATTATTTCAATAAAATCTCTATGTTCTTTTGGCATATATAGCTTCATTTCATCTAAATAATCTCTTAACTCATCTCTTTCGTGGTGAACTGAAAATAATGCATCCAATGTTGGAATGATTGAGCTTTGAGCCCCAGTCTCCCCTCTAAAGAGTTGTGGTTGATTGTTATAAGAGCCCTCGTAAATTAATCCTTCCGGTAAATCTGGATTGTTCTTCCAGCCAAAAATATACGGACGCACCCGGTGATAATAAATATAAGGATCACATTTATCGGGCATCAACCTAAAGATTTTATTAACTTCATTCATCGAAGCATTAATAATTTTAAGTTGCTCTATTAGCAGATCTTCATTTGCCCAAAGTTTATTTTTAACAATATTGGCAGCAGCTCCAATGGCTGGACTAGCTGCGTTTTCAATACAAACATGAATTGTTACGAACCAATCTTCATCTATTCCTCCTAGGAAATTATTGATCAAAGCAACATTGTCGAGAGATATATCTTCTTTACTATCAATTTTGTACCAATTATGTAAACAATAAGATGCATAACTCAATATAGGAGGGCGGTCAAAGTGCTCAGCTAGACTGACCCAAGGTTTAGCAATACAGGCAGGCAGGGTTTTAGTTGGTTTCAGATCACCCCAAACATAAGCATGGGAAACAAAGGATAATTGAGCAAATAAAAGATTTAAATCGGCTTGATCATAATCATCCAGACTGAACGAAAGCTCATCTTTATCCAATTTATCAATCGTTGGTCGAATTTTATTAGTTAGTAGAAGTTTTGGTAGTTCTGATGAAATGTTAGCGATTAGATTAGTAGCCTGAGATGAGTTTTTTACAGATCTTAAAGGATCCTCATTTGGTAAAAAACCTCTAGTTTTATTTGATAAATAATCTGAACCCATAGCTAATAATAAATTAATTTTTCTTTTTTTTCCTACTTATGTTGCAAATGAGAATCATTCTCATTAGTATAGCCAAATGAGAATCATTCTCATTAGATAAATTCCATGAAAGTTAGCTTAAAAATCATTTTTTTGTTTTTGATATCACTAATTCATTATGCTGATGTTGATAATAAAAAGGATGTTGAAGAAGTCGTCATTAAAGGCACTATACTGCAATCTGATAAAATTTTAGCTCTTAAAACACCGACTCCAATTAGTGAAGTTCCACAATCAGTTTCAATCTTTACAGACTTAGATATAAAGGATTTTGGCTTTAAGGAAATTAGTGATTTATTGGACTACACTCCAGGTGTAACTTCTTCACAAGGCGAGGGCCATAGAGACGCAGTTGTTATCAGGGGAATAAGATCTACTGCAGATTTTTTTCAAGATGGTGTAAGAGATGATACCCAATACTATCGGTCTTTATATAATGTTGAACAAGTTGAAATACTAAGAGGGCCAAATGCATTATTATTTGGCCGTGGTGGCACTGGCGGGATTATTAATAGAGTTTCAAAAAAAGCGCTGCTTACTGATGAATTTTCCAATTTTAATATAGGTATTGATTCATTTGGTGCTTTAGATGTTAGCAGTGATTCAAATTTCATTATTAATGAAAACAATGCAATTAGAATTAACTTTCACATTGATTCACTTGCTAATCATAGAGATTTGTATAGCGGTAAGCGATTTGGGCTTAATCCTTCAATAAAGATTTTATTAACTGACAAATCATTTCTAGATTTATCATATGAACTGGCTGACCATGAAAGATTCGTTGATCGAGGTATACCAACTTTCAATGGTATTCCAGATGAGAAATTAAAGGATATAGTTTTTGGTCAGGAGGGAAATAATATTGCAACTCTTCAATCTTCAATTTTCAAAGCTCATTACGAAAGAACTTTTTCAAACCAAAAAACTGTTTTAACCCTCCAATCAAATAAATTTGATAAGTTCTATAAAAATTTTTACGTTTCTGATTATGATGGCCAATTTGTAACCATAGATGGTTATAGCGATCCTACCGAACGAAGCAATGTTACTTTTTCAATAAACCATATTAGTGAATTTGATACAGAATTTCTAAATGGTTATGCAAAACATACCTTTCTTGCAGGGTTGGAGGTAATGAGGACCGATAGTTCCAATTTAAGGTATGACTTGTTATGGTCATCAACACTTTCTGACAAAGAGTCATTTAGCATAAACAATCCCATTAATCTAAATTTTAATTATGTTGGAATGCCTGTTTTAAGTGATTTTGACTCAAACTTAAATAGCTCAACCAATACTAAAATCAATGTAAGTTCTTTATATCTCC
>JAYPTH010000003.1:74102-76519 GCA_038133485.1 Gammaproteobacteria bacterium | reverse complement strand
TCAATATGTCTTATGCCTGTAAAATTTGTTCGCCATTCGTCTATTTTCTCATGCTTAAATGGCACAGCATCAATACCATGATTGATAAATAAGGGGTGTGGCTCTTGCTTAGCCCTATAATAGTCAAATTCATTTTTACATAAATTATCCACAGCACTATTTAATGTAAAAGGTAGTGAAAATGGGCGGCATTTGTGCCTATGATCATAAATACAACACAATGGACAGCTAAGCGCTTTTTCTACTGTTGATCTACTAAATTTAATCATTTTTAATCATTTCAATGTGTGGAATATTGTCTTCCAAGTATTCCTCACTACATTTTACAAAACCAAACTTGGAATAGTAGTTTTCGAGATAGCTTTGGGCTGAAATTTTAGTCGGCATAGCATAATCGGCTTGAATAACTTCCAAACCTTTTTTTATTAGTGCCTCAGCATAGCCCTTTTTTCTTGCTGTTTCTTTGGTCACAATGCGGCCGAGTGATGGTTCAGAGAATCTAATGCCTGGAGGATTGATTCTAAGATAACTAAGGATCTCACCATCCTCTTCTAGCCATAAGTGACGGCAATCCTTATCTCTATCATCTAGATCTTGATAAGCGCAATCCTGCTCAACCGTAAAAACCTCTATTCTGAGCTCTAGTATTTTGTATAGCTCGCTGTTGCTGAGCTCATCAAAATTCTTTAAAATCATTCGTTCATTTAAGTGGGGCATTAATGCATTATGAAAGAATCTATTTACGATTTCAAAGTTAAAGATATCGACGGCAATGAAGTTGCCATGTCTGACTACAAAGACAAAGTTTTAATGATTGTCAATGTTGCCAGCAAATGTGGTTTCACACCACAATACGAAGGACTACAGAAACTGTACGATAACTACAAAGACCAAGGGCTGGTTGTGCTTGGCTTTCCATGCAACCAATTTGGTGCCCAAGAACAAGGTGGCGAGGCAGAAATTAAAGATTTCTGTGAAACCAACTTCTCAATCAGCTTTCCTTTGTTTGCCAAGATCGATGTCAATGGTGACAATGCCGATCCATTATTCCTATTTTTACAAAATGCCAAAAAAGGCTTTATGGATACAGGGCCGATTAAGTGGAACTTTTCAAAATTTATTGTGGATAAAGAAGGTAATGTTGTCGGCCGTTATGGCTCCCTTGATGACCCGGCCGCTTTAGAAGATGACATTAAAGAGCTCTTATAAAAAATATAAAAGTTTTAAACCACCCTTTCCATTTGCTAACCCTTTCTTAGCAACAGTATTTAGCAAACTTCGCATTCGTTTGCATAAGAAAGCGGTCGACAAAGTCACAGCTAAAACACTTAAGGAAATCTTTACATGCACCAATGGCATCAGGCTATCAGTGCATAAAAACCTAAATCCTAATAGCACAAAGACCCTCTTTTTGATTCCGGGATACCTTTCTCATCAAGATACCTCTTATATGCAAACAGCTTTGGTCCAATTTTATAATGAAGGCTGGAACGTAATTCGTATCAATCCTGTCGATCACGGTGACAGCTTGCCACTCAATAAGGAGATTTTTAATGCCCTACAGCACACCTTAGTAGCTGAGTGTATCGAAAAATATTTAGATAAGAATCATACTAATGCGTTAATTGGTTTTTCCTTTGGCGGCAATTACGCCATACGTATTGGCACACTCGAGGTAGCCCAGAAAATAAAAAAAATCATAGCTATTTGCCCAATGGTCGACCATGAAACATCTATAGCGGCCATGCAATCGCCCTTTTTTAAATGGTATTACAAACGAAAATGGCAAAAAAGTTTTAAATACAAAGAAAACAGATGGTCAGATTATGACTTTTCAGATATCTACAAAATTAGAGACTTTAAAGCCATGACTGCTCAATTATTACCAAGCATCCTGCCTGAATTTACTCATATCGATGACTATTTTGCCGCTTATAAAGTTACCAATGATGTTATCAATAGACTGCAGACTAAAACTACTATTATTGCTTCTAAAGATGATGAGGTGGTGCCGGCTACAACTTTTCAACACCTAGAAGAAACACATAACTTCAAAATGCTCTTTACCGAATATGGGGGGCACAATGGCTTTATTGAAAACTATAAGTTTGAAGACTTTTCTATAAAAATTGCCTTTGAAGAGGCAGCCTCATAATTAGGGCGTCTTCTTTTTCATCATCAAGTTGGTAATAATCCTTCCTACGGCCTATCTTGCTAAATCCATACTCTTTGTAAAATTTTTGTGCTCTTTCATTTGACTCTCGCACTTCAAGAATTATTTTTCTGATATTGGTTACATGACACCTAATAACTAAAGTATCTAGCATTTTTTTTCCCAAACCCTGTCTCTTAAATTGCTGGGCGACACATATATTTTGCAGATGACAATTATCTAGAACAGAGGATGCTATACAAAA
>JAYPTH010000003.1:40044-74002 GCA_038133485.1 Gammaproteobacteria bacterium | reverse complement strand
GATCTATCAAAACTTTCACGCATGAGGCTCTTTGTTGCCCCAATTGCTCCTGGTGCAAAATCAGCATAGTGCTGTGCTAGCTTTAAAGTTTCTGCAAATACCGTGCCATCATCAACAACCTCTGAACAAATGCCAACAGCAAGACATTCATCAGCGCCAACTCGCTTTGCTTCAGCAGCCATTCGGAAGGCTTTTTGATAACCAACTGCTCTTGTCAATAACCAATTAGTACCACCATCAGGTATTAGAGCAATTTTTGAGAACCCAACCTGGAAAAAACTAGATTTACTCATGACCACAACATCACAACTTAGCAGAAATGCACACCCTATACCTGCACAGGGACCCTCTACAGCAGCAAAAACTGGCTTATTCATCTTTATTAGATTGCCCAAACCAATGTGGTAGCCATTGTGAAGAGATTCTTGTACTGTTGGGGCTGATTCTAAATCACCCACGGTTGAAAATTCCGTTAAATCTGCTCCAGCACAGAATGAATTGCCAGCACCAGTTAAAATAACAGCCCTGTATTTCTTATCTTTTGCTTTTTCAGTGTACTCATTTATCAATAAGACAGTTTCCCTATCAAGAGCATTTCTTTTTTCAGGTCTATTGATCTTTATAACTGCAACACTGCCATGCTCTTCAAAAAGGACTTTGGGCTCACTCATCTATTTTCTCCGCTATTAAATATTTGTTGTATTTTGACAAAACTACACCAGCATTCTGACCATCGTCTCTTTGAAATTCTAGTACAGGTTGCGCATCTTGTCTTGACTGAAAGAAAGATTTCTCGATTTCTTTCATCTGACTTTCGTTAGGCACAGCAAAACCTTGAGAAGTTAACCAAAAACGAATAATCTCAGCTCTTTCAAATGGGGTAAGCTTGCCTAAAGCATCTAACATCAAGCCCTCACCATCCCCCAAAGAGACAATTTTTTCTGCTAAATAACTTTCGTAGAGCTCATTTTGCTTGTCAATTAGAGCAGACATCCTGTTTAGACTTTTATCAAAATGTGGCCATTTTTCTTTAATGAGTGGTATTACTTTATTGCGCAAATAATTTCTGCTGTAAGTGCTCTCATCATTCGTTTTATCTAATATGAATTCCTGTTTACTTTCACCCAATCGTCTAAGAATATCTTCTTTACTCAGAGCCATTAAAGGTCTGATGTAAGTTATGCCTTCATACTCAGAGATTCTTTTCATGCCGGACAGTCCCTTTATGCCTGTCCCTCTGAAAAGTCGAAAAAGTATAGTTTCTGCTTGATCATCGGCATGATGTCCAAGAATTATGACCGTCCCTGCACCATATTTTTTGTAAATATTTTGTCTAGCTGATCTGGCAGCGGCTTCAAAACCTTGGTCTTTAACCTCAACATTAATTTTATGAGCCTCAAAAGGTATATTTAGTTTGGTGCAAACTTTGGCACAAATATTTGCCCAATCCTTTGCATCAGCCTGTTGCTGGTGGTTGATATGAGTTGCTAACAACTTTGGATCATCACCTAGCAATGCTTTAGTAGCTATTAATGCTAGTGTTGAATCTGGGCCACCACTAAAAGCTACAACAACTTGTCTAGCATTGTTGAGGATTGAAGATTCTTCAGATGTGAAAAAGTCCATTAAGATCCAATTTTCATAAACTTTTCGTATCTTTGGGCAGTTAAATCATCTATCGATAATTTACTTAAAGACAAAAGTTCATTGAGAAAAAAATCTTTTACTATGGCATAGGTTTCTTGGTGATTTCTATGTGCTCCACCTACTGGTTCACTGACAACCTTATCAATTACATCAAGTTTAATTAAGTTACTAGCATCAAGCTTTAATGCCTCTGCTGCCTGTTCGGCATTTTCTGCTGTACGCCATAAAATTGATGCACATGCTTCTGGTGAAGCAACTGAATATATAGAGTACTCCAACATAGCCACAGTGTCGGCCAAGCCAATACCAAAACCGCCACCTGAACCGCCTTCTCCAATAACTAAATTAACAATTGGTGTTCTTAGATCTGACATAATTTCTAAACTTTTAGCTATCGCCTCATGTTGACCAGAATGTTCCGCTTTGACACCTGGGTAAGCACCAGGAGTATCAATTAAGGTAATCACAGGTAAGGAAAATTTTTCGGCTAACTTCATTAACCTGTTTGCTTTCCTGAATCCTGAGGGATGTGGCATACCAAAATTTCGCGCCACCCTTTCTTCTGTTTCTCTGCCTTTTTCATGCCCAATGACCACAACTGGATATTGATCAAGAAAAGCCATGCCGCCAACAATTGCCTTATCATCGTCACCCAACCTATCACCATGCAATTCTTCAAAGCCATCAAAGACATTATGGATATAATCAACGGTATGCGGCCTGTTGGGATGACGTGCAACTAGAACTTTCTGCCAAGGTGTTAGGCTTTTATATATCTTTGCTGTTTCTTTTTCAGCCTGCAACTGTAAATCATTAAGTTGCTCGGATAAGTTCTCTGGAGCTGGAACTGCTTTCTTTAACTCCTCAATCTTTTCTAAGCAGGTATAAATAGGTTGCTCAAAATCTAAATGTTGTTCCATCATTAAAAAATTTGATAGTTTTCTTCGCCAATTAGTTCATCTAATTTAGCGAACGTACTATCCTCAAGGGAAATCTTCATACTGTCAACTCTAATTTCACTGGACATGTTGAGGTTATCATCTGTTAATTCAAGCACCACTCCAACTCCTTCTGGAGAGCTTAGCGTCCGCAGCTCGTCAAATTTCCCATTGCCAAGCGCTTTCATCTTTTCTCGTGAAAGCTTTAACCGAATCTCAGAGTTTACGACTAGGCGTGCTAAATCTATCGGATAAATGTCTGTAGCTCTGACTTTAATACCTACATCTTCAAGATTTTCTCTTCTATAGTCATCGGCAGCAACAGTGCCTTTAATCACTACTACGGAATTTTCTTTAAATAGTGGTTTCTTTAAATCATGCAGTTCCAATGGAACAGAGACATCAATTAGTCCAGTCTCATCAGAAACTTCAAGAAAAATAAATATATTTGAACCTTTTTTTATGATTCTTTTTTGATTAATTAGCACTGGGATATATTTTTCATTATTAGAGGTAACCAATTTCTTTATAGGATTTAATCTTGCAGATAATGTTCTTCTTAATATTGAGACTGGATGCTTGCTGAAATAGAAACCAAAAGATTCCAATTCCATTTTTAGTTTTTCAGATTCGGTATGCTTTTTAACCTTTACCTCGCTGACTTTTAAATCATCATTGGAAGCAAACATCTCTAACATGCCAGATTCTTTTGATTTAAATTTTTGCTCAGAAGCCTCAAGATAACTACGCATTGAGCTTACTGCTAAATCTCTGTCCACTATTTCATCGAATGCACCTGATTTAGCAAGACTTTGCAAGGATCTTATCCCACCTTTTCTTAGATCTATTCTTGATGCAAAATCCATTAGGCTTTTAAAGTTGCCTTTTTGTCTCTCTAAGCAGACTTCCTCAATAAATTTTTTTCCAACATCCTTTAATGCACTTAGACCATATTCAATTTGATTGTTTTTATTCACAACGAAAGTTTCGTAAGAGGTATTTATATTTGGCGGTAATATTTCAATGCCCATTAAACTGCAATCCTTCACATGAGGCTCAAGCTTGTCAGTCTTATCTTGTTCAGACGATAGAACAGCAGCAATGAAATGTGATGGGTAATGAGTCTTTAGATATGCTGTTTGATACGCAATGAAAGCGTAAGCCGCGGAGTGAGATTTATTAAAGCCGTAGCCTGCAAATTTCTCAATGTTATCAAAAATTTCAACGGCTTTATTTTCAGGAATATTATTATTTTTGCACCCAGCTACAAAAGTACCTTTCTCTTCCTCCATCACATCCGCTTTCTTTTTCCCCATAGCTCGTCGCAAGTTATCGGCATCGCCCAATGTATATGAAGCTAGCACTTGTGCAGCTTCCATAACTTGTTCCTGGTATACGAACACACCGTATGTTTCATTAAGAACTTTCTTAAGGTTGGTGTGTTGATAAGCAATGCTCTCCCGACCATTTTTTCTATTGATGTAGTCATCAGCCATACCAGAGTTCAAAGGGCCTGGTCTATATAAAGCAACCAATGCAACTATATCGGAAAAGTTTTCTGGTTTCATGCGCTTAATCAAGTCAATCATCCCGCTTGATTCAAGCTGAAAGATTCCCTTTGTTTTTCCGGAACTTAAGAGGTTGTAAACTTTAGGATCATCGAAAGGAATCTCTTTTAATTTAAACTTTGGATTTACTTTTTCTATAGACTTAACAGTGTTATTGATAACGGTTAATGTTCTAAGCCCCAGAAAATCAAATTTCACTAAACCTATGTCCTCAACATCATACATATCAAGTTGAGTTGCCATCGAGTTTGTTTCTGAATCGTAATGTAGAGGGGTAAATTCATGGATATCGTCTGGCGCAATCACAACACCTGCAGCATGCTTGCCTATACTTCTAGCACAACCTTCAAGCTTTAAGGCTAGCTCCAGAACCTCTGCAGCCTCTTCATTTTCATTTTTTAATTCCTGCAACTCATTAGAATCTTCAATCGCCTCTTTAAGTTTAATTCCAGGAGTTAAAGGAATCATTTTGGCAATCATATCTCCAAAACCATAAGGCTTACCGAGAATTCTTGTTACATCTCTTGTGACTCCCCGTGCGGCCATAGTGCCAAGTGTACCTATCTGAGCTACAGATTTTTCACCATATTTCTTTTGTACATACTCAATTACTCTATCCCGTCCCTCAATACAAAAATCAATATCAAAATCTGGTAGTGATGGCCTTTCAGGGTTAAGGAACCTTTCGAAAAGAAGACCATGTTGCAGCGGGTCCAAGGTAGTAATCGATAACACATAAGCCACAAGCGAGCCTGCACCGGACCCTCTTCCAGGGCCAACGGGTATATTTTGCTCTTTAGCCCACTTAACGAAATCCATTACGATCAGGAAATATCCTGGGTAACCTTTTTCAATAATAATCTTTAACTCGTACTCCAACCTTTCTTTATATAATTCTTTGTCTAGGGTCTCATCTGTAGCCAAGTATTCTTCTAATTTTTCTAGTGCCGTTTTTTCGAGATAACTGCCAAGCTCAGTTTTTTCTTTAACTTCAAATTTTGGTAAAAAGTGCGTTCCTTCACTTATTTCAACATTGCATAGCTTAGCTATCTCAAACGAATTTTGAATGGATGCATCTGGGTGTATTTTTTTCATGTCCTCATAGCTTTTGAAGTACTGCTCGCGAGAAACTCTAGGATTATTCATTTCATCCTTAAGTAAAGTAGCGCTATTGATAGCTACTTTTGCCTGATGAGCAAGATGATCTTCAGGCGTTAAAAATAAAACATCATTGAGGGCAACTATAGGTATTGATTTTTCATAAGCGAGATCACTAATCGTTGCTGCTGCTAATGAGTATCTTTGTTCAAAATTCGTGTTGCCAATAAAAAAATTGTCTGCAAAAGCTTTATGATAAGAATCAAGTTTATGTATTAGGCTTTTTTGATCGTTCAAAGCAACTGCATCTAAGTCCTCAGAAGAGGATGGTAAAATACAAACTAGATCAGAAGCATTTTCAAGTAGAATATCCTCCTTAATCATTTTTTCACCCTGACTAGATGAGACAAATGCATCAGTACTCAATTTAAAAAGTTTTTCTAGCCCCCTTTTATTTTTGGCCAATAAAATTAGATTACCTCTCTTACCGGTATTAGATTTAATATCAAAATCAACACCACATACTGGCTTGATACCTTTCTCAAATGCGTATCTATAAAATTTTACTAAGCCAAAAAAACTGTTTTTATCAGTAAGTGCTACTGCCTTCATATCATTTTCAATTGCTGCGTCCACAATCTGGCTGGGTTTGGGTAGCCCTGAGCTAATACTAAAGTGTGATTTAACCTGCAAATGTGTAAATTGAGACATCATTAAATTTTAAAACTTTTTCTGTGAATGTTTGAGAGGCCAAGCCTAGAAATAGCCTCTTTATGTTCTGCTGTTGGGTAGCCCTTATTTTTCTTTAAGTTATATTGTGGGTATATGCTGTCATATGCTTGCATTAAGGTATCTCTGTAGTGCTTTGCAAATATAGAAGCTGCTGAGATTTCTTGTATCAACTGGTCGCCTTTTATTACGCTTTCGGCATCTTGAAGGCCATCAGGCACATATTTACCATCTATAAAAATCTTCGATGGTTTCACCGGCAAACTATTAATTGCCCTAATCATTGCTAAATGACTCGCACGCAACACATTAAATTCATCAACTTCCTTTGGAGAAGCAACTCCAATACCAAAATAACAATGCTTTCTTAGAAAGTAGTAATTTTCTGCTCTAAGCTTTTCAGATAATTGCTTTGAATCTTTATATGCTCGCTCGCTTCCTTTACCGCTCAGCACAATAGCTGAAGCGATAACTGGTCCTGCTAAGCACCCCAGCCCAACCTCATCAACCCCTGCAATCATCGTATAAATATTTTGCAAAGCTATCAAAATCTGGTTTTGATAAATCTAATTTAAGTCTTCTTAATTCCTTGTTTTTGCTCTCGAAGTTTTGAGTAAGGTGTGCTAACTCCTCACTCAAAGCATTGGCAGTAAAATTATTTTGTACTAATTCTTTAAAGACCTCGCCTTTTGCCAAAATATTTGGAATGGCAATGAAATCTGTTTTGACCAACCTGCTGAGCAAGAAATAATTTAGGCTGTGAGTTTTGTAGACAACCATACTGGGCGTTTCTGTTAATAGTGCCTCAAATGAAGCTGTACCTGAACATATAACAGCTGCCTTTGATTTAGATAGAATCTCCATTGCTGCAACAGGCTTACATTGAATATTCTTATACCCATGAAGTAATGAGTTAATTAAGGTTTCAGATTCTGTATCATAGGCAGGAATTAACCCTTGATATAAGCTTGTATTATTAAATTTTTTAAATCCTTCTAGGATTTCTGGCAAATTCTGTTTAATTTCTGATGTTCTGCTTCCAGGCAGTAAAGCAATAATGTTTTCTCTATTCTGGTTAAGAAAGTTTTGCTCTTGACCAACCAAAGGATGCCCAACAAAAAATGATTTCCTTTTTACATTACCACAATAAGCTAACTCAAATGGAAATAAACAAAGCATGTAATCAAGAAATTTAAATTTTTTTACCCGGCCAGGTCGCCAAGCCCATACTGATGGACAGACCAGCTGCGCAGTTTTGATACCTGCTTCAGAAAGCTGTTTGTGTATCTCAAAGTTAAAGTCTGGTGAATCAATACCTATGAATAGATCTATCTTTTCTTCTTGGAATTGCTGTATTAGCTTTTTTCTAAAGCTAGATATCTTTCTAAAATTAAACAGAGGGTCAATGAAACCCATAACTTGGATAAGTTTTCTATCAATAGATAGACCATACTCTGCAAGCTTTCCTCCACCAATGCCAATACACTCAACTTCAGAGAATTTATCTTTTAGAGACTCTATGATCTGCGAACCAAGAAGATCTCCTGATGGTTCAGCAGAAACAATACCTATTTTTATCTTCAATTATCTTAAGATACCACGAGAAGAGTTAACAATAGAATCTAAGAAAAGATTTATAGAATCATTTAAATCGCACTCTTTTTTTATTTTCTCGATAGCTTCATCAACTCTTAAATTCTCTCTAAAAAAAATTCGATATGCTTTTTTTATATTTGATATGTCTTCAGATGAAAATGACTTTCTCTCTAAGCCTACTGAATTAATACCAGCTTGTTTTGTTGGTGTGCCTGCAACTCTTGTGAAAGCCGGAACATCCATAGTCACTTGGGAGCCCATCCCAGAAAATGAATAAGATCCTAGTTGGCAAAATTGATGGACAAGCGTATAGCCTCCTAGAGTAACATGATCTCCTATCTTCACATGGCCAGCTAAAGCACAATTATCAACAAGAATATTATGATCTCCAAGTACACAATCATGAGCAATCATTACTCCTGGCATTACTAAGTTGTCGTTACCTATTTTTGTATACCCTAAATCAGCGCCTGTGCCTCTGTGTACTTTAGAAAACTCTCTGAATGTGTTGTTAGTGCCAACTTCTAATGTCGCCTTCTCACCTTTAAATTTTAAATCAGGGGTATCTTCACCAATGACGCAAAATGGGAAAAAAATATTGTGCTCACCGAATGAACTTGGACCTTTAACAACAACATGAGATTTTAAAATACAATTTGCACCAAGATCTACATTGGGGCCTACAACACAGTAAGGACCAATCTCAACTGAATCGTGCACTTTGCATGATTTATCAACAATAGCTGTAGGGTGAATATTACTCATCTAAACTTCTATCTGCACAGAGGATTTCAGCCTTACATACAAGCACATTATCTACATGAGCTTCAGACATAAACTTCCAAATTCCTCTCTTCTCGCTTATAACTCTTGATTTTATTGTAAGAACATCCCCAGGCAATACTTTTCTTTTGAATCTTACTTTATCAATACCTGCAAAAAGATACACAGAATCTTTATTTGCTTCTGTACCCATGATATGGGAGCCCAAAACACCACAACTTTGAGCCATGGTTTCTAATATCAATACACCTGGCATCACAGGATAGTTGGGAAAATGTCCACGGAAATAATCTTCTTCAATTGATACATTTTTTATTGCTATAACTTCTTCCTTATTGACACTCACAACTTCATCTAAGAATAGAAAAGGCTCTCTGTGGGGTAAAACTTTTTTTATTTCTTCTCTGTTCATTATTTCTTTTTTAATTTCGCTACAAACTTCAGAGATTCTCCATGTTCCATCATTGGCATAATGCCAGAGTACACTCCAGGTTTTGTAATTGATTTAGTCACGAGGGTATTGGCAAGCACAGTAACATTGTCAGCTATGGATAGATGACCAGTGACGCCAACATGACCAGCAATTTGGCAATTACTGCCTACATTAACGCTGCCAGCAAAAGCTGTCTGAGCTGCTACAGCTGTGTTTTTTCCCAACCTAACGTTATGAGCTACATGGACATGATTATCAAGCTTAACGCCATCTTCAAGAACCGTGTCTCCTAAGACTCCTTTATCTATTGCTGAATTAGCTCCTATTTCAACATTATCACCAATAACCACGCCACCAAGATGATATATTTTTTGCCAACCATCTTTGGAAGGAGCAAAGCCAAAGCCATCACTACCAATAACAACACCTGAATGAATTATGCAGTTAGCGCCAATTGTAGTATTTGGATAAATAGAAACATTGTCATGTATGGTTACATTTTCACCAATCTTGCAATTTGAATTTATTACTGAGTTTTGCCCAATTTTAACTGATTCATGAATAATAGATTCTGTATTTAAGTTATCTTGAATATAGCCCTCATTAAAAACAGACGTTGCTACAGCAAAACTTAGATAAGGGTCCTTAACAATAATGCAATTGAAGTTTTGTTTAATTTTTTCAGCTAAGTCTGAGCTAGCAATTACAGCACCAGACTTAGAAGAGAGGCTTGCTAGATGTTTGTCAGATTTAACATAACAAACGGCATTACTCTCACAATGACGAGAATCTTGTATGAAGAAAATTGCTTTGTCTTTATCTCCCTCTAGCTTGCCACCTAATTTTGTTGCAAGCTCACCAAGGGAGATAGAAAACATTAAATTGATTAGTCAGACTTTTCAGCTAAAGATACATCTAAAAGAGCTGTAACTTCATCGGTTATGTCTAAATCTGGATCAGCATAAAACAATGCTTGTGGCGATAAAACCATATCCATGCTTTTAGCATTTATAAGTTCGCCTAAGATTCTTTGGAAATCTGCTGATAAATCATTAATTACAGTTTGTTGTGCTTCTTGAGCTTTTGTTTGTAGCTTATTAGCCAGAAACTGAATTTCATTTTGCTTATCTTGGACTTTCTTTTGCATATCAAGCTTCTGCTGATCTGACATAGTTTCTTGGTCTTGTTGAAATTTCTCAACTAATTCCTGACCTTCAGCTTGCAAGAGCTCTAGTCTTTCTCTGTCAGCTATAAAATCTGAATCTTGCTCAAGCTTTGAGAAAGTATCTTTTGCATACTGAGTGCTTAGCATTGCTCTTTCTGCATTTAAAACGTATGTTCCTTCAGCAAAAATGCCAGCTGAGAAAACAGCAATTAAACTTAGTAATAGTGTCTTTTTAATAATATTCATAATTCAATCCTTAAGTGTCGGTATTTTAGCTGACTTTTCTGTAAGAATCGAGAGTTTTAGAATTTATTTCCTACAGTAAATTCAAATCTCTTAACTCTATCGATAGGGTCATTATTAAATGGAATTGCTAAATATACACTCACTGGCCCAAATGGCGTAATTGCACTTCCACCCAAACCATAAGATCCTCTTAGGTCCTCAAAATCTGGACTAAAACATTGGGTCTGATAGCTTCGGCAGAAAGTGGAGAAAACATTTCCTAAATCAACGAAAAATGCAGATCTAAACTGGCTATTATCCTCAACAAATGGAAGTTTAAATATTAAGTTTAAGCTTGTCTCCAAAAGGACGTTGCCTCCTATGGGTCTATTGATGTTATAGGTTGCATACTGGTTGTAATATGGCAAATCCAATATCCCATCTAGGTTAGTATCAACCAGAGGCGGACAATAATCATTTGTAGAATCATAGCTATAACATGGCACAGGAGTAATTCGAGGTCCCAAGCTATTTGCCTCATAACCTTTTACAGAATATGGGCCTCCAGCATAAAAATTTTCAAAATATGGTGGAATTTCAGTGTCGCCAAATGCACCGGTGTAACCAACTCTAGATGCTGCTTTAAACACAAAATCACCAAATAGCGGCTGATAATATTCATTTCTATAGTCAACTTTGAAGTAATTAAGGCTTGAGCCAGGAACAGTCGTCTGCAAAGAAACTTGATTTAAGCTTCCTTCTGTTGGGAATATGCCTCTATTTAATGTGATTCGGGTCCAGTAACCTTGGACTTTAAAAGTATCAAATTCAGATCCTTCGGATTCTAAGAAATCTAAAATCTCTCGAGATGATAATCCCTGCTGTTGGAGTTCTGTATGATCAAAAGAAAGGTTGACTCCTAATCGCTGAATCTCCGAGATAGGAAAACCAAATGTTAGAGCAGCGCCATAACTAGATGTGTTGTAATCGGTAAGGCCAAAAGCTGAATAATCAAACTCTCTTAAATTTAAAGAGAACCCTCTACTTGCACCATCTATTGTGTAGTATGGATTATCATATTGGATGAAAATATTTTTTGAGTAATCACTAACATTTGATCCTATTCCAACCGTATTACCACTTCCTAAAAAGTTTTGCTGTTGAATATTAAAATTGAAAGAGAAGCCAAACTGGGAGTATCCAAATCCACCTACAACATTTCCATACTGTTGCTCCTCAACATCAAAGATAACATCCACGTAATCTTCTTCACCTGGCACTGGAACTGTTTCAACATTTACTGTCTTAAAGTAGCCAGTTCTTTCAAGTAAAATTTTTGATTGTTCAATTTTTTGGTTTGAGGCTGGTGCGCCTTCAAATTGACGCATCTCTCTTCTTAAAACCTCATCAGTAGTAAAGTTATTACCATTGAAAATAACTCTTCTTGCATAGTTCTTTCTACCCGGGTTAAAGACAAAGGTTATTTCTGCTGATTTATTTTCTTCATCAATGGTAGGCACGCCCTCAACTTCAGCAAATGTATATCCCTCATTACCAAGAATATTGGCAAAAAACTCTTCATAATTAGTTATCAAAGCTTCTGAGTAAAATGATCCCTCAGGTATATTTATGAATTCCTCAAAAAACTCTCTTTCAAGAGGAATTTCTCCTGATATTCTTGCATTACTGATTGTATAGAGTTCACCCTCATCGATAATTAAGGTTATAAATAGTTGCTCTAAGTCGTCACTAATTGAAACTTGTGAAGACTCAAGTTTAAATTGCAAATATCCACGATCCTTATAGTAAGCTTCTAAAGTTTCCAGGTCGGTTACTAATTTCTCTCTCGTGTATTTATCGTCATTTGTAAATACTGAGAGAAAGGATCCTTCTGATAGTTCAAAGACTCTTTTTAACTCATCATCGGTATATACTTCATTACCGATAATCTCTATAGATGCTATCGCTGTAGATGAACCCTCATCAACCTCTATGCTTACTTCAACTCTATTTCGTGGCCTATCTCTTTGAGTTACTTCAACAGATGCACCATATCTTCCTTGTTGAGAGTATTGGGCCTGTAAGCCTCTAGTTATTAAGTCAAGTGTTGCTCGTTTGAGCACTGATCCTTCAGAAACCCCTTCAGAACCAAGTGCTGATAAGAGGTCTTCGGTTTTTATTGCTGAGTTTCCATCTATTCTTATGGAAGAAATAGTAGGTCTTTCTTCAACAGTTATGAATAATATATTGCCCTCTGATGAAATTTTCACATCATCAAATTGGCCTGTTGAGAACAGCGTTCTTATTACTCTTTGATAATCTCGAGCACTGACCCTATCACCTATAGTTACAGGTATTGTATCTAAAACACTACCAAGAGAGACCCTTTGCAGACCAAGGATTCTTATATCTTCAACAACCATATCTGCACTTAATAACGCAGAGATTGTTGAAATTAAAAGAAAAAACTTTCTCATAGTATTCTTCCTATGTCATTGATGATTACAAATACAAATAAAACCATAATTAATAAGTAACTTAGATTAAATAAAGCTGCTTTTAGTTTCATGCTTATAGGAGAACCTTTAAGCTCCTCCACTAAGATAAACAAAAATTGCCCGCCGTCAAGCATTGGCAAGGGTAAAAGGTTAAAAGCCCCCAAACTTATGCTCAAAATTGCCATTAAAAGTAAAAATGGGATAATTCCACTACTTAATGAATCTCCTGCGACCTTAGCTATCCCAATTGGTCCGCTTAAATTATCTAAACCTAAACTCCCAGTAAACGTTCTAATAAGAAACTTAAATGTATTGGCAATCCAGAAGGTTGTTTGATTTGCTCCATAAATTATTGAGTTATATAGAGTATTACGAGATGGCATTAAACTTAACCCATACAATTCGCCTTCACGTTTCATTGGTAGAGTGATAAATTCTTTTTCCCCATCCCTAGAAACTTCTAGATAAAGCCTTTTATCTAATTGATTAAGCAAATCATTAGCTTGAAGTGTAGAAAAGATTTCATCTTCATTAATTTTCTCAATAAGATCACCATCACGAAGTCCCGCATTATATGCAACACTATCTTGCTCTACAGAACTAATAATTGGGCTGTAGTCTAATATTGGCTGTAAGGAGAAATAAGATGATGGGCTTCGATCTTGAGGAAAAGTCAAATTTGAAACAGTCTTTGAAAAAATAATCTCTGATTGCGCCTCGTAATCATACAACTCTATATCTAATTGGCCTGAGTAGCCTGTCTGCTCAAAAAGCTTAAGCTCTAATTCTTGGGCATTCTTTATATTTGATCCATTGATTGCTAATACTCTGTAATATTTTGAGTCACTTAATTCTGCTACTTTAGTAGTAGCTACATCGGATTCCCTTGGCATAAACATGCCAACTAATGCAAATACAAAAAAAGCTAAAATGAAATTAAAAAGGGGGCCTGCTAGAGTAACTAAAGATCTTTCAATTGCTGGTCTGTTTGCAAGAACATACTCTTTTTCTTTAGAGCTTAATTTCTGATAATTCTGAACATCTGAGGGATCATGAAATGCAACATATCCTCCAAGAGGGATGGCTGATAAGGAAAATCGTACTCCATTCTTATTTTTCCAGTTAAATAAGTCAGGACCAAATCCGATGCTGAATTTAAGAATTTTTATTTTAAAAAATCGTGCAACTGAATAATGGCCATATTCATGGAAAGTTACCAAAACTAAAAATAAAATTACTGCTCCTATAAAAATATTCATTTAACTAACTAGTTTGTTTTTTATTTCTTGGTAATTATTCATTAATTCTTCAAGATCAGATATTTGTTTTTTTTCAAAATTTTTGTAATTACTTTCTATTAAATTATATATCTCGCAGAATTTAATTTCGCCATTTAGAAATTTTTCAACTGCATAGTTATTTAAGGTAGCAAATATTAGTCCGCGATTACCGCCTTGTTGAATAACATCATCCACTATTTCTAATAGAAACTTTCTGTCTTCTGGGAACTCCTTAAGCTCTAGGTTTAACTTATTAGAAATAAGGTCTTTATTATTATGTGTTGTTACTCTGTTGTTAAATAAACCGTAAGCTATCGGAAAAGCCATATCTGGTTTTGACATTTGAGCCTCGATTGAGCCATCTTTAAACTCTAGCAATGAGTGAATTACACTTTGTGGGTGAATAACAATTCCAAGCTCTGAAGCATCAAGGTCGAATAAATAATGTGCTTCTATAATTTCAAAACATTTATTTACTAATGTAGCTGAGTCAATAGTAATCTTATCTCCCATATCCCAGTTTGGATGATTTAATGCTTCTTTAGCTGTTTTATCTGATAACTCTTTAACCGACAAACCTTCAAATGGACCACCAGATGCAGTTAAGTAAAGCTTTTTTACCTCTGATTTTTTTGCATTACTTAAAGATAAGTAAGCCGAATAATGTTCTGAGTCAATTGGGATAAGATTGGTATTATTTTTTTTGATAACTTCTATTAACTTTTCACCCATTATGACAAGAGACTCTTTATTTGCTAGAAGCAAGCGTTTTCCAGAACTAGCAGCAAGCATCGTAAGTTCTACATTATTAAATCCACTGATTGCCGAGAGATAGATATCACTAGGCTCAGACTTCAGCAAGCTAATTAACTCGTCATATGTGTTAATTAATAAAGTTTTAGGAAACTTTTGTTTGTTAAATTTATCCTTTGCATGAAGGTCGTCAATATAAATATATTTCGGAGAAAATTTGTTTAGTATTTTTTCCGCTTCTTCCGCATTGCTCCCGCAAACAAAAAAGTCATAGGAGTAATCATTTCTATCTTGAAGTAAATTTAGTGCTTGAGTGCCAATGGAGCCTGTAAAACCGAAAATAGATATAGATGTCATACTCCAAACCTCCTTTTTCTATTTTCAAATTCTTTTAGAATTTCGATTAAATCTGCCTCTATAAAATCTGGCCACATCTTTTCGACAAAAAATAACTCACTATATGCTAGATTTGGCAAGAGAAAGTTGCTTAACCTCTGCTCACCACCTGTTCGAATAAATATATCAACTTGATTAGTTAAACTTGTAAATTCTAGCAGGTTGCTTTCATTTATTATTTTCTTGTTTTTGCTTGCATTACTAATTGCATGAACAAAATCCCAGCTGCTGCCGTAATTTAGAGCGACTGTAAGAGTAAAATCATTAAAATTCTTTGTGGCATCAACACAATCATGCAGAGCTTGCCTTGCTGTCTTGGGAAGAGCATCTAAATCACCTATAAATTCTATTTTTACCTCATTGGCTACCAGCTCATCTAGCTTAATGTCAGAGCCAAAATTAATTAGATTCATTAGTGCGTTAACTTCAAATTGTTTTCGGTTCCAATTCTCAGTTGAAAAAGCGTAGACAACCAGATTTTTGATACCAAATTTTTTTGCAGATTTTGCTATTCTTGTTAAAGATTCTATCCCTGCACGATGCCCTTGGGATATTGGGAGATTGTTTTTCTTTGCCCACCTTCTATTTCCATCCATAACGATGGCGACTGTACTTGGTGCATTCATCAAATTGTAAGGAGGTCTTTTTCTTTAGATTCTAATGATTGATCGACTAGTTTTATGTATTTGTCTGTTATTTCCTGAATATCCTTTTCTGAATCTGTAATATCATCTTTTGTTAACTCGCCATCTTTTTCCAATGTTTTCATAGAAGCAAGAGAATCTCTTCTGATATTTCTAATTGCTATTCTTGCATTCTCTGCTTCACTTTTGGCACGTTTAGTTAAATCTATACGTGACTCCTCAGTCAAAGGCGGCATTATAATCCTGATAACTTCTCCCGCTACTGTAGGGTTTATGCCTAAATCTGATTTTTGGATGGATCTATCAATTGCCTGAACCAAAGATTTATCCCAGGGCGATAAACTTAAAGTTTTAGAGTCTTCTACGGTTATTGAACAGCATTGATTCAATGGAGTATCTGTACCATAGTAATCTACCATAATGCCATCAAGCATTGACGGGTTGGCTCTTCCTGTTCTAATTTTCTTTAAATTATCACTAAAATTACTTAATGATGACTCCATTCTGCTGCTGCAGTCATCAATAATTTTTTCGTAACTATCCATTTGTTATTATTGTTCCTTCTTCTCCACCATCTACTATATCAAGCAAAGCGCCTTCTTTCCTAAAATTAAAGACCTTAATTTTCATTTCATTATCACGAGCTAAAGTTAGCGCAGTTGTATCCATGACTTTTAAATTTTTTGTGATTGCCTCATCAAAAGTCAATTTTTTATATAGACTTGCGTCTGGATTTTGCTTAGGGTCATCTGAGTACACCCCATCAACCTTTGTCGCTTTTAGCATCAGATCAGCTCCAACTTCAATGGCTCTTAAACATGCAGCTGTATCTGTTGTAAAAAAGGGGTTTCCTGTTCCTGCAGTAAAAATTACAACAAATCCTGCATCCAATAACTGAATCGCTAATCTTCTATCATAATGCTCAACAATACCTGGCATTGGAATTGCGGACATAACTCTAGTTTTTATACCAATTCGCTCTAATGAATCCCTTAAAGCTATCCCATTCATGACGGTTGCAAGCATTCCCATGTGGTCTCCGGCAACTCTATCAATGCCATCTTGATTTAGTTCCTGCCCCCGAAATAGATTGCCGCCACCAATAACTAAACCAACTGCAACATTTTTGCTGACAATGCTTTTTATTTCATTGGACATAAAGTGTAAGACTGATGGGTCGATGCCTTGATCTTGCGATCCGGCAACAGCTTCTCCACTATATTTTAAAAGGATCTTCTTGAAGGTAAGAGAACTCACTCTCCTACCTTTCTCCTTACAATTCCTAAGATTGAATTACCTTGGATTAGGTCTTTAATTTTTTGATCAGGGTTTTTTATAAAAATCTGTTCGAGCAGTGAATTTTCCTGTTTAAATTTATTTAGTTTCCCTTGCACAATTTTTTCTTTAATGTCATCAGGCTTATTTTCATTTTCAAGGGTTGCTAAAGCTATTTCTTTTTCTTTATCTAAGATACTTTGGTCGATATCTTCTGGAGAAATTGAAATTGGATTATTTGCAGCAACTTGCATAGCAATATCTTTCCCAAGATCATCATTGGTATTTTCTAATAATACTAAAGCAGCCAATTTGCCATCTGTATGAACATAGCTTGAAATATTTGAGTCTGATCCCTCTAAAAGCTGATAACTAGAAATCTTAATATTCTCACCGATCTTTTGGATTATTTGCAAAAGGTTGTCTTTAAAAGTTTCGTTTAATTGATCTAAAGAGGTAGGTGCAACTTCTAAACAGTGTTCTCTTAAACTATCTAAAAATAATTTAAAATCTTGATCTTTTGCAGCAAAATCAGTTTCGGTATTTACTTCAATAATGAAGGAGAATCTTTCTCCTGATCCAATTACAAGCGCTCCTTCATTTGTAGCCCTATCGGCTTTTTTCTCAGCTTTAAGAACACTTTTCTTTCTAAGCACTTCAATGGCTTTATCAACATCTCCATCGGTTTCTTTCAATGCATTCTTGCAATCCATCATGGATATCCCAGTTCTATCCCTTAGTTCTTTTACTAATTGTGCAGTTATCATTTCTTTATTTTTCTTAATTTATTTCTGAGCTTTGAAAACCAGATCTACGAGATCAGCTTTTAGAAGTTTTGTATCAACCTCAATACCTAATTCTTTCCCTTTTTCCTCTAGTTGAGCTTTGGTAAGTTTGGTTAATGCTGATTTTGTTATTTTTTTCTCATCTTTAGCAGGAGCTGCAGCTTTCTTGGCTTTCTTTTCTTCTACAACAGGCTGATTTTTTTCAGCAACAACTTCTTTTTTCTCTTCTGCAGGTTTTACTGTTACTGTTTTGGTAGTTGCATTAAGTGAAAAGACTTTAGGCCCTTTATCGCCATCAAGTTTTTGTACCAGACCTTGCTTTCTAGCTGAGTCTTGCCCTTCTAAAACTGCTTCAGCTAAAAGATCCAGAACAAATTTAATTGTTTTTGATGAATCATCATTAATTGGAACAAAATTTGTTAGATTTCTTGGGTTGCTATTTGTATCAACTAGGCCGAAAACCGGAATGCCCATCTTAAGTGCTTCTTCAACGGCAATATCTTCATTCTCAACATCAATAACAAAGAGTGCATCTGGCAAACCTTTCATATCTTTAACACCATTAAATGTTAATGAAAGTTTTTTCATTTCTTTTTCAAGCTGAACAGCTTCTTTCTTTATCATTTTGTTAAGATTTCCAGAAGTTTTGTTTTCTTCAAATTCTAAAAGTTTGTTAATTGGAATTTTTATTGTTTTCCAGTTAGTTAGCATTCCTCCGAGCCAGCGATGTGATATGTATGGCATGCCTGTTTTCTCACCAAATTCTTTAACGTAGCTTGAAGCAACTCTTTTGGTGCCAACAATCATTATTTTATTTCCAACTGCTGAAAGATTTTTAAAGGTATCATAAAGCTCAAGAATTTTTTCCTGGGTCTTATAAAGATTAATAATATGAATATTGTTCTTTTCACAAAAGATATATTCCTCCATGTGTGGATTCCAAAATCTCTTTCGATGACCAAAATGAGCACCTAATTCAAACAGCTGTTCAATTGTTACTTTTGCTTTATTCATAAATCTCTTTAATTAAGGTCTGCATATAATAAAGGTTTTTGGGCTTCTGGTAAAACCATTTTGCAATATTAATTGCCCCTTCTGCATAAAGTTTTCTATTTAAGCCAAAATGAGTTATCTCGAACTTTTCATTTTTGCAAATTAAGCCTATCTTGTGATAGTTTTCTACAGTTTGATCTCGTATAGAAGTGATTTCATCTGCTGCTGTCTCAAGTTGGTTTGAAATGTCTATTGCAGTGCCCGATGGCGCATCAATTTTTGAGATATGATGCTTTTCTTCAATTGTTATATTGATGACATCTAAGCTTTCCTTCATTCTTTTAAGGAAATCAATCATGGCATTAACTCCAATAGATGTATTTGGTGCAAACATTACCGGCATGCTCAAACTAAGAGATTTAATTCTTTTTTCATCTAAATCAGAGAGACCAGTACCACAAAAAATTAAAGGTTTATTGAATTCTTCAAACATCTTTATTTTTTCATCTAAGTTAAAATTTGTAGAGAAGTCTAAAAATAAGTCAAATTCTTGATTTGGATAATCAACAAACTTTAACTCTGCTTTTACTTTGCTGTGGACACTTTTTACATCCATTCCAAGACTGTCTGAATTACTTCTAACAATTGCATTAGAAATCAAAACAGAATTATCTGCATCGACTTGCTCCAGTACTGCACAACCCATTTTTCCGGAGGAGCCTAATAAAGCAATTTTTATCATGGCTAACTTTTCAACTTTTTATTGAAATTGTTGCTTTCTGAGAATTGATTTTCCATCCCCCTAAATGCTTCTTGAATTGCTTTTTTTTGTGACCCTGAAATCTTGCTAGGAGTCTCAACCACAACCCTCACATAAAGATCGCCGGTACTTCTTCCATGAATAGAGCCTGCTCCTTTATCTTTAAGTTTAAAAACTTTGCCAGTTTGAGTTTCAGGAGGTATTTTAAGCAACACATTCTTAGTCAAAGTTGGGACTTCAATTTCTGCGCCAATAATTGCTTGATCAATTCTTATTGGAACTTCGCAATACAAATGATTTCCTTCGCGCTCAAGAAATTGATGTTTCAAGACATTTACTACTATATATAGATCTCCATTTTCGCCACCATATTGGCTAGGCTCTCCTTCTCCTGATAATCTTATTTTATTGCCAGTATCAACTCCTGGGGGGATGTTAACAGAAACTTTTTTTGAGCTATTTGGAAGCCTTATTTCTACAGATTTACCAAATACAGCATCATTTAGATTTAGATCCAAAGACATTTGAACATGCCTTCCTCTTGGGGGTCTTCTTGTTCTGCCACCTCCAAAAATATCTCCAAAAATATCTCCAAATATTTCATCTCCAAAGATGTTGTTAAAGATATCATTTATATTTACATCTCTGTAACCTGACTGACCAAAGTTTGAATTAACACCTTGATGCCCAAATTGGTCATAGGTGGTTCTCTTAGATGGGTCGCTTAAAACTTCGTAAGCTTCAGCAGCTTCTTTAAATTTGTTTTCAGCTTCTTTATTATCTGGGTTTTTATCTGGATGATATTTTATAGCAAGTCGTTTAAATGCTTTTTTTAACTCCTCAGGAGTAACATTTCTATCTACACCTAAAATTTCGTAGTAATCCCTTTTCACTGTTAGGACTTTTTATCATCGTCAACTTCTTTAAAATCTGCATCAACAGTATCGTCTGCCTTATCTGATGCAGAATCGCCAGCTTCTTGTTCAGGTGTTGCTTCTTTTTTAAATAGTTTATCAGATAGTGGTTGTGCTATTTTAGACAACTCTTCAACAGCAGCATCTATATTTTCTTTAGAGTCAGTTTTACAAGCTTCTTCAACCTTGCCAATTGCTTCTTCCAAAGATTTAATTTCATCTTCTGTAAAGTTATCTTTGTTCTCTTCCAAGGCTTTTTTTGTTGAGGCAGCTAGGCTATCTGCCATATTTCTAGAAGTAACTAACTCTTCAAATTTTTTATCTTCCTCAGCATTTGCTTCTGCATCTTTTACCATCTTTTCAATTTCTTCATCAGAAAGACCGCTACCGCTTTGTATTGTTATAGACTGCTCTTTGTTTGTGGAGTTATCCTTTGCTGATACATTTATTATCCCATTAGCATCTATATCAAAAGTTACAGCAATCTGTGGAGTTCCACGAGGTGCTGCAGCAATGTCTGTTAAATTAAATTGTCCTAAAGATTTATTATCCGAGGCTTTTTTTCTTTCTCCTTGCAGAACGTGAACTGTGACTGCAGTTTGATTATCTTCTGCTGTTGAGAAAACTTGAGATTTATTTGTTGGTATAGTTGTATTCTTCTCGATTAATGGAGTCATTACACCACCAAGGGTCTCAATACCTAAAGTTAAAGGTGTAACATCCAACAATAGTACGTCAGACCTTTCTCCACTAAGTACAGCACCTTGAGTGGCAGCACCTAAAGCAACAGCTTCATCTGGGTTAATGTCTTTTCTCGGCTCTTTACCAAAAAAGTCTGCAACAGTTTTTTGCACAAGTGGCATTCTTGTTTGTCCTCCTACCAAGATTACTTCATCAATATCTTTGGGAGTAAATTTGGCATCTTTTAATGCTGTTTTAACAGGCTCTAAACTTTTAACCACAAGATCACCAACCAGAGACTCTAACTTCGCTCTAGTAAGTTTTTGAACAAAATGTTTTGGACCGCTGGCATCTGCAGTAATGTAAGGTAGATTAATTTCTGTTTGCTCAGATGATGACAATTCAATTTTTGCTTTTTCAGCACCCTCTTTTAACCTCTGTAAAGCCATTGGGTCTGAATTCAAATCAAAACCAGATTCTTTCTTAAACTCATCAATGAAATAGTTGATTAAAATAAGGTCAAAATCTTCCCCACCTAAGTGTGTATCTCCAGATGTTGATAAGACTTCAAACTGATACTCACCATCAACATTCGTCATTTCAATTATTGAGATATCAAATGTACCTCCACCTAAATCATATACTGCTATGACACCATCTTTTTTAAGTTTATCTAGACCAAATGCAAGTGCTGCGGCAGTTGGCTCATTTATTATTCTTTTTACATCTAGGCCAGCAATCTTTCCAGCTGCTTTGGTAGCTTGCCTTTGCGAGTCATTGAAATAAGCAGGAACAGTTACTACGGCTCCATCTACTGGTGCTCCAAGATAATCTTCAGCAGTTTTTTTCATTTTTTTAAGGATTTCTGCAGAAATTTGAGGTGGGGCTATCTTTTTACCATCTACTTCTACCCATGCATCGCCGTTATCTGCTTCCACAATTCCGAATGGAACAGTTTTAAGATCTTTTTGAATTTCCTCATCTTTAAATTTCCTACCAATTAGCCTTTTAACGGCAAACAAAGTTTTTTTAGGGTTTGTTACTGCTTGTCTTTTTGCTGGTTGTCCTACTAATATCTGATCGTCAGATGAATAAGCTACCACTGATGGTGTTGTTCTATTACCTTCAGAATTGGAAATGACTTCTGGGTCATTACCCTCCATTACAGCTACACATGAATTTGTAGTGCCTAAATCTATGCCTATAATTTTTCCCATTTTTAATTCCTTTTTACTACTTTAGTTGTGCTTATTTACAACTACTAGAGCCGGTTTGATTACTCTGTCATTTAGCAACCAACCTCTTTCAAGGGTTTTTAAAACAATATTGTTGTTTTCCCCTGATTCGTTAACCATGGAAACTGCTTCATGCATTTCTGGGTTAAACTCCTCTCCATTGGGATTTATAGGAGCTATATTGAAATTCTCAAGAGTTTTTTCAAATGAATTTAAAATTAACAAAACTCCTTCTTTATCGATATTTTTTTGATCTTCAGAGTTTTCAACTGCTTTCTCAATAGAAGTAATTATAGGAATAAGTGCTTTAAGAAGTTCACTATTGGCATATTTCAGTGTATTTGAGACTTCAGCAGATACTCTTTTCTTGAAGTTTTCTAGCTCTGCTCGTGATCTTAATGATTCTTCTTTAAGCTCATCGACTTTATTTTGCAATTCCTCATAAGTTAAAGTATTGAGCTCTGAATCATTTTCATTAGCTTGCTCTTCTTTCTGATCAAGACTCTCATCTTTTGTTTTTTCTTCTTCTTTCATAATTAATTTAGATAATTATTTGTTCTTTTTTACATATAGAACCATGCTATGGTCTATAAGATCATAGCCATGTTTTTTTGCTATTTCTTCCTGTCTTGCTTCAATCAACTCATCATGAAACTCAATGATATCTCCAGTCTCAAGGCATACCATATGATCATGATGTTCAGAATTATTTAACTCATAAACAGATTTTGAAGATTCAAATGAATGCTTAATTACAATCCCTGCATTTTCAAATTGAGTAAGCACTCTGTAAACTGTTGCTAAACCTACATCATAGCTGTTATCAAGTAGATCTTTATAGATTTCTTCAGCACTTAGATGATTACCACTTTGCAGTATCTCCATGATCTTCAAACGTGGAAGTGTTGATTTAAGTCCTGCTTCTTGTAAATTTTTTTTGGTATTTTCTGACATTGCCTTTATTCTATCCGAAGTGAAAAAAATCTTAATACTTATTATAGCTTTATTAGTAGCCTCGTGCTCAAACACATCTTTTTACAAAATTACGGTGACTCAGGGCACAGTCTTTAAACAGGAAGATATTGATAAAGTGCAAAAAGGGATGACCAAGGATCAGGTCATCTTTATACTGGGCAACCCTACGTTCGAAAATTTTTTTGAACCTGATGTATGGAATTACTTTTATCAAGCTAAAATCGGTGATGAAATACTCTCTGAGAGCAAATTAAAAGTAAAATTTAATAACGATGGTTTGGTTGATGAAGTCATTGTCCTAGGGCTTGATTCCGGGCTTTAATTTTTCTATTTTTCTTTGGGTCGCATTTTAACGGATAGTATATTTCTAACCTATCCTGAGCTTTAAGTCTGTAATTTTCTGGTTTTGGTAAAATACGGCCATCTAGATTGACGCCCCAAATGCCTAATGAAAAATCTGGAGCTAGTAATTGAAGGGTTCTTTTAGGAAGATACTTTTGGATTGCATCTTTTGCTGTGCAATTATTAGGAATTTCAATTCTCTCTGAGAAGTACGCCTCTCCAATCTGGATGACTTCAATTATCACTAAAAGAAAGAGATGCCAAATAGAATCTGTAGGTTGCCAAGCAGCCAAATGGTAAGAAGGCTAATTGGACTTACCCATTTGAGGATTAGAACCCAAAGATTCATTAAGCCTTTGTTATGGATGCCGGTAATATCAGAGTTTATAGTATTTTCTAATCTCCATCCCACAAAGACAGATATGCCTGTTCCCACTAATAGCAGCAAGAAATCATCTGCGAGATATTTCATTGCTTCAAATGGATTGTCTAAAGAGCCTATAGAAACGTCTTTCCAAACATTGAAGCCAGCAACACTAACTAAAGATAACAAGAAACATAATGAAACAACATAAGTTGTGGCTTTTACTCTAGTCATGGAAAACTTTTCAGATAAAAACACAACACTAGGTTCTAAGATTGATATCATTGAGCTAAATGCTGCCACAGCCAGCAAGAAATAAAATAACGGTCCAATAAACTGGCCTAATGTCCCCATTTCTGCAAATGCTGTTGTCATTGTTTTGAAAACTAATTCGGTCCCAGCTGTAGGGTCAAGTGCAAAGAAGAAAACTAATGGGAAAATTGCTAGGCCCGCAAATAATGCTACTGCAGTATCTGCAGTTACTACTACAACTGATGCGTTAGCTAATTTTTGTTCTTTAGGCATATAAGATCCAAAAGCCATCAATGTGCCCATACCAATACTCAATGAGAAAAATGCTTGTCCGACTGCAGCTTGAATTGTTCCTGCATTAAATTGCTCAGCTTTCCAGGAAAAGAGGTAATTTAAGGCTGAAGCCATATCGCCTCTCACTGCACCATACCCAACCATCAGTATCACCAATACAAAAAGCATTGGCAGGAGGATGCGCATAGCTTTCTCGATGCCTGCGTCTATGCCATAGCCCACTACAACTCCAGAAGCAATTAAAAAAACTGAGAACCAAAATGTCATTTCCCAAAAGCTTGCTACTTCAGCTGCATACACAATGGATGGATCAGCGGCACTAAAACCAGCAGCTGCAATAAATCCATAATTAACAACAAGCCCTGCGATAACCGCATAATAACCAGCAATGATTAGGCTAGCCAGTATTCCAGCATATCCAACCAAATTCCATTTTTTGGATGAATTAGTTTTCACAGCCAAGTTTTCAATTGCCGAAACTGGGTTTCCTTTACCAGCTTTACCAATGAACACTTCAGCCATGAAGACTGGAAGACCTAACACAATCACAAAAAATAAGTAAAGAAGTACAAAAAGACCTCCTCCATTCTCTCCGGCTTTATAAGGAAAGCCCCATATATTCCCAAGGCCAACAGCTGATCCCGTTGCTGCCAAAAGAAAAGCTAGGTTGTTATTCCACTGGTTTGATTTTGCTTGCATATATTTTGATTTACATAAATATAAACGCAATCATTAGTAAATGGCAAATTCTTACTGAAAAAGTTAATTGAAATCTCAACTTTGTATATTCACTTTTTAATTTAATTTTTCTTAGTTCATACAAATGACCAATCTCATAGGAACAGACAAGAGCAACAAGAGAACTAAAGATAAAGTTGTAGTTTTGAAGGAGATTGATGTTATCTTTTAGCAATTGCTCCATGTAAAAAGAAGGTAGAAAAATTAAGAAGGGGGCAAAAAATAAAAGAATTGGAATATATAACGAATTGCCTGAACTATATGCAAATCCCCACCAACTTCCTGTAAGAAAAATGTAAATAAGAAGTGAATAGGCGATGAATCCTAATAAAATGTAGATAGCTAGGCTAGGTATAATCCATATCAGTATGCAAGAAAAGATGAATGGCAAAAGACCTAAATAGCTGAGAAGCTTTGCTTGTTCTTGTAAAATCATAAATATGAATAATAAAACTGTTGCAACAAATAAAAAAGCAAGATTCGATTACTTTCTTGAGGATAAGTTTGTTGCAGGACTAGAGCTTGAAGGCTGGGAGGTGAAATCACTGCGAGAGGGAAGAATTAATCTAAAAGAAGCATATATCAAAATAATAAAGAACGAGCTGTGGTTAGTGGGCTCAAGAATTGATCCTGTCAATTTTATTAATCAAAAGGATAGCTTAAACCCTGAGCGTTTTAGAAAACTTTTATTAAATAGGCGCGAAATAGAAAAGATTACCTTTGCTTTATCTGCTAAGGGGCAAACATGTGTTCCTGTAAAACTATTCTGGAAAGGACCATTAGCAAAGCTCGAAATATCACTTGCGAAGGGGAAGAAAAACTACGATAAAAAACATGCAAAAAAAATTGACGATCTAAAAAGAGAGTCAGAAAGAGCTTTAAAAAACTTTAAATAACCATTATTATTCTCGGTCCGGGGGCGTATTTTGGCTTTGACGACTACCACGGAAACCGAAGTGCATACCGAGAATGATCATAACTCGTTAAAATTTGTTCAAAAAATTAGTTGCAGATAACTACAACTATAGATTGGCAGCTTAATGTCAACCTGTTATCATTTGTCACCTACAACATTTGATAATAGTCAATTTAGTAGGATATATTTAGACTTTGCCCAGAGTTTAAAAGAATTTTTAGGGCTACGCTTAATGTGTCTTGATCATCAGGCTACATTAAAGTGAAATTAATTGATGAATCTAAGTATGTAGAAACGAGGAGGAAGTGATGACGGACGTGGGTTCGAATCCCGCCGCCTCCACCAAGGTATAAGAAATATGGCAAATTCAAAATCAGCTGAAAAAAGAGCTAGACAGAACACCAAAAGATATGAGCTAAAACATGCTCAAAGATCAATGGTAAGAACAGCAGTTAAATCTGTTATTAAAGCTATTGATAGTACAGATAAAAAATCTGCAGAGGTATTCAAGAAAGCTCAGTCAAAAATCGATAGTCTAGCCGATAAGGGTGTTATACATAAGAACAAAGCATCTAGATTAAAAAGCAGACTAAATGCTCGACTTAAAGCAAACTAAGCAATCTGTCACTTAATAGCTCTAATCCCTCATTATTTTTTGAGGAAATAGAAAATATAGGCACAGTGGGATATTTTTCCTGAAAAGTCTGTATGGTTAAGGAAATTAGATCTTTTTCCATTAAGTCAATTTTTGAAATACAAATCCATCTTTCTTGTTTGGTGAAATCTAAATAAAACTTTTTCAACTCATTTTCAATGACGAGATAAGATTTCATAGCATCTTCAATTCCAGCAGAACCATCAACGATATGAATTAGTAGCTTGGTTCTGTAGGCATGTTTTAAAAACTTTACTCCTAAACCCATTCCCTCAGAAGCACCTTCAATCAAGCCTGGTAAGTCTGCTATGCTTATTGTGTGCTGTTCATCTTTTAAAATACCAAGTGAGGGTGATAAAGTTGTAAATTCATATGACCCAATTTTAGATTTTGAGTTTGTAATAGCATTGATCAAAGAAGATTTCCCAGCATTAGGAAGCCCAAGTAATCCAACATCTGCAATTAATCGTAATTCAAGATATAAATTCCTTTCATCAGATTTTTCTCCAAGAGTATTTTTTCGAGGTGCTTGGTTTGTAGAGGATTTAAACCTGGCATTACCCAGACCACCTTTACCTCCCTTTGCGACTAATATTTTTGGATTATCAAGCGTTATCTCTCCAATTTGCTCATTGGTTTCTTTATGAAAAATAATTGTGCCTTCAGGAACTAATATTATCTCATCCTTACCAGAATGACCTTTCATATTTTTACCTTGACCTCCTTTTCCAGGAGTCGCTGCAAATGTTTTCTTTCCTTTTAATGTGACTAATGAGTTAAGCTGGCTATCTAATTGAATGTAAACATCGCCACCTTTGCCACCATCACCACCATCTGGCCCTCCTTTAGGAATATACTTCTCACGCCGAAAGCTTACGCAGCCATCGCCACCTTTTCCAGAAATTACTTTGATTCTGGCTTCATCATAAAAAGCCATTTAGATTATTTGGTTGGAACTATGTTTACAAAGTTTCGTTTATTTGGACCTTTCTTCTGAAACTCAACATTACCTGACTTTAGAGCAAAAAGAGTGTCATCTCTTCCGATGCCAACATTTAAGCCTGGATGAAATTTTGTCCCTCTTTGTCTAACTATGATCTCGCCAGCATTTACTGCTTGGCCACCATATCTTTTAACTCCCAAAAAATTAGGATTCGAATCTCTACCATTCTTACTGGATCCGCCTGCTTTCTTATGAGCCATTATTTATTTCCTTAATGTCTATTGTAGTAACTTTTCTTCTGTGTCCAACTATTCTTTTTGAGTCTTTTCTTCTTCTAAATTGAATTGCATAAACTTTATCTTTCTTGTCTTGGCTTACGACTTTTCCAGAAACAGAAGCCTTTGAAACATAAGGTTTCCCAATTTGTGGTGACTTTCCATCAGAGACAAGTAATACTTTCTCAAATTTCACTACATCACCTTTTTTCTTATCTGAAAGAAAATCTACTTCTATCTGAGAACCAACTTCTACTTTCTCTTGACTATTTCCTGTGTCTATAATCGCGTACATTATTTAAAATATAGTTATGCCAATAATTGAGGAACAAAATTTAACTGAATTTTTAGCTGAAGTAAAGCTTAAAATGGAGAATATAACATTTTCCAATCAGAAATATATTCAAGAAATAAACAACTATGTATATGAAAATGATGGCAAGTTTATTAGATCAAGACTTGTATATTTATACGGA
The DNA here is from genome assembly GCA_038133485.1 of Gammaproteobacteria bacterium. Classification (GTDB taxonomy): domain Bacteria; phylum Pseudomonadota; class Gammaproteobacteria; order Magnimaribacterales; family TMED112; genus TMED112. The sequence goes on along the minus strand of JAYPTH010000003.1, from coordinate 45,376 downwards.
AGTCATATTGGAATAAGAAATGAGAAACTTCTTGAATTAGCAGCAGCTGTAGAATTGATTCACCTTTCAACTTTAGTCCATGATGATATTATTGATGATGCTCCCATTAGAAGAGGAAGGCCAACAATTTATAAAAACTGGGGGGCAAAGAAAGCCTTACTTTATGGTGATTATCTCTACACCAAGACATTTTCAACATTAAATAGTCTTAAGAATAAAAACATCGCTGGTGTCTTGATAGAATGTGCAGAAAAATTAATTGAGGGTGAGTTTCAGCAGATCTCAGAAGTAGAAAATCAAACAAATTCACTAGAAAAATATAAAGAAATAATCAATGCAAAAACTGCAGTCCTTTTTTCAGGAGCGCTTAAGTCAATAGGCATCTATGCTGAATTTAATGCTAAACAATTAGATATATTGTTTAAATTGGGGCATGAATTTGGTTATGCTTTTCAACTCAATGATGATCTCATGGATTTTAACAGTGAGATTGTTTCTGGAAAGAAAAAATATAAGGATCTAGATGAAGGAAAGCTTACCTTCCCTCTATTAATATCAATGGAATCAAGCATGATAGTAGAAAAGGAAGAAATTTATGCCTGCATGAGTGCTGGCAACTTTCAGAGGATTGAAAAAATTATTGAATCACATAATGGTTTTGAGAAAACGAGGATAGAGCGAGATAGCTCTATAAAGAATTGCATTGAATACACTAAAAACTTTATTAAACTAGACAACACAAACTATATAGAATTTTTTTTGAAAGATACGCTAAAAGCATGAATAGAGTAGTAATTACAGGCATAGGGATAATTTCTCCGATTGGTAATGATGAGATTACCATTGCTGACTCACTCAAAAATGGGAAATCTGGACTTCAGATCAATCAAGAATATATAGAAAATGGAATGAGATGCCATGTTTCTGGACCAGTTGAAGCTGATTTTTCAAATATTGATAGGAAAGCTATGAGGTTTATGAGTGAAACTGCGGCATATTCATTTGTGGCAACACAGCGTGCGGTAGAAGATGCAGGCTTAGTGGAGCAAGATCTTCAAAATGAAGCTACAGGTGTCATTGTCGGTTCTGGTACAGGGTCTAGTAGAGAATTAAAAAGAGTATCAGAAGCAGTAGCAGAAAAAGGGTTGAAAAAAATTGGTCCTTACTCAGTTACAAAAACAATGAGCAACACAACTTCTGCAGCTATTTCTACTTTTTTTCAAACTAAAGGAGCATCATATTCAATTTCTTCTGCTTGCACTACAAGCTTACATTGTATATCTCATGGTTATGATCTAATTAGATTTGGAAAGCAACAAACTATTATTGCGGGAGGGTCTGAAGATGTTCATTGGACAGGTTCTATTATGTTTGATGCTATGGGTGCATTAAGCACAAACTTCAATGACACGCCTAAAACAGCATCTAGACCATATGATGTAGGTAGAGATGGATTTATTCCTTCTGGGGGAGCAGGCATAGTAATACTAGAAGAATTAGAGAGCGCAAAGAAAAGAGGAGCTAAAATTTATGGAGAAATTATTGCTACTCATGAAACAAGTGATGGATATTCATTGGTAAGCCCTTCTGGAGATGGTGCTGTAAGGTGCATGAGAGGGTTAAAATTTGACGGTCAGCTTGATTATATCAATACACATGGAACTAGCACACCAGTGGGAGATATTACTGAACTCCATGCAATAAAAGAAGCTTTTGGCGAAGATCTTCCTTTAATTTCCTCAACAAAATCTCTTACAGGACATACTCTTGGAGCAGCAGGAGTCCACGAAGTCATTTATGGGCTAATAATGATGAAACATGGTTTTGTTTCAGGAAGCAGTAATATTGAAAGTCTTGATCCAGAAGCAAAAGGCTTCCCTATTGCAATGGAATCACAGGACAAATCTATAAACACATTTATGTCGAATTCTTTTGGTTTTGGAGGAACCAACGGTTCAATAGTAATTAGAAAAATTTAGAAAGGAATATCTTCTTCAAAGTTTTCTTCAGGCCCAGAATCCTGTTGTTGAGGTGCGGCGTCAGAACCTGTTCTTGAATCCAACATAGTCATTTCCCTTGCTATAACTTCTGTTGTATAGCGCTTTTTGCCTTCAGCATCTTCCCAATCTCTGGTTTGAAGCTTTCCCTCAATAAAAACCTTTGAACCTTTTTTCAAATACTGTTCAGCTATTTCAGCTAATCTGGCAAACAAAACTACTCTGTGCCACTCTACTTGTTCTTTCTGCTCTCCAGTATTTCTGTCCTTCCATCTCTCAGATGTGGCTATTGATAAATTTGCTACAGCACTTCCAGAAGTAGTGTATTTAATCTCAGGGTCCGAACCCAGATTTCCAATAATTAATACTTTATTTAGACCATTAGACATTAGGATATTCTATAATATTTTTTCCTTAATCGAAGAGTCAATTTGAAGTTTATTGAAATTAAAGGAGCCAAAGCTCACAATCTAAAGAATTTATCTCTAAAAATTCCTAGAGATAAGCTTACAGTAATAACTGGTCTTTCAGGTTCAGGAAAATCTTCTTTAGCTTTTGATACAATTTATGCCGAAGGACAAAGAAGATATGTTGAATCTCTTTCAACATATGCAAGGCAGTTTTTATCTGTAATGGATAAGGCCGATATAGAGTCTATAGAAGGCTTGTCTCCTTCTATATCAATCCAACAAAAATCTACATCTCACAACCCTAGATCAACAGTAGGCACAATAACAGAAATACATGACTATTTACGATTACTCTTTGCTAGAGTAGGTACTCCAAAATGTCCAGATCATAAAGAACCACTAGAAGCAAAGCCAGTAATGACAATGGTTTCTGACATTATTAGGGAAGAGCGAGGAAATAAAATTACAATTTTTGCACCAATAGTAATGGATGGGAAAGGTGAGCACATAGAGCTTCTAGGTCAACTAATGGCTGAAGGTTTTACTAAAGTAAAAGTAGATAATGAAATATATGCTATTAATAAAGTTCCAATTCTAGAGAAAAACATAAAACACAATATCTCAGTTCTTGTTGACAATCTCTTAATTGAAAATGATAAAGACTGTAAACAAAGACTTACCGAATCACTTGAAACTTCGATTAAATTTTCAGGCGGTAGTGTAGATATCTTTTGCGATGAAAGAAGCTACAGGCTATCAAACAAGCACGCTTGTCCAAAGTGTAATTTCTCTGTTCAAGAACTAGAACCTAAAATTTTTTCTTTCAATAATCCAAGTGGAGCTTGTGAGGAGTGCGATGGATTGGGAGTTAACTCATATTTTGATGAAGACAAAATAATTAAATATAAAAATCTAAGCATTGCCCAGGGATGTATAGAGCCATGGAATACTCCATACTACCAGAGTAAGCTTATTGGGCTGCTTGAATATATTGATGAAGAGATTGATAAACCTTGGAGCAAAATATCTGAGAAAAATAAAAACATCATTCTGCATGGTTTAAGAAAAAAAATCAGTTTTAAAGATCTAAGCTCACAAGAGCAAAAAGAGGAATATTTCGAGGGCGTTATCCCTGCTTTAGAGAGACAATATCAGCGTACAGATTCATTATTTATAAGAGATAAGATAAGTTCTTACATATCGGAGCAAACATGTCTTTCATGCCAAGGGTACAGGTTAAATAAAACTGCCAGAAATGTATTTGTAGAAGATATGAGTCTTCCAGAAATTAGCAATCTAAAAATTTTAGATGCATTGGATCTTATTAAGAATCTTAGCTTAACAGGAAATAAATCTGAGATTGCACAAAAGATTAGCAATGAAATAGAACTTAGACTTTCTTTTTTAGTTGATGTAGGTCTAGATTACCTTAACCTTTCTAGAGGCGCACAAACCCTTTCTGGTGGAGAAGCTCAAAGAATTAGGCTTGCAAGCCAAATTGGATCTGGGCTTGTGGGCGTAATCTATGTTCTTGATGAGCCGTCAATAGGCTTACATCAAAGAGATAATCAAAAGTTGATCAATACACTTCTTAAACTTAGAGACCTTGGAAATACTGTTATTGTTGTAGAGCATGATGAAGAAATGATAAAAGCTGCAGATCATATAATTGATATGGGTCCTGGGGCAGGAATTCATGGTGGCAAAATTGTCACACAAGGACAGTTATCTGAAATAATTACAAACAAAAAATCACTTACCTCAAAATACTTATCTAAGGAACTAACTATTGCTATAAAGAGCAAAAAAAGAGTGGAAGGCAATAAGAGTATTTTTTTATCAGGCGCAAAAACAAATAATCTTAACGATGTGAATGTGGATATTCCTCTTAATCGGTTTGTCTGCATAACAGGAGTATCGGGTTCTGGAAAATCTTCTCTTATTAATCATACTCTTATTCCAGCTGTTCAAAATAAAATTCACGGAACTAAAATTCCAGAGAAAACAATCTACGATAAGCTCTTGGGTGAGGATAATATTGATAAATTAATATCAATCGATCAAAGCCCAATAGGAAAAACTCCACGATCAAATCCTGCTACCTATACTGGTTTATTTACTCATATTAGAGATATTTTCTCTAATACCTCAGAGTCGCGTGCTAGAGGATATAAACCGGGGAGATTTAGCTTTAATGTTGAAGGGGGTAGATGTGAGAATTGTAAAGGAGAGGGCTGGGTAAAGGTTGAAATGCATTTCTTGCCTGATCTTTTTGTTGAGTGTGACGTGTGTAAAGGCAAAAGGTTTAGAGAAGATACGCTTGAAATTAAATTTAAAAAGAAAAATATTCATGAAATATTAGAAATGACAGTTGAAGAAGCCCTAGATTTCTTTAGCTCAATACCTCAGATTTTTAAGAAATTACAAACTTTAAAAGAAGTTGGTCTTTCATATATAAAGCTTGGACAAGCAGCAAATACCCTTTCTGGCGGGGAAGCACAGAGAGTAAAATTATCTAAGGAACTCTCCAAAAGAGATACTGGCAAGACGCTTTATGTTCTAGATGAACCAACAACAGGTCTTCATTTTTCTGATATTCAAATGCTTATGGATGTATTAAGCAGTCTTGTAAATAAAGGCAATTCTGTTCTTGTCATTGAGCATAATTTAGATGTAATTAAGTGTTCTGATTGGATCATCGATCTTGGTCCTGAAGGTGGCGATGGAGGAGGAAATATTGTTGCGGAGGGAGATGTTAAAAAAATTATGGGTAGCAAAAAGTCTTACACAGGCAATGTGCTGAAACTACTTTAAAAATCTAGACCACCAGCTTTCTTTTGGTTGTTCTTTTTTGGTAGTTTTCTTTGGTGCTTCTTCTTTAGCTGCTGGTTTTTTGGCAGCTGTTTTCTTTGGTGCTTCTTCTTT
>JAYPTH010000003.1:0-39944 GCA_038133485.1 Gammaproteobacteria bacterium | reverse complement strand
GCAGCTGTTTTCTTTGGTGCTTCTTCTTTTGCAGTTGGCTGTTCTTTGGCAACTTCTAGTGAAGCCTGATCAATATCGTCAAGCTTATCTGAAGCTGATTCATTTAAATCTACTGTCTGATCTAATTTTTCAGCAATCTCAACTCTTCTTGTGAGCTCTACATAGCACATATCAGCTTTATCGCCTTCTCTAAATCCAGCTTTTATAACTCTAAGATAGCCCCCTTTTACATCAATAAACCTGGGACCAAGATCATTAAATAATTTTTTGACAGCATCCTTGGAGCCTAATTTTGACAATACTACTCTTCTGGTATGTAAGTTATCTAATTTAGATTTTGTGATTAAAGGCTCTAAAAACCTTCTTAGTTCTTTACCCTTTTCAACAGTTGTTCTGATAATTTCATGCTCAACTATAGAAATAGCTAAGTTTCTCATCATAGCTTGTCTATGTGAGGAAGTTCTGCTAAATCTTCTGCTTAATTTTCTATGTCTCATATTACATTGGAGGCCAATTTTTAAGAACTGTGCCAAGAGATAAACCTCTTGATGCCAGCTCATCTTTGATCTCATTAAGTGATTTTTTTCCAAGGTTTGGTGTTTTTAATAAGTCCATTTCTGCTCTTTGGATAAGATCCCCAATAAGGAAAATATTTTCCGCTTTCAAACAATTAGTTGATCTGACAGTTAATTCTAGTTCCTCTATTGATCGTAAAAGCAGAGGATCAAAATCGTATTTGTCTTTTCTTTTCTCTTTTCTAGAGACAAGCTCTTCATCGACAAAAACGGACAATTGATGCTGCATAATTGTTGCTGCATATTTAATTGCCTGTTTTGCATCTATTGTACCGTCTGTCTCAAGATCAAGTATAAGTTTATCCAGGTCAGTTCTATTCTCAACTCTTGCGTTCTCAACTTTATAATTAACTCTCTTGATTGGAGAATAAATTGCATCTAGATGGAGGCTATCTATGCTTTTATTAGCATTTTGTTCTGCAGGAACGTAACCTATGCCTCTTTTAACTTTCAAAGTCATCACAAGTTTCTTTGGTTCTACCAATGTCGCTATAACATGGTCAGGATTTACAACTTCTACTCCAGCTGGTAACACTAAATCTGATGCTGTAATAGTTTTAGGCGTTTTAACATCAAGCTTTAACTCTGCCTCTGTTGGGCCATCTAATTTAATTGCCAGATCTTTAAGGTTTAAAAGAATATCTAGTATATCCTCTTTAACACCTTCTATAGTTCCATATTCATGAGAAACTCCATCGATTTTTACTTCTGTAACGGCAGCACCAGGCATATATGAGAGCAAAATTCTTCTAAGGCTATGTCCTACTGTGTAACCGAAGCCTCTTTCAAATGGCTCTAATACTATCTTGATATTATTACTATCAATCTCATCAACTTTAACAACTTCCGGTGCTAAAACATTTAATTTATCTTCCATAATTCCCTCTATTATTTTGAGTACAACTCAATGATTAAATTCTCATTTATCTCAGAACTCAATTCAGATCTGTCTGGATAACTTAGAAACTTTCCTGTCATTTCATCAAGACTTACGTCAAGCCAGCTGTGCTTATCCTTATTTTTGGCGAGTTGCACTGCAGCCTTAATTCTTAGTTGATCTTTGCTTTTGTCTCTTACTGAAACCTCATCTTCTGGTTTTACATTGTATGAAGGAATATTTACACATTTACCATTCACTTCAATTGACTTATGTGTGACCATCTGTCTCGCTTCAGCCCTAGTAACTCCAAACCCCATCCTATAAACGACATTGTCTAGCCTTGATTCAAGGATATTCAGCAGATTTTCCCCTGTATTTCCTTTAGCTTTTGTTGCTTTTAGATAACAATTTCTAAATTGCTTTTCTAATAAACCGTACATTCTTTTTACTTTTTGTTTCTCTCTTAGCTGTGTTCCATAATCTGACAACCTGCCTCGTGAAACAGAATTTCCAGGCTTATTTTCGAACTTGCATTTAGATTCAATTGCCCTTGTTCCAGTAGTCAGCATTAAATCTGTTCCTTCCCTTCTAGAAAGCCTTAATCTTGGTCCTGTATATCTTGCCATTACACTCTTCTCTTTTTTGGTGGCCTACATCCATTATGAGGAAGAGGCGTTACGTCCGTAATTTTATTAATTCTTAGCCCGCAGCCATTAAGTGCTCTAATTGAAGACTCTCTGCCTGCACCTGGTCCTTTTACTCTGACTTCAAGGTTTATCATTCCCATGTCTTTTGCCATAGTCCCAGCACGTTCTGCTGCAATCTGTGCTGCAAATGGAGTGCTTTTTCTTGACCCTTTAAAGCCTTGACCTCCAGATGTTGCCCAACAAAGTGCATTTCCACCCATATCAGTAATCATTACAATAGTGTTATTAAATGATGCATTTATATGTGCGATGCCATCAGTAACTAATCTTTTATTTTTCTTTTTCCCAGCCATTATGCTCTTATTGGTTTCCTAGGCCCTTTTCTAGTTCTTGCATTAGTTTTTGTTCTCTGTCCTCTTAGAGGTAGACCTTTTCTATGCCTTATCCCTCTGTAACAACCTAAATCCATTAATCGTTTTATATTAAAATTGATGTCCCTTCTTAAATCTCCTTCAATCTGAAAGTTTTTCAATTCTTCACGAATCTTGTCTAAATCAGCTTCTGACAAGTTAGCAACTTTCTGATCAAATCTAATTTTGAGCTTAGTGCAAATATCTTGAGCAGTTTTCCTGCCAATACCAAAAATATGAGTTAAAGACACATCAACGTGCTTGTTATCTGGTATATTTACTCCACCTACTCTAGCCATAATTATCCTTGTCTTTGTTTATGTCTTTTATTTTTGCAAATAACAAACAAAGTACCTGTTCTTTTGACCACTTTGCAGTCTTTGCATATTTTTTTTATTGATGATCTTACTTTCATCTTCTTCTACTCTTTTTTGAGCTCGAAATATTAGCATTTTTTAATATAGATGCATATTGTTCGCTCATAACATATGACTGAATTTGTCTTTGCAGATCTAATAGCACAACAACTACAATTAATACTGATGTTCCGCCTAAGTAAAATGATATTCCGAAGCTATTTATAAGCATTAGTGGCAGTATGCAAACCAATGATAAATAAAATGCGCCAAAAACTGTTAATCGAGAAAGAATTAGATCAATAAAGCTTGCTGTTTGTTCGCCTGGCCTTATGCCTGGTATAAAGGCTCCACCTCGCTTTAAGTTGTCAGCTATATCATTTGAGTTAAATGTAAGAGCAAGCCAAATATAACAAAATGAAACTATTAAGATAACAAAAAGTAAAATATACAGAGGTTGACCAGGATTCAAATACAAAGCAAATTCTTGAAGACCGCCAAGTCCATCAATATTTCCAAACCATGAAGATAGTGAAGCTGGAAATAATAAAAAAGTGCTAGCAAATATTGCTGGAATAACTCCAGACATATTTAATTTTAATGGCAAGAAGCTTGAAGGTGCTTGCACCATTCCTCTAACCTGATGTCTTTGTGCATAATTTACAGTAATTTTTCTTTGAGCATTCTCAACAAAAACTACAAAAGCGACAATTACAATTGATAGTATGCCTAAAACTATTAGCAGAAGATAATTCAAATCACCTTGTTGCGTTTGCTCTAATGCTTGTCCAAATGCTCTTGGTACACCAACAATAATACTTGTTGCGATTAATAATGAAATTCCATTTCCAATTCCTCTTTCAGAAATTTGCTCACCAAGCCACATCAAAAAGACTGTTCCAGCAACAATTGATAATATTGCTACAATTGCTTGAAATAAACTACCAGAATCTATGAGCCCAGCAGTCTGCAGAGTTACTGTTAGTGCAGTTGATTGCACTAGAGCAAAAATAACTGTTCCGTATCTTGTATATTGTGTGATCTTATTTCTGCCTGATTGGCCTTCTTTTTTTAATTCCTGCAAGTAGGGTAAGGAGTTTGAAAAAAGCTGCATGACAATGGCAGAAGAAATGTATGGCACTACACTCAAAGCAAAGATACTCATTCTCTCTAATGCTCCACCTGAGAAGAGATTAAAGTATTGTAGTATTGTGCCTTGGCTTTGCTGGAAAAGTGCTGCAACTTGCTCGGGATTAATTCCTGGTATTGGAATATGAGTTCCGAGCCTGTATATAAGTAATGCAAAAGCTAAGAAGCCTAATCTGCTCCATAATTCTGACATTGTATTACTCAAAAGTTACTCCCTTAGAGGTTTTAATATTCTCATCTGTTACCTTTGATAGAAGTTTTCCCTCACCAAAGATTTTCACCTTTTTTGTACTTTTCTTTATAAGCCCAAGTTCTTTTAGAGACTTAATATCAATTGTCTTCACTTTACTAAGTTGAGAAACATTAATACTCTCTGTAATTCTTGATACTCTCGAGCTAAAACCAAATTTTGGCAATCTCATTTGCAATGGCATTTGTCCGCCTTCAAACCCAGGCCTTATATTTCCGCCTGATCGAGATTTTTGGCCTTTGTGACCTCGTCCAGAAGTTTTTCCTGTACCTGATCCGGTGCCTCTGCCTACTCTTTTTCTATCCTTACGAGAGGCTGTATCGTTTATATTATTTAATGATAATTCTTCCATCTATTTCACCTCTTCTACAGAAACCATATAACTTACCTGATTGATCATTCCTCTAATCGATGGAGTATCATCTAAAACTCTAGAGTCCCCAATACCTTTAAGCCCAAGACCTTTAACAGAAAGTCTATGATTCTTTTTCCTGCCTATTAAACTTTTTAATTGTGTTACCTTGAGCTTTGCCATTTTACTTTCTACGTTCCTTAACTTGTTCTGGTGATTCCATTTTTGATAAGCCATTAATTGTTGCTCTCACAACATTAATTGGGTTTGTAGAGCCATAACATTTTGCCAAAACATTCTTTATTCCCACTAATTCAAGCACCGATCTCATTGCTCCTCCAGCAATGATACCTGTACCTTCAGAAGCAGGCTGCATGTAAACCTTTGTAGCTGAGCTTTTTTCATTAATCGGATACCAGATGGTATTCCCGTTTAAATTCACATTGACTAGACTTCTTTTTGCTTCGTCAAGTGCTTTTTGAATTGCAACAGGAACCTCTTTGGCTTTTCCTCTTCCGTATCCAACTCTACCGTTACCATCTCCAACAACAGTAAGCGCAGTGAAAGACATAACTCTTCCACCTTTGACAGTCTTTGCCACTCTATTAACTTGTACTAATTTTTCTACAAGTGTGTCTTGCTGCTGCATGCCTTGTAATTCAGAATTTTCCATTAGAATTCTAAGCCTCCTTCTCTTGCTCCTTCAGCCAATGCTTTAACACGACCATGATACCTGTATCCTGATCTATCGAAAGTAACCTTTTTGTGGCCAAGCTCAATTGATCGCTTAGCAATTTCGGTGCCAACTACTTTTGCTGCATCCATATTGCCTCCAGATTTCATTTTTAATGCTTTTTGCAGAGTTGAAACTGTTGATAAGACATTTCCATTGCTAGAGTCAATTAGCTGTGCGCTAATATGATTATTTGTTCTTAGAACAGCAATCCTTAAAAATCCTCTTTTTTGTAATTGAGCTCTTAGTTTTTTTGCCCTTCTATTTCTTGCTAATTCTGTACTCATATTTATCCTGCTGCTTTTTTCCTTTCTTTTCGGACAACGTGCTCATTATCTACAAATATACCCTTACCTTTGTATGGTTCAGGCGGCCTGAAAGCTCGTATTTCTGCACATACCTGACCAAGCTGTTGTTTATTATTCGATGTAAGATTAAATTCTGTTTGATTTTCAGATTTAGCTTCAATACCCTCAGGCAGTTCATATTCTACAGGGTGTGAGAATCCTAAAGTTAAAGTAATTTTTTTACCTTGGACATTAGCTCTATAACCAACACCATTTAGCTTAATATTTTTTGTATATCCTTCACTTACACCAGTAACATCATTTGAAATTAGAGCTCTCATTGTTCCTGCCATTGCCCTATCTTCATCTCTTTCCCACATTACTTGTATTTGGTTTTCAGTAATCTCAAACTTAACTAATGGATGAATCTCTAGCTTTAGCTCTCCTTTAGGCCCCTTAATAGTAATGTTTCTACCTTCAGCACTAACCTGAACACCGCTTGGTATAATGACTGGTTCTTTAGCAACTCTAGACATAATTAAAAAACCCTACAAATTACTTCGCCACCAATCTGATCTTTGATAGCTTGCTTATCTGTTAATAATCCTTTGCTTGTGGATATAACTTTTATTCCTAGCCCACCTTTATATGGCTTAATATCTTTATAACTTAGATATTTTCTTAAGCCTGGTCGTGATTCTCTTGTAATTTCTTTAATAACTGGAGCATCGTTAACGTACTTAAGTGTAATCTCAAGCTCATCGAATTCTTTCTTCACTTTTTTTACAGCTATGATGTATCCTTCTTTTGCTAAAAGTTGAAGAATTTCATGCTTTAATTTAGAAAAGGGAGCATTAACAGTCTCCTTGCCTCTTAAATGGGCATTTCTAATTCTCGTTAAAAGGTCTGCTACTGGATCTGTCATGATATTACCAACTTGATTTTTTTACTCCTGGTAGTTTGCCACTCATAGCTAATTCTCTAAGCTTTGATCTGCTAAGGCCAAATTTTCTATAAACTCCTTTTGGTCTTCCTGTTAAAGAACATCTCCTTACAACCCTGTTTGGATTTGATCTTCTTGGGAGTTTTTGTAGCTGTCTTTGTGCTTCAAGCTTTTCTTCAAAGGTTGTGGCTTTTTTTTGTGCTTCTTTTAGCTCTAGCCTTTTAGCAGCATATTTGGCTACCAATTTAATCTTTAACTTTTCTCTCTCTACAATTGCTTTCCTAGCCATTTCTACCTCTAAATGGAAAATTAAATTCAGCAAGAAGCTGTTGTGCATCTGAATCCGTTTTAGCTGATGTTGTTATAGCAATATCCATACCTCTTAACTTGTCTACTTTGTCATAATCAATCTCTGGGAAGATAATTTGCTCCTTTATGCCTAGGTTATAATTACCTTGACCATCAAAAGATTTGGGACTCAATCCTCTAAAATCTTTTTCCCTTGGTATAGCAAGATTTATAAGTCTTTCAAAGAAGTCATACATCTTATTGCCTCTGAGTGTAACCTTGCAGCCTATTGGGTATTCCTCTCTGATTTTAAAACTTGAAACTGCCTTTCTTGCTTTAGTGACAACTGGCTTTTGACCGGCGATAGATTCAAGATCTCTAACAGCATTTTCAAGCACACCTTTATCTTTAGACGCTTCACCAACACCCATATTTATAGTTATTTTTTTAAGTCTTGGAACTTCCATGATTGACTTGAACCCTAGTTTTTCTTTTAAGGAAGGAGCAATCTCTTTGGTATATTTATCTTTTAGTCTCATTATTTAATCTCTTTGCCTGTTGATTTAAATACTCTTGTTTTTTTATCCCCATCTTGCTTAAACCCAATACGGTCTCTTTTTTTTGCAGCACTATTCCAAATCATTACATTAGATAACTCAATAGGCATTTCTTTTTCAACTATGCCGCCTGTAATGCCAAGCTGTGGATTTGGCCTGGTATGTCTTTTAGATAAATTAAGATCATTAATAACACATCTAGACCCAATTATTTGTTTAATATTCCCTCTCTTGCCTTTTTCTTTACCTGAGATAACTATTACTTCGTCACCTTCTCTTAGTTTTGTATTTTTCGGTTTCATTAAAGCACCTCCGGAGCAAGTGATACAATCTTCATATATTTAGCAGATCTAAGCTCTCTTGTTACTGGACCAAAGATTCTAGTTGCTATTGGATCTCTATTATTGTTCAACAAAACAACAGCATTCTCATCAAAACCTATTTTTGAACCATCCGACCTTCTTACACCAGTTTTTGTTCTAACTATTAGCGCATTCATAACGGATCCTTTTTTTATTTTGCTTTGTGGCAGTGCTGCCTTAACTGCAACCTTAATAACATCACCTATGTTTGCAGTTCTTCTTTTAGAGCCTCCCAAGACTTTAATGCACATTACTTCTCTTGCTCCACTATTATCAGCAACTTTAAGCATGCTTTGTGTTTGTATCATTAAGATTCTCCTTTCCTCACTACCTCTACAAGCTTCCAGCTCTTAGTTTTAGAAATAGGCTTACACTCTTGAATTAAAACAAGATCTCCTTCTTTGCAAATCTCTTTCTCATCATGCACATGATACTTAGTAGATAAACTAATATATTTGCCATATTTTGGATGCTTGGTTCTCCTGCCAACTTTAACAGTTACAGTCTTATTCATCTTTTGGCTTGTTACTAAGCCTTGCAGTGTTTTAGCTGCCATTTCTATTCATCTCCGTTTTTATTCGTGCGATGTTATTTCTTGTCTCTTTGAGTAAGTGACTTTCTTTAAGCTGGCCCATTTTATGTTTGAAATTGCTTTCAAACAACTGTTTTCTTTGAGCTAAAAGTTCTTTTTTAAGTTGTTCTTTATTCATTGAGGCAAAATCTTTAGTTTTATTTTTAGGCATGAGTTCCTCTCTTAACAAAAGTTGTTTGCATAGGCAACTTAGCAGATGCTAATTCAAAAGCTCTTCTTGCATCTTTTTCACTGACACCTGCAACTTCATAAATAATCTTTCCAGGCTTAATTGGGCTAGCCCAATATTCAACATTACCCTTACCTTTACCTTGTCTAGTTTCAAGAGGTTTCTTAGTTATTGGCTTATCAGGAAAAACTCTTATCCATACCTTTCCACCTCTTTTTATATATCTAACCAGTGCTCTCCTGGCTGCTTCAATTTGTCTTGAAGTTAACATTCCATGTGTTGTAGCTTTAAGTGCAAAATCACCAAAAGAAACAGATGCACCACCTGAAGCAAAACCATTGTTTCTACCTTTCATTTGTTTTCTAAATTTTGTTTTCTTTGGTTGAAGCATTATTTGTCTCCCCTATAAATCCAAACTTTTACACCTAAAATTCCATATGTTGTTAAAGCTTCGCTGGTAGCATAATCAATGTCAGCTTTTAGGGTATGAAGAGGCACTCTTCCTTCCCTGTACCATTCAGACCTTGCAATTTCTGCTCCATTTAACCTTCCAGATACTTCAATTTTTATTCCTTTTGCCCCTTGTCTCATGGTATTTTGAACTGCTCTCTTCATAGCCTTTCTAAACATAATTCTTTTTTCAAGCTGCTGAGTCACTGAATTGGCAACAAGTTGAGCTTCTAAATCAGGTTGTTTTACTTCAACCACATTCAATTTAACTTCTTGGTTAATAATTTTCTTTAGCTCTTTCTTGATTTTTTCAATTTCTTCGCCTTTTTTTCCAATAACTACTCCTGGTCTAGAAGTATTAATGTCGACTATCAGCTCTTCCATAGTTCTTTTGATAGTTATTGAACTAATAGGAGCTTGTGGAAGAATCTCTTTTACTCTTTGTCTAATATTGATATCTTCTGTCACAAGAGCTGAATAGTCTTTAGCCTTGGCATACCATACAGAATCATGTTCTCGAGAGGTGCCTAATCTAAAGCCTACAGGATTAACTTTCTGACCCATCTTTTGCCTCCTGTAATTTTTCAGTTAATTTAATTTCAATATTACATAGAGGCTTACGCATTCTATCTGCCCTACCTCTTGCTCTGATTTTTATTCTCTTCATAACCAAGCCTTTATTAACGATAATTGACTTAATTCTCAAATTATCAATATCTGCATTTTCATTGTTCTCTGCATTTGAAATTGCTGAATCGAGTAATTTTTTGATAAGACTTGCTCCCTTCTTTTTAGAGAAAGTTAGAATATCTAACGCTTTTTCAACATCTAAACCTCTGACTTGATCAGCAACCAAACCAGCTTTTTGTGGTGATAATCTTGCTCCTCTCAGATATGCTCTTACTTCCATTTTTATGCCTTTTTAACCTTTCTATCTCCTGAATGAAGTTTGAATGTTCTAGTCATTGAAAACTCTCCAAGCTTTTGCCCAACCATATCTTCTTTAATAAAAACTGGGATATGCTGCCTGCCATTATGAACCCCAATAGTTATGCCGACCATATCTGGTGTAATCATCGAAGCTCGAGACCAAGTTTTTATAGGCTTTCTATCATTAGTTTCTTTTGCTTTTATGACTTTCTTTTCAAGCGAAGAGTCAACAAAAGGTCCTTTTTTACTAGATCTTGCCATTACTTATATCTCCTTTTCACAATTAATTTATCACTAGGCTTTGGTTTTCTTGTTCTATATCCTTTGGTTGGAGTGCCCCATGGTGATACTGGATTTCTTCCTCCAGATGTCTTTCCTTCTCCACCTCCGTGTGGATGGTCAACTGGATTCATGGCAACCCCTCTCACTGTTGGTCTTACCCCTCTCCATCTTTTTGCGCCTGCCTTGCCTAAAGATTTGAGATTATGTTGTTCATTGGCAATCACCCCTACAGTGGCTCTGCAGCTTAGAAGTATCTTTCTCATCTCTCCTGAACTAAGTCGCAAAGTTGCATATTTTCCTTCTTTAGCAACAATCCTAGCCGTAGTGCCAGCAGATCTTATTAATTGAGCGCCTTTACCAGGTCTCATCTCAACACAATGAACTTCTGTACCTTGTGGAATCTCTTTTAGTGGTAATGAATTTCCTGGCTTTATAGGAGCCTTATCGCCAGACATAATTATTGAATTTTCTTTTAGCTGTTTTGGAGCAATAATGTAAGCCTTTTCACCATCCTTATATTCTATAAGAGCTATATTCGCTGATCTGTTAGGGTCATATTCAATTCTTGATACAGTCCCTTCGATATCAAATTTATTTCGTTTAAAATCAATAATTCTATAAAGCCTCTTGTGACCTCCGCCTTTATGTCTAACAGTAATTCTCCCATTATTATTTCTTCCTGAAATTCTATTCTTTGACTCAATAAGAGATTTTTCAGGCCTGCCTTTGAATAGGTCTGTTTTAATCTGAACTCTGAATCTTCTGCCTGGGGAAGTTGGTTTTGCTTTAATAATAGCCATTATTTAAAAGGGTTCTCCAAGTTAATTTCTTTTCCATCTTCTAGAGTTATGTATGCTTTCTTATAAGTTCCAGTTTTATATTTTCCGAATCTATTTCTTTTATTTTTAAATTTTGTATTTAAAACTCTTACTGAACTCACTTTGACACCAAAAATTTCTTCAACTGAGGAGATAATTTCCTTCTTATTAGCATCTTTAGCAACCTTGAAAACATAAGTATTTGAGTTTGACTTTTGTATAGCTGATTTTTCACTGATGACTGGGCTAATTATTGTGGTGTAGGATCTCTCATTTAACATTTAAAAGCTCCTTAATTTTCGGGACTGCTGAATGAGTTACTAAAAGATTCTTAGCTTTAATCAGGTCGTATGGGTTAATGTCAGTAGCATCTAAGAAAGAAAACCCTTTCAGATTTCTAATTGCCAGCATTGTGTTCTGATCTGCATCAGAAGTGATCAGTAATGCTGAGTCTAGCTTCATTTTTTCAAAAAAGTTTTTTGCCAATTTTGTTTTTGGTTCTTTGAAGGCAATATCTTCTACCAGCTGTAATCTTTTTTCTGATTTAAATTTTGAGAGAATTGAAGAAATGGCTTTTTTCGCCATTTTTTTATTTATTTTCTTTTCATAATTTTTTACATTCGCGAAAGTTACTCCTCCGCCTACCCAAATAGGACTTCGAATGGTGCCAGCTCTTGCCCTGCCTGTACCTTTTTGCCTGTAAGGCTTTTTGCCTCCGCCCCTAACAGCAGATCTATTTTTTAATAAAACGGAGCCTTGTCTTTCATTAGCAAGATAGCTAGTCAATGCTTGATGTATTAGGGATGGATTGAAATCAACAGAAAAAATTTCAGCTGGCAATTTTGGTGTTGAAGTTTTTTCTTTTTCTACAGCTTTAGGCATCTTCTTTCCCTTTCTTGTCTTCAGATTCGGGCTCAGCATCTGCAGCACTCTCATCTGATGAATCTAATTCTGGCTCAGCTTCAGCATCTTGTGAAACTGCATCTAATTGTTCTTCATCTGTATTAGAATCTTTTAAATTTTCTGATGCTATTTCTATGTTCTCTTCTGGAACTTTAACTTCTTCTTTTGTTGTTGGTTCAGCAATGGTGAACATTTCATTTGCATCACTTTTAATTGATGGAAGAATTTTAATAAATGACCCTATTGAGCCTGGAATTGCACCTTTAACAAGCAATACATTATCTTCTGTATCAATGCTTTCAATCTCTAAATTTTGTATGGTTACCTTCTTATTACCCATCTGGCCTGCCATCTTTTTACCCTTGAATACTCTTCCAGGAAATTGACATTGTCCGATTGAGCCAGGGGCTCTATGTGAAAGGGAGTTACCATGAGTAGCATCTTGAGTTTTAAAGTTATGTCTTTTAACAACCCCTGCAAACCCTTTACCCTTTGATATTCCCGAAACATCAACAACTGATGGGCTTTGTATTGATTCAAGAGATATTTCAGAAATTTCTGATAGATTATTGAACTCTTCTTCAGTTAAGTTAAATTCTGTCAGATAGCCTGTATTAGCTTTATTTTCTGAAAACTTTTTAGCTAATGATTTAGAAACATTTTTCTTTGAGCCATAAGTTACTTGTATAGCAAAGTAACCATCTTTTTCTGCTGTCTTTCTTTGGACTATTTTACTTTTACATATTTCAATAACAGTAACAGGAATGGAGGCACCATCTTCCTTAAAGACGCGCGTCATACCTTTTTTTGTTCCAATTAAGCCTAACATGATTAATTTAAAGTTATTTTGACGTCAACACCTGCTGCTATATCAAGTCTCATTAAGGCATCTACAGTCTGTTCAGTTGGGTTTACAATATCAAAGAGCCTTTTGTGAGTTCTTGTTTCATACTGATCTCTAGCATCTTTATCTTTATGGGGAGATATTAAAACTGTGAGTTTTTCTTTTTTTACAGGCAAAGGAATTGGGCCAACTACTTTAGCGCCAGTTTTTGTAACGGTATCTAGAATTTCTTTTGTAGACTTATCTATCAACTTATGATCGAAAGCCTTCAATTTAATTCTTATTTTTTGTTGTTCCATATCCCTTTTAATTTTCGAAAGACCACGATTTTAAGGCTTTAGAGAGGGAGTGTCAAAGAATATTATTAATTCTTATTAATAATTTGTTCGGTTAAATTTGAAGGCACTTCAAGGTACTTTTCAAACTCCATGGTATAAGTTGCTCTACCTTGGGTTGCAGACCTTAAATCTGTTGCATAACCAAACATTTCTGCTAACGGAACCAAGGCTTTAATTGCTTTCCCAGAAGGCAAGTCATCCATACTTTGAACCTGTCCACGTCTTCTATTTAAGTCACCTACGACATCGCCCATATAGTCTTCTGGCGTAACAACTTCAACTTCCATCATCGGCTCTAATAAAATTGGTTTTGCCTTCATGGCACCATCTCTAGCTGCCATGGATCCTGCCAGTTTAAATGCCATTTCACTGGAATCAACTTCATGATAGGAACCATCATAAAGCGTAACCTTAACACCTAGTAATGGGTATCCTGCAATTACACCGTTTTGCAATTGCTCTTTAACTCCTTTGGAAACTGCAGGGATGTATTCTTTTGGTATTACACCACCTTTAATTTCATCTACAAACTCAAATTCCTCTTCGCATGGCTCCATTCTTATAAGCACATGCCCATACTGTCCTCTTCCTCCAGATTGTTTTGCGTATTTAGATTCAACTTCTACATGTTGTGTAATTGCCTCTCTGTATGCAACTTGAGGTTTGCCAACATTTGCTTCAACACTAAACTCTCTCTTCATTCTTTCAACCAAAACTTCTAGGTGTAGTTCTCCCATTCCAGAAATGATTGTCTGGCCTGATTCTTCATCAGTTGAAACTCTAAATGAAGGGTCTTCTTGAGCAAGCTTACCTAATGCAATTGACATTTTTTCTTGGTCAGGCTTTGATTTAGGCTCAACAGCGAGTGATATAACTGGATCTGGAAACTCCATTCTCTCTAGAACAACTAAATTAGAAGGGTCTGACAAGGTATCACCTGTAGTAACATTCTTTAGACCTATGCAGGCTGCAATATCTCCGGCCCGAACCTCTTTTATCTCTTCTCTGTTATTGGAATGCATTTGAACCATTCTTCCTATTCTCTCTTTTTCATCCTTTACTGTATTCACTACCCCATCGCCTTGATTTAGCACACCAGAATAAACACGAATAAATGTCAAGTTTCCAACAAATGGATCTGTAGCAATCTTGAATGCAAGTGCCGAAAATGGCTCCTCATCACTAGAAGATCTTTTTGTTGGTGCATCAGTTTTTGGATTTACGCCTTCTATTGCTTTAACTTCGTCGGGAGCAGGCAAGAATTCAATAACAGCATCCAGCACTGCCTGAACACCTTTATTCTTAAATGCTGAACCACATAGCGCCAAAGTAATTTCATTTGATAAAACTCTCTCCCTTAAGCCTTGCTTTATCTCATCTTCCGTTAGTTCTCCAGAATCAAGATATTTTTCCATTAATGTCTCATTTGCTTCAGCGGCTGCCTCAACAAGTTGTTCTCTCAAGTCTTCGCACTTAGAAGTAAGATCTTCAGGAATAGCTGTATACTCAAATGTAGACCCCATGTCATCTTCACTCCATCTGATGGTCTTCATCTTAATAAGGTCAATCACTCCCTTGAATTCATCTTCTGCTCCAATGTTGTATTGAATCGGTACAACTGTAGCTCCTAACCTATCTCTAATCTGATCAACTACTCGTTCAAAATCAGCTCCAGCTCTATCCATCTTATTAACAAAGACAATTCTTGGTACTGAATATTTATTAGCTTGTCTCCAAACAGTCTCAGATTGAGGCTGTACTCCAGAGGAGCCACAAAATACGACTACAGCACCATCTAGGACCCTCAGAGATCTTTCAACTTCAATTGTAAAATCTACGTGACCTGGAGTATCGATAATGTTGATTCTATGCTCAGCAAATTGCTGATCCATTCCTTTCCAAAAACAGGTTGTGGCAGCAGATGTAATAGTAATGCCTCTCTCTTGCTCTTGCTCCATCCAGTCCATAACTGCTGCGCCATCATGAACTTCCCCAATCTTATGAGATATTCCTGTATAGAATAAGACTCTCTCTGTTGTTGTTGTTTTACCCGCATCAACGTGGGCACATATACCAATATTCCTGTAACGATTAAGTGAAGTTTTCCTAGCCATTTTTAAAACCTGAAGTGCGAGAATGCTTTATTAGCTTCAGCCATTTTGTGAACATCTTCTTTTTTCTTGACTGCTGCCCCTTTGCCGTCAACGGCATCTCTTAGCTCTGCAGCAAGCCTAGCTGGCATAGACTTTTCTTTTCTTTTTCTTGCGGCATCAACTATCCACCTCATAGCTAAAGCAGTTCTTCTTTTTGCTCTAACTTCTACAGGGACTTGGTAAGTTGCACCTCCGATTCTTCTTGATCTTACTTCTACCACTGGAGCGACTTTATCTAATACTTTTTTGAAAGTATCTACAGGGCTTTCTTTGATTGTTTTTTCAAGTTGATCAAATGCACCATAGACAATTTTTTCTGCAATTGATTTCTTGCCATCTACCATTAATTGATTCATAAACTTTGCCACAATCTCGCTTTCGTATTTTGAATCAGGTATTACTTTCCTTTTTGGTGCAGCTCTTCTTCTCATTTTACTTTGCTCTCTTAGCTCCGTATTTTGATCTACCTTGCTTTCTTTCTGACACGCCAGAGGTATCAAGTGCACCTCTAACAGTATGGTATCTAACGCCTGGCAAGTCTTTCACTCTTCCGCCTCTTATGAGAACTACTGAGTGTTCTTGTAGATTATGTCCTTCGCCTCCTATGTAAGAGGTGACTTCAAAACCTGATGTCAACTTTACCCTACAAACTTTCCTTAAAGCTGAGTTTGGCTTTTTAGGAGTGGTTGTGTATACACGCGTGCAAACTCCTCTCCTTTGAGGGCAATTTTTTAATGCTGGAACATCACTCTTGGAACGTTTTGTTCTTCGAGGGTTCCTTACTAATTGATTAATCGTAGCCATTTTAAAAAGTGAATAATAAAGCAGTGCATTTCATCGGTCAATCATTACTGGAAGCTTTCTAAAAGCTCTTTCTTCAATGCCTCCTCAATGTTCTGTATTTCTTCAGATGAAACACTTCCTCTTTGATTTGCAGCAAAGCCTGTTCCAGCAGGAATTAATCGACCAACTACAACATTTTCTTTTAAACCTTTAAGAATATCTTTCTTGCTTGTTACTGCAGCTTCTGTAAGCACTCTTGTTGTTTCTTGGAATGAAGCTGCTGATACAAATGAATCAGTTGATAGCGCAGCCTTTGTAATACCAAGCAGCATTCTGTCAAATTTTGCAGGCTTTTTGCCTGAAGCTTCAAGATTTGCATTAATTGTTCTTATTTCTCCAAGCTGAACAATGTCACCTTCTAAGAAATTACTATCACCAGCATCAGTAACGGTAACTTTTTTCATCATTTGTCTACAAATCACTTCAATATGCTTGTCATTGATGACAACACCCTGAAGTCTATAAACATCCTGCACTTCAGATATTAAATGTTTAGCAAGCTCTTCAACGCCATGGAGAGCCAACAAGCTATGTGTGTCTACGGGGCCATGGCAAAGAATATCTCCTCTCTCTACCATATCTCCCTCTAAAAATGATACTGCTCTGTATTTTTGAATTAGCATCTCTGTAGGCTCACCATTTTCAGGAGTGATAACAAGTCGCTTTCTTCCCTTTGTCTCTTTGCCGTAAGATAGCACACCTGAAGCCTCTGCATATATTGCACCATCTTTTGGTTTGCGTGCTTCAAATAAGTCAGCAACTCTTGGCAGACCTCCAGTAATATCTTTAGTCTTAGTTCCTTCAACTGGGACTCTGGCTATAAACTCACCGACAGACACCTTGTTAGTATTATTCTTCATTAGAATAGATCTAGAAGGTAATGTGTAATTAGCTAAAACTTTTTTCTTATCGTTTATAACAGTAATGCCTGGAGTCATACCCTTGCCCTTAAGAGGCCGATCATTGACATCAATAACTTCACGTTTAGATGCTCCTGTAAGATCATCAACCTCGACATTCATAGTCACGTCATCTACTAAGTCAGCGAAAGAGATAATGCCGTCAAATTCAGAAATAATTGGCAAAGTTAAAGGATCCCATTTTGCAATAAGTGTTCCTGGCTCAACTTTCGCATTATTTGCATGCAAAAGTTCAGCTCCATAAGGTATTGAATATTTCTCTAACAGATTTTCATCTTCATCTTGAATTGTTAAGACTCCATTCCTTGAGATAACAATTGCTTCTCCATTCTTCTTCTCTACTGTCTTTAAAGAAGATTCAAAGACTACAGTACCGCCTCTAAGGGTTGTTACTGAATCGTCCTCCGCAGAACCAGAAGCAGCTCCACCAATATGGAATGTTCTCATTGTTAATTGTGTGCCTGGTTCCCCTATAGATTGTGCTGCCACAACTCCAACAGCCTCACCAATATGAACTAGGTGACCTCTAGCTAAGTCTCTTCCATAACATTTAGCACATAAACCTAATTTCGCTTCGCATGTTATTGGAGATCTAATTTTGACCTTCTTGACACCTGAATTTTGTAACATTACTGATGACTCTTCATCGAATAAATGACCTTTTTCAAAGAGCACCTCTTTATCCTTAATTATGTCTTCTTGTAGTACTCTTCCAAGTATTCTTTCAGAAATTGTTTGTATGACTGAAGCTCCATCAATAATTGCTTCTACTGTAACTCCATCTGTTGTCTCACAATCATCTTCTGTTATAACAACATCTTGTGAAACATCTACAAGTCTTCTAGTTAAATAACCAGAGTTTGCTGTCTTAAGAGCAGTATCTGCTAAACCCTTCCTAGCCCCGTGGGTGGACGTGAAGTACTCAAGCATTGATAAGCCTTCTCTAAAGTTTGAAGTAATTGCACTTTCAATAATGCTGCCATCTGGCTTAGACATAAGCCCTCTCATTCCAGCAAGCTGCCTAATTTGAGCAGGCGAACCTCTAGCACCTGAATCTGCATACATAAAGACACTATTGAAGGAAGGGATGACTGTTTCATTTCCATCTTTGTCAATTTCAACTTTATCACCTAATGCATCCATCATTGATGCTGCAACTTTTTCGTTTGTTCTTGACCATATGTCGATAATTTTGTTGTATTTTTCACCTTTTGTAAGCAAGCCAGACTCAAACTGTTGCTCAATATTCTGAACTTCTTGCTGAGCATCATTAATAATTAAGTTCTTATTGTCTGGTATTTCAAAATCATTCACGCCGATTGATGCGCCAGAAAGAGTAGAGTACTCAAAACCTAAATACATAAGATTATCAGCAAATATAACAGACTCTTTTAAACCAAAATTCCTATATACATAGGAGATAAGATTAAGAATATCTTTTTTCTTCAGGGTTCTATTTATTCTTTCGAAGCTTATGCCAGCTGGCATTATTTCAAATAACAAACATCTTCCAACAGTTGTTTCTACAACTTGCTTTTCATCACCAACTAGTACCCTCACTTTGATTTTGGTATGCAAGGTAACCTGTTTTTCAAGGTATGCACGTTTGACTTCATGAACATCAACAAATGCTCTACCTTGACCAGTAGCATTGTTATTTTCTTTAGTAAGATAATAAATTCCTAAAACCACATCCTGATTAGGCTGTATTATTGGTTCACCACTAGCTGGCGATAAAATATTATTTGTAGACATCATTAATGCTCTGGCTTCAAGTTGTGCTTCGATTGACAAAGGCACATGAACAGCCATTTGGTCACCATCAAAGTCAGCATTAAATGCCACACATACTAATGGGTGTAATTGAATTGCCTTACCCTCTATCAATACAGGTTCAAAGGCTTGGATACCTAACCTGTGCAAAGTAGGCGCTCTATTAAGTAAAACTGGATGTTCTCGAATTACTTCATCCAAGCAATCCCATACTTCTGGAGCTTCTTCTTCAACAAGTTGCTTGGCAGCTTTAATTGTTATGGTTATGCCTTTTTGTTCTAGCCTATTAAAGATAAAGGGCTTAAAAAGCTCAAGAGCCATCTTTTTAGGAAGTCCACACTGATGCAGCTTTAAAGTTGGGCCTGATACCACAACTGAACGGCCAGAGTAGTCAACTCTTTTCCCTAAAAGATTCTGCCTAAATCTGCCTTGCTTGCCTTTAATCATATCGGCTAAAGATTTTAGTGGTCTTTTATTTGTGCCGAGTATAGCTCTTCCTCTTCTACCATTATCTAGCAACGCATCTACTGATTCCTGGAGCATTCTCTTTTCATTTCTTACGATAATTTCTGGTGCGCCAAGCTCAAGCAATCTTTTTAATCTATTATTTCTATTAATAACTCTTCGATATAAATCGTTTAAATCTGAAGTAGCAAACCTACCGCCATCTAAAGGAACCAATGGCCTTAAATCTGGTGGCAGAACAGGCAGGACATTCATAATCATCCATTCTGGTTTCTGTCCACTTTCTCTGAAAGCTTCCATTAACTTTAGCCTTTTCTGAAGTTTCTTGATTTTTGTTTCAGAACCACTTGTTGCAAGTTCTTCTCTTATTTCCTGAATAGTTTTTTCAATATCAACGCCTGATAAAAGAATTTGTACAGCCTCTGCGCCCATCATGGCTGTGAAATCGTCATCATACTCATCCAAAGCCTCATAGTACTCTTCCTCTGTGAGCAAGCCACCCTTTTTAAGATCAGTGATTCCTGGCTCAACCACAACATAGCTTTCGTAATATAAAACTCTCTCAATCTCCCTGAGTGTCATATCAAGGAAAAGACCAATTCTTGATGGAAGAGATTTTAAGAACCAAATATGAGCAACTGGAGAGGCCAAATCAATATGACCCATTCTTTCTCTTCTAACTTTTGTGGCAGTAACTTCTACACCGCACTTCTCACAAATTACACCTCTGTGTTTTCTTCTCTTATATTTTCCACATAAACACTCAAAATCTTTAATAGGGCCAAAAATTCTTGAACAAAATAAGCCATCTCTTTCTGGCTTAAAAGTTCTATAGTTAATAGTCTCAGGTTTTTTAACTTCACCCCAGGACCAAGATCTAATCATCTGTGGAGATGCAAGACCACATGAGATCAAATCAAAATTTCTTTTAGAAGTTTTATTTATATTTTTTATGATATCTTGCATATTATTCCTCCGATGAGTCCTCCAATTCTAGATTTATTCCCAATGCTTTTATTTCTTTACTTAGCACGTTGAAAGATTCTGGAATTCCAGACTCTACTTCGTAATTGCCATCAACAATATTTTTATAGACTTTTGATCTACCAATAATATCGTCAGATTTTACTGTTAGCATTTCTTGTAATGTATAAGAAGCTCCATAAGCTTCTAGAGCCCATACTTCCATCTCACCAAATCTTTGGCCACCAAATTGAGCTTTTCCACCAAGTGGTTGTTGTGTTACTAGACTATAAGATCCTGTTGATCTTGCATGCATTTTATCATCAACTAAGTGGTTTAGTTTGAGCATATACATGTAGCCTACAGTTACAGGGCGGTCAAATTTTTCGCCAGTTCTGCCATCAAAAAGTGTAAATTGACCACTTTCAGGGAGATCAGCGTATTTCAATAATTCTTTTACCTGATATTCATTAGCGCCATCAAAAACCGGAGTTGCGAAAGGAACACCCTCTCTTAAATTATCTGCTAACTCTCTTAGTTCGTATTCTTTAAATGAACTTAAATCATCATCATCACGAGGCCCGAATGAATAAATATCCTTAAGAACTTTTTTAACATTATCAAACTTCTCTTTGTTTTTTATCATTTGATCAATTTTGTTTCCAAGGCCTTTGGCTGCTAAACCTAGGTGAGTTTCTAGGATTTGGCCTACATTCATTCTTGATGGAACACCAAGTGGGTTCAAAACAATATCTACTGGTTCGCCATTCTCATCATAGGGCATATCTTCAACAGGGATAATGCTTGAAATGACACCTTTATTTCCATGTCTACCAGCCAATTTATCACCAGCTTGAATTCTTCTTTTTACTGCAAGATAAACTTTAATTACTGTAAGAACACCTGGAGCGAGATCGTTTCCGCCTTCAATTTTCTTTTTGAAGATTGCCATCTTTTCTTTATTTTGTGCTTGATACCTTTTAAATTGATCAGCAACATTTTTTTGCAGGTCGGTAACCTTTTTGCTCTTAACTTTAACCTTCAATAGCTCATCGAGGTCTAGTTGCTCTAAGGAGTCTTGAGTATATTTTCCTTTTTCAGTTATTAGTTTTTCTTGTTTAAAAGACTGAATGACTGCATTTTTTAGAGAATTTGTGACAATTCTCATTTCGTCATCTAGGTCTTTGGTGTACTCTGAGACCATTAATGACTCATTGCTTTTAGCCCTTGGGTTTTTATCAACTCCATCTCTAGTGAAAATCTGAACATCAATTACTGTTCCACTCACACTCGATGGAACTCTCAAGGATGTATCTTTAATATCCGAAGCTTTCTCTCCGAAGATTGCTTTCAGTAGCTTCTCCTCTGGAGATAATTGTGATTCTCCCTTAGGTGTTACTTTACCAACCAGAATATCGCCTGCTTGGACTTTAGCGCCGACATAAACGATTCCATTTTCATCTAACTTAGATAATGCTGATTCACTAACTCCTGGAATGTCGGATGTTATTTCTTCCATTCCTAGTTTTGTGTCTCTGGTAATACAAGTTAGCTCTTGTATATGAATGCTTGTTAATCTATCTTCTTGAACTACTTTTTCTGAGACTAAAATAGAATCTTCATAGTTAAAACCATTCCAAGGCATGAAAGCTATTCTCATATTTTGACCGATAGCTAACTCTCCAAGATCAATGGATGGTCCATCAGCTATGATATCGCCCGCCTCAACAACATCACCTTTTTTGACAAGAGGTCTTTGATTGATGCATGTATTTTGGTTTGATCTTGTATATTTAATTAAATTATAAATGTCTACACCAACATCATCGCCGCCAGACACTTTAATTACTATTCTGCCGCCATCGACTGAGTCAACCACCCCAGGGTTCTTTGCAACAACACAAACACCGGAATCACGAGCAACTTGTCTTTCTAAGCCTGTCCCTACTAATGGTTTTTGAGGGATAAGTGTTGGGACTGCTTGCCTCATCATATTTGAACCCATTAAAGCCCTGTTAGCATCATTATTTTCTAGAAATGGTATAAGAGACGCAGCAACAGACAGAACCTGCTTAGGCGATATATCCATTAAAGTAATCATGCCCACACTCACCAGAGATGTTTCTCCTTGGTGTCTTGCTGTAACAAATTCGTCTTTAATTTTAGCTTTCTTATCTAGCTCTACATTTGCTTGGGCTATATAGTGTGATGCTTCCATTATTGGTGAAAGATATACGATCTCTTCTGTAACTCTGCCATCTTTAACTACACGGTATGGTGTTTCGATAAAACCATATCTATCTGTTCTGGCGTAGGTCGATAAAGAATTTATTAGTCCGATATTTGGTCCTTCTGGTGTCTCAATAGGGCATACTCTTCCATAGTGAGTAGGATGAACATCTCGAACTTCAAAACCAGCTCTTTCTCTAGATAGTCCTCCAGGACCAAGTGCAGAGACTCTTCTCTTATGAGTTATCTCAGACAAAGGATTATTTTGATCCATGAATTGAGATAATTGAGAAGAACCAAAAAATTCTTTAAAAGCTGCAGTAATTGGTTTTGCATTTATTAAATCTGAAGGAATGTAACCTTCAGTTTCAGCCATTCCTAATCTATCTTTTACTGCTCTTTCTACCCTAACTAAGGCTATTCTGAGCTGATTAGCTGTCATCTCACCCACAGATCTTATCCTTCTGTTTCCAAGGTGATCAATATCATCAACAGAATCTTTACCATTTCTTATATCAACTAATTTCTTTAAAACAGAAACAATATCTTCTTTAGTTAAGACATGAACCTCATTTCTATCTTCAATCCCGAGCCTCCAGTTCAGCTTCATTCTGCCGACATCAGAAAGGTCATATCTATCTGGTGAAAAGAACAAATTATTAAATAATATTTCTGTAGATTCTTTTGTTGGCGGCTCACCCGGGCGAAGCATTCTGTAAATATCAACTAATGCGTCAAGCTTTGTTTTGCTTGGATCATTTCTTAAGGTGTCAGCAATGAAGGATCCGCTATCAATTGTGTTGGTGTATATGACTTTAAATTTATCTATATTAGTTTCAAGAAGTTTTTTTAAGACTGTTTTTTCTAAAACCTCATTTGCAGCAAATATAATCTCTCCTGTTTCTTGATCAATGATATCCTCAGCTAAAATTTGTCCAACAAATTCCTCCTGCTCAATAGATAGAGACTTATTTTTATGTTTTGTTAAATCATTAATAACTTTTGCATTAACTCTTTTTCCTGATGCCACTACATTGCCGGCAACTTCAAATGAAAAGTCAAAGGCTTTTCCTTTTAAGCTTTCTGGTGAGATGTCTAGGAATATTTTTTTATCTTTAATGCTGATATCTAAGGTCTCATAAAAAGACTCTAAGATCTCTTTGTCAGTCATGTCTAATGATTTAAGAATAGCAGTAGCTGGGAACTTCCTCTTTCTATCTATTCTTGCAAAAATTAGATCCTTAGCATCGAATTCGTAATCTAACCAAGAGCCTCTATATGGAATAATTCTTCCGGCATAAAGCACTTTTCCAGATGAGTGTGTCTTTCCTTTGTCATGATCAAAAAATACTCCTGGCGATCTATGCAATTGTGATACAACTACTCTTTCAGTTCCATTGACCACAAAACTTCCGTCTTTTGTCATAATCGGTATTTCACCTAAGAAGACACGATCATCTTTAATACCTTTTTCCTTGATGGTTTTATATCCTGTGGTCTTATCCATCAATCTAAGCTGAAGATTTACATACAAAGGCACTGCGTAAGAAATACCTTTTGTTTTACATTCTTCTGGAGTGTATAAACATTCTCCTAACTCATAGCTAATATAATCAAGAGCGGCATTGCTTGATGCACTATATATAGGAAAAATTGATTGAAAGACTTCTTCTAGTCCTTTACTTTCGCGGTTTGCAGGGTCAATGTCAGCTTGAAGAAAGTCAGCATATGAATCAGTTTGTATTTTTAATAGATATGGCAAATCCAAGACATTTGGCAAAGTGCCAAATTGTCTTCGTACACGTTTTTTCTCAGTAAAAGAGTATGTCATTAAAAAAAATCAGGGCTAAATGAATTACTTCATTTCAGCTTGAGCGCCTGCCTCTTGTAAAGCAGCCACTAATGCTTCTGCATCTTCTTTGCTAGCTCCCTCTTTAATTGTTTTGGGAGCGCTATCGACTAAGTCTTTTGCCTCTTTTAAGCCTAAATCTGTTGCGCCTCTAACAGCCTTAATAACTGCAACTTTTTTGTCGCCTGCTGCTGTAAGCACTACATCATAAGCACTTTTTTCTTCTGCAGCTTCAGCTCCACCTGCATCACCTGCAACGGCTGCTCCTGCTACTGGTGCTGCTGCAACTGCTGCTGCTGTCACACCGAATTTTTCTTCTATTGCATCAATAAGATCTACAAGATCCATTACTGACATATTAGAGATTGAATCTAAAATTTCATCTTTAGTTGCCATATCTACTCCTTAACTTTTTTGCTCTTTCACTGCCACTAGTGTTCTAGCTAATTTTGAAGGTACCTCATTCATAAGAGACGCAATTTTACCTAAAGGTGCCTTCAAAAGTCCAGCGAATTTTGAAATTGCTTCATTAAATGTTGGTAAACTTGCCAATCTATCTATTTCAGAGGCATCTAAATGCATTCCATCAATAGATAAACCCTTAATATTTAGGTTTTCTTTATCCTTCGCAAATTTTTTTAAGATTTTTGCTGCTGCACCTGGCTCATCGTAAGAAAAAGCCAGCATAGTTGGACCATTAAGAAAATCATCAATGCCATCGTAAGCTGTATCTTTAAGACCTAGCTTGACTAAGGTATTCTTAGCTACCCTAAATTTAACATTAGATTTATAACCTTCTGATCTAAGTTCGGTAGCTTCTGATACTGTCAGGCCTCTTGCATCAGCAAGAACCAATGACGACGCATCAGATGCTAGTTCCTTAACATCAGAAACTATTCTTTTTTTATCTTCTACACTTAGTGCCATAACAAATAATCTTTTTACAAAGACATACAGATAGTTAAGAAATATCTGAAACTATCTATGAAGGAAATTAAGCAAAAGCACCTTCAGTCTTTGATGTCTCAAAATTGAGAAACGTCAATTCTATACCCTGGACCCATTGTTGTCGAGAGGTAAATGTCTTTTATGTAAATGCCTTTAGATGAGGCTGGTTTTAATCGCTTTAATTCTGCTATAAATGCGGATAAGTTTTCAGTTATCTTATCCTTATCCATGCCAATATTACCTATTGTTCCATGAATTGTTCCCTCTTTATCAGCCTTGAATCTTGATTGGCCATGCTTAATATCTTTTACAGCTTTTTCAATGTTTTCTGTAACAGTTCCAGACTTGGGGTTTGGCATTAAACCTTTAGGCCCTAAAATCTTAGCTAACTTGCTGACATTTTTCATCATAGCGGGGGTTGTTAATGCAACATCAAAATCGATAGGGTCCTTAGAATACTTTTCGATTAAGTCATCCGATCCGATAAAATCTGCGCCTGCATTTTTTGCTTCATCAGCTTTATCTGTATCCACAAAAACTGCAACTTTAACTTCTTTTCCAAGAGAATTAGGCAATGTAACAGATCCTCGAACATTCTGATCTGATTTCTTAGGATCTATTCCCAGCCTTACTGCAACATCAACAGACTCAAGAAACTTTCGTTTAGGTTGAGCAGCCATTAAAGACAGAGCATCATCTGTCTTAAATGATGTTTCAGCTTCAATTTTTTGCAATGATTTTTGATATTTTGTTTCGCCCATTATCCTTTAACCTCTATACCCATACTTCTTGCAGTGCCAGATATAACTTTTATTGCTGCTTCAATATCGTTGCAATTAAGATCTTCCATTTTCATTTCTGCAATTTCTTTTACTTTATCTACGGTAATTTTAGCTACCTTATTTCTGTTTGGTTCTCCACTTGCCTTCTGTATGCCTGCAGCCTTCTTTAGCAATACTGCGGCTGGAGGTGATTTTGTAACAAATGTGAATGTTCTGTCTTCGTAGACTGAAATCTGAACAGGAATCTTAAGTCCCTTTTCCATTTCTTTAGTTTTATCATTAAAGGCATTACAAAAATCCATTATATTTAAGCCATGTTGGCCCAATGCAGGACCCACTGGTGGGCTAGGATTTGCCCCGCCTGCTGGAACTTGTAACTTAATTACTGTTTTAACTTTCTTTGCCATATTATGTTTTCTCAACTTGTGAGAAATTTAACTCTACAGGAGTAGATTTCCCAAAAATGCTAACGGAAACTTTAATCAGATTTTTTTCATAGTCAACCTCTTCAACAATTCCAGAGAAATCATTAAAAGGTCCATCGCTAATTCTAACGGTTTCGCCTGACTCAAAAACGGTCTTGAATTTAGGCGTTTCCGAAGCCTCATCAACTCTATTAATAATATTGTTTAATTCTCTTTCCGTCAGTGGAACTGGTCTATTCCTTGAGCCACCTAGGAAACCCATAACATTTGGAGTTTTTCTGACTAGATGCCAGGTATCATCATCCATTTCCATATTAATCAACATATAACCTGGGAAAAACTTTCTTTCAATTTGTTTCTTCTGTCCTTTTTTTAATTCTGTTACCTGTTCAGTGGGGATCATGATTTCACCAAATTTCGCTGAGAGGCCAGAAAGCTCAATTCGTTCTTCTAGTGAACTTTTTACTTTTTTTTCACAATTTGAATAAGCTTGTATTACATACCAATCCATTGATCTAACCTAATATAAAACTTGATAAAAATGACAAGAGGGTATCAAGACCCCAAAATACTAAAGCAAGTATCAAAATCATTATTAAAACTACAACTGTCATTTGAGTTGTCTCGCCCCTTGAAGGCCAAACAACTTTAGCCACTTCAGACCTAGAGTCTGAAATTAACTTTATTGCACCTTTGCCAAAATCTGTTTGAGCAAGCACACCTAAAGATAAGCCCAGCAAAACAACTAAAATTAAAACCCTATATAAGAGCCCTAAATCTTCTAGATAAGTAAAAAGAATAACGCCAGCAAACCCAGCGATTATTGATACTAACCAGAAAATGTTATTTACAGTGCTATTCATGATTAAAGTTGGCAGGCCTGGAGGGAATCGAACCCACAACCTGCGGTTTTGGAGACCGCCGCTCTGCCAATTGAGCTACAGGCCTTTGCGATCTCCTTAGTATATAACCTTAAAATTTCTTAACAATTATTAGTCAAGAATCTTTAGTACAATACCAGCACCTACTGTTCTACCGCCTTCTCTTACAGCAAAGCTTAAACCTTCTTCCATAGCAATTGGTGCTATTAGTTCGCAGTTTAATTCATCAACTGTATCGCCAGGCATAACCATTTCAACGCCATCAGGAAGATTAACTTCTCCAGTCACGTCTGTGGTTCTAAAATAGAACTGAGGTCTATAACCTTTAAAGAATGGTGTATGTCTTCCACCTTCTTCTTTACTTAAAACTGTAATTTTTGCAGTGAACTTTGTATGAGGTGTTACTGATCCAGGAATAGCTAAAACTTGTCCTCTTTCAACAGCATCTCTTTCGGTACCTCTTAATAGCACACCACAGTTTTCACCTGCACGTCCTTCATCAAGTGTTTTTCTAAACATCTCAACACCAGTACATGTAGTTTTTGCTGTTGGCTTAATTCCAACAATTTCTAACTCATTGCCAGTTCTTACGATTCCTCTCTCAACTCTTCCTGTTACAACAGTACCTCTACCTGAGATTGTAAATACATCTTCGATAGGCATAAGGAATGGTTTATCAATTGGTCTTACTGGTTCTGGGAAGTAATCATCAAGAGCTTTTACTAGCTCAACGACGCTCTCGGAGTAAGTTGCATCGCCTTCTAAAGCCTTCAGTGCACTCCCTCTGATAATTGGAGTATCGTCACCTGGGAAATCGTACTTATCTAAAAGTTCTCTAACTTCCATCTCTACAAGCTCTAGTAACTCCTCATCATCAACCATATCCGCTTTATTTAAATAAACAACAATGTTTGGAACACCAACTTGTTTTGCAAGCAAAATATGCTCTCTAGTTTGAGGCATAGGACCATCAGCAGCACTTACAACTAGAATTGCACCATCCATCTGAGCTGCCCCTGTGATCATGTTTTTCACATAGTCAGCGTGACCTGGGCAGTCAACGTGTGCATAGTGTCTCTTGTCACTACTATATTCGACGTGCGATGTAGCAATAGTAATACCTCTTTCCCTTTCTTCAGGAGCATTATCGATACCATCAAATGCTACTGCTTCACCACCAAATTTTTCTGCACAAACTTTCGTTAGCGCAGCTGTTAACGTTGTCTTACCATGGTCAACGTGGCCAATAGTACCCACGTTTAAGTGTGGTAAGCTTCTATCAAAATTTTCTCTTGCCATTTTTACCCTCTATGTTTGGAGCTCATAACCGGATTTGAACCGGTGACCTCTTCCTTACCAAGGAAGTGCTCTACCTACTGAGCTATATGAGCGCATATCATATACCCTAAACCGTAAAGCTTCAACCATTATATACCTTGTTTTAATTGGGCTGAAGTGGTGGAGGGGGAAGGATTCGAACCTTCGAAGCACGAGGCGGCAGATTTACAGTCTGCTGGGTTTGACCGCTCCCCAACCCCTCCAGGCTGGAGAAGATATTATCAACTTAGAAATTTTTGTGTCAATACATATATAATTTGGATATGAAACATTTCGTCAATGGCAGAGAGCTCTTTGATAATTACCCAAGAAACAGCAAACATATAATTTTAGGTGCAGGTTGTTTTTGGGGTGTCGAGCGAATCTTCTGGAATCTGCCAGGGGTTTGGGTTACCTATGTATCCTATTCAGGAGGCCGAAGACCCGAACCAAGCTATGAGCAAGTTTGCACCGGCGTAACAGGACATGCTGAAACCGTTAACGTCATCTACAACCCAGAAGAGATATCCCTTGAGGCCATCTTAAAAAATTTTTGGGAGTGCCATGATCCAACGCAAGGCATGAGGCAAGGCAACGACATTGGTGAACAATACAGATCTGTAATTTATTGCAGCAATGCTGAAGACTTATCTATTTCTAACAAAACAAAAAAACTTTTTGAAGAAAAATTAAAAGAGAGAGGCTTTCCACAAATCACTACTGAAATAGAAATAGAAACCACCTCTTACCCCGCAGAGGGATACCATCAACAATACCTAGCAAAAAATCCCAATGGTTATTGTGGTATCAAAGGTACTGGTTGTGCACTGCCCCCTGTAGAATAAATCAATTGAAACTAGACTTATATATAGTGTAGAATTCGACTCAAGCCACCTTAGCTCAGCTGGTAGAGCAACTGATTTGTAATCAGTAGGTCGTCAGTTCGACTCTGACAGGTGGCTCCAGAACAAATAAAATAGTATGGAAATTACCATTATTACAGCATCATTTCTTGCACTCTTTTACATTTTTTTAGCCATGAGAATTGGCTATTTTCGTGGCAGTCCCGTAATGAAGCTTATATTTCAAAAAGAAACAAAAGGTACTCCAGAAATTCTTGAACGCAACGTCAGAGCGCACGGGAACTTCATAGAGTATGTGCCACTGTTTTTGATACTGCTTATGCTTTCTGAGAGCAATGGTTCAATTGATGATTATTGGCTTAAAGTTTTTACAATTATATTTTGCGTCGGTAGATTTAATCATGCCGTATGTTTTGCATTTTTTACACACAACCCATTCCTAAGAATTAGTGGCATGCTGCTCACTTACACAGGCATTATTGCATTGGCCACGAGCCTGTTGATATTTGTGATTTAAAATTCTTAGACTATATGTCTTTCTCTAGATTTTTCCGCAGTATGAACTATTCCACTTTTAGTTTTATAAGCTTTTGCTTTTAGCCCCTTTGTGCCCTCCTTTAAAAGCAAGAAACCACAAATAGATAGAACAGAGACTAAGCCCACTAAACCAACTAGAAAGTATTGAAACATTCGTGTATTTTAGACCTTTTAATTTGAAAATAAAATTAGCAAAAAGGGATTAATGCAAAGAAAAGATTTAAAAATACTACTGCTTCAGATTAGAGACGATCCAAAAGTCAGGTTTGAAGAGTTAGAAAGTTTTGCAAAATACTCAGAACTACTTACAGATCAGATTGATGTGTTGAATGTGTTTGATACACCATCATTCAATACTAATGTGCTTGATGGTTATCATGCATTGTTTGTTGGTGGAGCAAGTGAAGCAAATGTGTTACAACCAGAATCATATCCATTTGTTGAAGATTCAATAAAACTTATTAGTGAGGCAAAGGAGCGTTCGTTGCCAACTTTTGCTTCTTGCTTTGGCTTCCAGTTGGCTATTCTGGCATTTGGAGGTGAAATCTTACATAAAGAAAACAACTATGAAATGGGAAGCATTCCAATTACGCTAACAAATTTGGCAAATATTGATCCAATATTTCAGGGAATTAACTCTAATTTCCCGGCGCTCTCAATCCACAGACAATATGCCAATCAACTACCGGATAATTTAGATTTATTGGCATATACGTCGGAATGCATCCATAGCTTTAAGTACAGAGACAGGCCGCTTTGGGCTTTTCAATTTCACCCTGAAGTTGATAAATCTACAGTTTTTCAGCGACTTGCTATCTACAAAGAAGAGTACACAGAAAATGAAGAAGAATTTCAGCAAGTTTTGGAATCATTAGTGGAGACCCCTGAATCACACCAATTAGTCAAAAATTTTATTGATAGAGTTGTGCTAGCTGCCTAGATAATCCAGCACTAAATAAGTTAATCCTTTAACCCCTTCATCTAAAGCTTCATCATCAACATAAAAATATGGTGAATGGTTGCCAGCCGCCCCTGACCTATCGCCAAAGTTAGTGGAATCCAGACCCACGCCTGGCTTATTGACCCCAAGCCAAAAGTAGATTCCTGGCACTTCCTGAGAAAAATATGAAAAGTCTTCAGCGCCAGTAGCTGGAGCTTCTAACTCAATAAATTTTCCCTCTGATGCTTCTACTAAACTATCTTTTAATTTTGCAAGTAGCGGTTTGTCGTTAACGGTAACTGGATAAAAACCACCAACATCAAACTCTACTGTTATCTCTGTTCCTGTTCCTGTGGCTATGCCCTCAGCTATTTGTCTAATTTCAGAATAAATCTCTTGTCTAAGCTGAGGGTCAAATGTTCTGATAGTACCCATTAACATAGATTCCTCTGGAATGATATTGTTGCGAGTGCCTGCTTCAACCATACCTACAGATACAACAGCTGGATTATTGATAATATTAATTCTTCTGCTAACCACTGTATTTAAAGACTCAATTAGTTGTGCCGTCGCCATTATGGGATCAATCCCTGCCCAGGGAGTGGAACCATGTGTTTGTTCGCCTTTGATTGTTATTCGATATGCTGAAGCAGCTGCTAAAGCTGGTCCTGCTTTTATTGCAATATACCCATTAGGGATATTAGTTACATGAAGACCAAAAATTGCCTCTGGTTTGTACTTCTCAAACAGTCCCTCTTCTAACATCATCTTTGCTCCACCTCCTTCACCCTCAGGAGGGCCTTCTTCTGCAGGTTGAAAAATTAACAATACATTACCGGCTAGTTCTGATTTATTTTGGGTAAGAAATTCAGCAACGCCCATCAAGATGGAAACATGGGCATCATGACCACACGCATGCATAACACCAACGTCATTGCCCAGATATTCTGTCCTCACTTTTGAAGCAAAAGGCAGCCCTGTTTTTTCTTCAACCGGCAAGGCATCCATATCGGCTCTTAAAGCAACCGTTGGCCCAGGTTTACCACCTTCAATGACTGCGACAACACCTGTATAGGCTATCCCAGTCTCAACCTCTAAACCCAATGAAATGAGGTGATCTGCAACTTTTTTTGATGTTCTAAACTCCCTATTCGCCAGTTCTGGATACTGATGTATATCATGTCGCCATTCAATAACTTTTGGCATTAATGTTTCTAATTTTTGATTAAGTTCATTTTTTAGCGCATCAGAAGCTATGGTATTGAATGCGAAAATAAATAAAGAAATAATGCTTAATCTCATACCTTAACTATAATACTGTTGAAATGAGCGAAAACAAAAAAAACATAGTTTCACCTTGTATCTCTGTATGTCAGTATGACCATGAAGAAGTTTGCATGGGCTGCTTTAGATCAAAAGATGAAAGACTGAGTTGGAAAGATACACAAACATCCAATGAGTGGAAAGAGCACAACCTTGCAGAAATCAAACAAAGAATGCCAGAAATGCACTATAAATCATGGCTTAAAACCTACGAAAAAAAGAAAGAAAGAGTATTGCGACGTGAAAAATCTTAGACCTTTCCACTTAGCTATTCCAGTTTTCGATATTAAAGAAGCCAGAAATTTTTATGGCAGCAAATTAGGTTTATCAGAAGGCAGGTCTGATACTGAATGGGTTGATTATAATTTCTTTGGTCATCAACTTGTGTGCCACCTGTCACAATCATCAGCATCCACTGTAAATGATGTAGATGGTAAATCAGTACCCATCCCGCATTTTGGAATTGTCTTAGAGTGGAACCAATTCATTGAATTTGAAACACAACTTAGATCAATAGACATAGACTTTATAATTGAACCACACATTAGATTCAAAGGGTTGGCAGGAGAGCAAATGACGATGTTTTTTAAAGACCCATTTGGTAACGCGCTTGAATTCAAGTCATTTAAAAATGATGTTAACCTCTTTGCTACCTAATGGCTTTCACCTTAGACAACTATCATACCAAAGCAATTAAAGACTATGGGTTACATGATAGCTGGCCTCAAGAGGTTCTCACAGAGGCAAAACTCATACCTGTCAAAGTTAATAAAGATCAAAACTTTTTAGATTTACCTTTTGTCACTATAGATGGTGAAGATGCCAAAGACTTTGATGATGCCATCTACTGTGAGATGGTGCCAGAGGGATTTAATCTGAAGGTTGCTATTGCCGATGTTTCTTATTACGTTAAAGAGCAATCTGCAATTGATTTAGAAGCACTAAACCGAGCAACATCTACTTATTTTCCAAAAAAAGTTATTCCTATGCTCCCTGAGATTTTATCCAATGAAATTTGTTCTTTAAAACCTGAGAAATACAGAAGAACAATGATGGCAGATGTTGTTCTAGATAAAACAGGAACCATAGTTCGCTACGAATTTAAACAAGCAATGATTAAATCTTCTGCCCGCTTAACATATAACCAAGTCAATTTATTATTCCAAGATAAAAATACATTCACTGAAAAAAGCTTTGAACAATCTTTAGCTGCTGCGCTGACTTTGCATCAGTTATTGCTTAAAAATAAAAAATCCAGAGGAGCCCTAGACCTTGATATTGGCGAACCTATGTTGAGCTTTAACAAGGATAAGATCAATGAAATTAAACTGCGCTCAAGGCTTGCCTCTCATTCATTGATAGAAGAGATGATGTTAATAGCAAATATCTGCGCAGCTGATTTTATTACTAAAAACTTTAGCAAAGGGGTTTATAGAAACCATGAGTATCCTGAAAGTTTAAAGATAGATAAACTGAGCCAAGGATTAAAAAAAAGAAATATTAACTGGGGCGGTTCGGAGGAGGAAGTTAATAACCTATTTGCACTTGCCAATAATGTTAAAAGTAGAAGTGATAGCAATGTGATTCATATGATGATCTTGCAAGCTATGCAAAGAGCTGCTTATGAAACAAAATGTAAAGGTCATTTTGGCCTAAAATTCAATTTGTATACTCACTTCACCTCGCCAATAAGAAGATATCCAGACTTAATTGTTCATAGATTGATAAAAACTGCACTAGATGGCAGCAAACCTGATACTGACCAGCTTGAAAATATTCTTGAGCATTGCTCTCAAAAAGAAAGAGACGCTGAGTTTGCCTCTAAACAAGTTATACAAAATCTCATCTGCGAATATTCAAAAAAATTCATTGGTCAAAAATTTACCGGCTTTATAACTGGTGTTAAAGATTTTGGTCTTTTTGTAGACATGCCTGATCTTTATACCACTGGCATGCTACACATCTCTGAGCTGCCTTCAGATCATTACAGATTCAATGCTCGCAATCAGTCCTTAGATGGAAGAAGACGCGGCAATAAATTTACAATTGGAGATAAAATTGAGGTTCATATTGGTGAAATTTATGAGCTAGAAGGAAAAATATCCCTGTATTATTAATTTAGAATGAAAGTTGTAATAAAAAATCTTCATGTTATTCAAAGCCTCCTAGAAACAAACCCAGAATTGCTCTTTGAAATAAACCTCAAAAAAAGCAATGCAGATAAATTTTCGGCAGTAAAAGGGATAGCTGAAAAAAATAATATTAAAGTTAACTACAAAAATGACATATCAGCTTTATGTAAGTCGCCAACAGTGCGTGATATTAAATCCGATGATTATGAGCTAGGTAAGCTAGTCATGATTCTTGATGAAGTTCAAGACACTAGAAACTTGGGTTCATGCTTAAGGTCTGCTTCTTTCTTTGGGGCTCAATCTATTATCATTCCCAAAACAAATTCTGCTGACTATGCAAACCCAGCAGTCATTGAAACCTCTACGGGCGGAGTCTATGATTTAAACCTTTACAAAGTAAGTAATATTTCCCAAACCATTGAACAGTTAAAGCAAAGAGGTTACTGGATATCTGGGTTTTCTGAACATAGTTCAGATTATGCTGCTGCTACTAAATTTACTGAGAAAAATGTTTTAGTTTTTGGCAACGAAGAGAAAGGGATCAGGCAACTGGTGCAAAAGAATTGTGATCAAATCTTGAAAAT
Organism: Gammaproteobacteria bacterium; assembly: GCA_038133485.1. Classification (GTDB taxonomy): domain Bacteria; phylum Pseudomonadota; class Gammaproteobacteria; order Magnimaribacterales; family TMED112; genus TMED112. Next base: position 4,902 of record JAYPTH010000003.1, on the reverse strand, counting down.
AAGACAGCTAGGACAAACATCATCATTAAATGTTTCAGTTGCTGCAGCCATCGGCTTATATGAAGCAACAAAATCTTAATGTTATTAATACAATAATTAATTTAAAATAGGCACTTATGTTAGCGCAAAGAACCATTAGAAATAAAATTACGGCTTCAGGAGTAGGCTTACACTCAGGGGAAAAAGTAAATCTTACTTTTCACCCTGCAGAACCAAATACTGGAGTAGTTTTTAGAAGAATCGATGGCGATACAGTTACAGAGATTCCAGCAATTCTGGCTCATGTTGGTGATACAACTTTATCGACATCTCTGGAAAAAGACGGCTACAAAATTTCAACCATAGAACATTTATTGTCAGCTTTAGCTGGCACTGGTGTCGATAACTGCATCATTGATTGTGATGGTCCAGAAATCCCTATTATGGATGGTAGTTCTACACAATTCGTTTTCCTAATTCAATCCGCTGGCATCGTTGAGCAGCCTGCTGTAAAGAAATTTATTTACGTCACTAAATCGGTTCAAGTAAATAGAGGAGATGCCGTAGCTAGGATTAAACCTTATAACGGATTTAGAGTTACCTTTACATTGGAATTCGATCATCCTGTTTATAAACAATATCCACAGAGCGCATCTATAGACTTTTCACAAACAAGCTTTATCAGAGAGGTAAGTAGAGCAAGAACATTTGGTCTTATGAAAGATCTCGATCATTTGAAAAAAAATAATCTGGCACTAGGCGCAAATCTTAATAATGCCATTGGCATTGGTGAAGAAGATATTGAGAATGAGGATGGTTTAAGATTCTCTGATGAATTTGTAAAACATAAAATTTTAGATGCCATTGGCGATCTTTATTTACTGGGCCATAACTTAATTGGTGAATTTTTTGGCTTTAAAACAGGACATGCGCTGAATTATGAGCTTTTGAAAAAGATTGAAAGTGAGAATGCCTACAAAATCATCGAAATTGATGAGATAAAAGATGCCCCTATCAATTACTTGAAGCCTATATCTGAAGAAGTTGCCTAATGCTAAACATCTTTAAAAGCATTTTTCAGTCTTCCAACCAAAGAAGACTTAATGAATACAATAAAATTGTTAAAAGCATTGCCCAAGCAGAAGCCAATTTTGAAAACAATTCTGACGAAAGCTTCAAATCCATGTTTTTTGATACAGAAGCAAACAATGAAAAAGTTATAGAGATTTTTGCTGCTGTTAGAGAAGCCTCCAAGAGGACCATAGGCTTACGGCACTTTGATTGCCAGATGATAGGTGGTCTTGTGCTTAATGGTGGCAATATTGCTGAGATGAAAACAGGTGAAGGCAAAACCTTAGTTGCAACCCTGCCCGCTGTACTTAATGCCCTTAACCATAAAAAAGTTTATGTGGTAACAGTCAATGACTACTTAGCAGAACGGGATGCTGAATGGATGCGACCAGTCTATGAATACTTTGGTCTTAAGGTTGGGTTTTTAACTTCTACTCAGAACTTTCAAGACAAACAAGCTACTTATGATGCCAATATTATTTACTGCACCAGCAGTGAATTAGGTTTTGATTACCTCAGAGATAATATGGTGTTATTTAAAAACCAAAAATCTCAAAAAGAACTGAATTTTGCCATCATTGATGAAGTAGATTCGATTTTAATTGATGAAGCTAGAACGCCACTGATAATATCGGGCGCCACAGATGATGATGCTTCAGCTTATCCAGTTTTCCTTAAGCTTTTACCCACCTTAAAAAGACAAATGCGTGAAGGTACAGAAGAGGAACCTTTGACTGAATCTGAGAGAGGCGACTTTATCATTGATGAAAAAATTCGTTCAGTAGATCTAACCGATGATGGCTTTGAAAAAGTAGAAAAATTTCTTGCAGATCGAGGCATGATTAAAGCTGATGAATCACTCTATACGACTAATAACCTAAAATTTCTAAAATATATTCAAGCAACACTGAAAGCCAATATGCTCTTTGAAAAAAACGTGCACTATGTGGTCGAAGGTGGCAAGGTAGTTTTGATTGATGACAATACTGGTCGTAAGTTACCTGGCCGAAGAATCTCGGAGGGAGTCCATCAAGCACTAGAGTGTAAAGAGCGTGTTGCTATCCAACAAGAAACACAAACACTTGCTTCAACAACCTACCAAAATTTCTTTAGGCTGTTCGATAAAATCTCTGGGATGACAGGTACAGCAGATACCGAAGCAGCAGAGTTTAAGCAAATCTACAATATGGATGTTGTGGTTATCCCAACCAACCAACCCATGATACGTGATGATGTTAATGATGTGGTTTATGTTAACGAAGAGGATAAATTCCAAGCCCTAATTAAGGAGATAAAATCTATACATGAAAAGAGAGCTCCTATCTTAGTCGGCACCGCCAGTATTGAGAGCTCCGAAAAACTTTCAAAAAAACTTAAACAAGAAGGTATTAGACACCAAGTGCTCAATGCCAAGTATCATGAAAAAGAAGCAGGCATAATTGCAGAAGCAGGGCGGCCCGGTGCTATCACTATTGCCACCAATATGGCTGGACGTGGTACAGATATAGTCTTAGGTGGTCGAGAAGAAGACAATGATCCTGATTGGGAACAAAAACATAATGAAGTAATTGAAGCTGGTGGCTTGCACGTTATTGGTACTGAACGTCATGAATCAAGAAGGATTGATAACCAATTAAGAGGAAGATCTGGCAGACAAGGAGACCCTGGTTACTCTAAGTTTTTCTTATCTCTGGATGATACTGTGTTAAGACTTTTCATAGATGAAAATAGAAAACAATTATTTTCGCGCTTAAGTGATGGCATGGATGATTCGAGCATTGAGCATCCACTTTTAAATGGTGCTATTGCCAATGCCCAGAAAAAAATTGAGGGCAGGAACTTCGAGATCAGAAAACAAATCCTCGAATTTGATGATGTTTCCAATGACCAAAGGTTAACTGTTTATGAATTACGTAATTACTATTTGGATGAAAACGATGCTGGTAAATTAATAATTGAATATTTAGACAACTTTCTAGAAAAAACGGCGGACAAACTATTGCCAGAAGAACAATCAGGCAGCTGGAATTTTGATGAGCTTGGTAAAGCGCTAGAATTATCACTTACTATTGCTCCAGATTTTAATGGCCTTGATAGAAATAATATGTCATTTGGCAAGGTAATGGATTTCTTAAATAACTTCTACCAAAAACACTACGAAGATAAATTTGAAAAACTTGGTCCCCGCAAGCAAGAATTAGAACGACAAATTGCTATCCAAGTCTTGGATGCCTGCTGGAAAAGACATCTCCAAAATGTCGATGCATTAAGAGCTAATATTGGTCTACGAGCTTACGCTCAACGCAACCCAATCAATGAGTTTAAAAGAGAATCTTTTGAAATGTTTGATAGCATGATTGAATCATTCAAAGACGACACTGTCAGGATCTTATTCAATATCAAGATACAAACCATGTCACAACAAGAGTACGAACAGCAGAAACAACGTCGACTTAACCAAGAGCCAAAGAATTGATTCCAGCCAAATGGCAAGATACCTTTGCCAAAGACCCACAAATTCTTATTACTGGTGAATTTAAAAAACAACTTACCTTTAAGCAAAAACTAAAAAATAGTTTAGCCATTAATAACAAGATCATGATCTTAAGAATTAAAGAAGATCGTGAAGATTTGCATGAAATCTGTGAGATTGCCCAGAAATTCTGTAAAAAACATAAGATTCCCTTTATTTTAAACACTCCCAATAAAGATTCTTTTAATGCCGATGGCATTCATCTGACCTCACTAGAACTTAACAAGACAGTACCAGTAAATAAAATTCTAGGCATATCTTGTCATTGCGAAGATGAAGTAAAGCAAGCAATTAGATTAAAGCCTGATTATATTTTGTTGTCACCTGTTGTTAGAAAAGGCAACTCTGCAGGGTTTGGTTGGGATAAATTTTATGAAATAACTAGTAAATTTCCTAACAGGAATATAATTCCGCTGGGCGGCATCAATGAATCAAATGCCTTGCAGGAAAGCTTTGCAGGCATTAGTCATTGGTGGCATCTTCAAAAGTCTCGATAGAGACCTCTTCATTAGCCCACCTTAAAAAATCTATGCTTTTACAAGCTTTGGAACAGAAGGGTTTAAACTTTGAATCTATTTCAACAATCTTCTTGCAGTTGGGGCAAGTTAAGTTAACTTTTTTGTTCATATATCGAGAAATAAAATTCTAGCTTAGCTTTAAATTCATCTAAGCCTCCATCATTCATTATAAAATCATCAGCAAAGGAAATTCTTTCTTTGTAGCCCATTTGTTGATCAATGATTTTCTCAGCTAAATCTTTAGCATTTTTATCTCTTTTGCTAATACGCTCAATTTGGATTGCTTTGGGTGCATCAATGATTAAGTTCCTACTAAACTGATTCTTGCCGCTCCAGATTGGCGCACTGTAAATAGCCCATTTAGATTTTACTTGGCCAAATAAATTTGCAATTTGGGCTCTAATCATGGGATGCATAATAGCTTCTAGGGTTGCCCTATTTGCTTCTTTGCTAAAAGCAACTTCACGTAACTTTGCTCGATCAATTTCTTCATTGGCATCTAATACCTCTGAGCCAAATTTTTCTACTATCTTCTTATAACCTTGTTGTCCTTTCTGCTGTAAAGATCTTGATACCTCATCAGCATCAATCACATCGATGCCCTTAGCTTTAAAAAAATCAGTAGCTGTTGTTTTGCCAGTAGCAATGCCCCCAGTTAGTCCCAATGTAAACATACTTAATATCCTAAGGCATTAGGAAAAAATTTTGTAAAATATCTCGCAGGCTGGGATAGCTCAGTTGGTAGAGCAGCTCATTCGTAATGAGAAGGTCGGAGGTTCGATTCCTCTTCCCAGCACCACT
>JAYPTH010000002.1:10265-104494 GCA_038133485.1 Gammaproteobacteria bacterium | reverse complement strand
CCATTCTTAAAAGAATTAAGCAATACATATGGTATTGATGTAATTGGGATCAATTATAAGGATAAGCTTGGGGATGCAGTTAGTTATCTTGAGAAGAATGGCGACCCATATATCTACTCCATTCATGATTATGATGGAAAGTTTGCTTTAAAGTTGGGTGTTACTGGTGCTCCTGAAACCTTTTTGCTTATAGATGGAAAAATAGTAAAACACAGAGTAGGAGAGGTAAACCAAAAGGTGTGGGATGAAGAGTTTAGTAAGTTTTTTTAGTATTTTTGCCCTTTCATTATTTGTTTATACAGATCAATTATACGAGGGCCTTAATGAGCAAGAGTTGCGGAGGTTAAATTACCTTTCGGACAATATTCGTTGCCCTAAATGTTCATATGGAAATATCTCAAGTTCAAATGCACCCATTTCTAAAGACTTAAAACAAGAAATTGCCGACATGATAGTTAGCAATATGTCAGATCAAGAAATTTATGATGCTATGAGTGAAAGGTATGGAGAATATATTCTCTTAAATGATATTGAAAAGAGAAATCCGTTTATATTTCTAATACCTTTAATAGTGTTATTTATATCCATATTAGTAGTAACAATTTATACTAGTAAAAAATCCAAATGAGACTAAAAAGCCTAAAACTAGCAGGATTCAAAAGTTTTGTAGATCCAATTACAGTTGATTTCCCAGGAGTTATGTGTGGCATAGTTGGGCCAAATGGTTGCGGTAAATCAAATATCATAGATGCAATTAAGTGGGTAAAAGGTGAGCTCTCACCTAAAAGCCTTAGAAGCGAGAGCTTGCAAGATGTAATATTTAATGGTTCAGATAATCGCAAACCTGTCAGCCATTGTTCAGTTGAGCTGACATTTGATAATTCAGAAAATTTCTTAGGTGGCGAGTATCTTAAATTCAATGAAGTAAGCGTTAAAAGAGAGATGGCCAGAGATGGACAGTCAACTTATTTCATAAACAACGCGGTTGCCAGAAGAAGAGATATCCAGGATTTATTTTTAGGAACAGGGTTGGGATCAAACAGTTATGCAATCATTGAACAAGGAATAGTATCAAGTTTGGTGGGTGCAAAACCTGAAGAACTAAGAAGTTATGTTGAAGAAGCAGCTGGCATTACTAAATATAAGGAAAGAAAAAGGGAGACCGAATCTCGCATTAGAAGAACTTCTGAAAATATTTCAAGATTAAAGGATTTAGAAGATGAGGTAAAAAGATCAATTAGAAGATTGAATGCCGAAGCAAATCTTACTACCAAGTATAAGAAGCTTAGAGATCAGGAACAGCAATATCAAAAATTTTTAATTCAGAACGAGTTGAACGACTTACTAGATAAAAAGAAAAGCTCGGAAAAAGAAAACAAGACTATCGACACTGATATTGAAGGGTTAGAAGCAAAAAGACTTTCATTTGTCTCTAAGCGAGACGTAGCAAAAACTAATTTAATGGAAGGTCTGAAAAAACTAGAAGATGAGCAAAGAAAATTTTTTGAAACTGGAGCAAAAATATCTTTGGTCGAAGAAAAGGAGAGATCTTCTAAGGCAAAAGTTGAAGTTCTAGCTAAAGAACAAGAGAAAATAAAAAACAATATTAAAGAATTAATCAGTTCTGATCTGGCAGCTGCAGATTCAGATAAATTGAGTGAAGATCTGCAGCATGTTTTAGAGAGGAGAGTTAAAGATGAAATTGAATCTCTAAATGTAGGAACCAAACAGAATGAAGTGAGTAGGTCATTAGCAAATTTCTGGGTTGATGGTTACAAAACAGGAATTGGCGAATCCAATGAAAATATTCAGACAATCAATGCTCTTAGAAAAGAATTTGAAGAGAGGATCAAGGATATTGAAAAAGAAATTAAAGCACTTGAGAAAGATACAGACTCAGAAAAATCTAACCTATCAGAGCTTATTGAGCTAAGAAAGGATCAAGAGTTAAAAGTAATTGACTTAAGAGGAGCTCAAGATAAGTCCAGTGAAGAGCTCAGAGCATTTGAACACGAAATTTCAAAACTAGAAACTGAGAAAGATGTGGTAATTAGAGAGCGTAATGAAAAGGAACTTAATAAAAGAAGTCTTGAAATTGAAATCAAAGAAAAGGAAGAAAGGCTAAAAGTATTTGATGAAGTAAAAAGTATTGAAGGTGACTACGATGAAATTATTTTGTCACTCGAGAAGTTACAAAAAAGAATAATGAATTTAGGGCCAATTAACTTTGCTGCACCTGAGACTTTGGAGGCTGAGAAAAAAAGAAAGGAAACTCTTTCTGGGCAAATAGAAGAGCTAGAAACATCACTAAATAAGCTTGATGAGGCAATTAAAAAAATTGACAGAGAATCAAATAAATCCTTTCATGATTGTTTAAATTCTGTCAATAAGCATTTAGAAGAAATGTTTCCAAAATTATTTGGTGGGGGATACTCAAAACTTAACTTACAAGATGACTCAGAAGAATCAGGTTTGGTTTTGATGGCAAGACTGCCAGGAAAAAAGAATACAAAATTATCACAGCTATCCGGTGGCGAGAAAGCTCTGACCGCACTAGCTCTAGTCTTTTCACTTTTCTCTATAAATCCAGCGCCATTCTGCTTATTAGATGAAGTGGATGCTCCTTTAGATGATGATAATACTGCCAGATTTATAAATTTAGTCTCAGAGATGTCCGAGAAAGTTCAATTCATCTTTGTCACCCACAACAAAATTTCAATGGAGAAAAGCTCACATTTGCTAGGTGTGACCATGAGAGATTTGGGCGTATCTAAAGTAGTTTCGGTCGACGTTGAGCAAGCTATGGAGATGGCGCAATCTTGAATCCTCTATATTGGTATATCTTATATGGCTTTTTAGGCATTGCTCTGACAGGACTAATACTTTATCAATTTCGTAAAAAAATATTTATTTCAAATAAAATTAAATTCTCAAAAGGGCTTGGTGAAAAGCTTGCTAATGAATCTGAAATTGAAGTTCAGGCTGAGCAAAAAAATGAAATTAGGATACCCACTCAGGGTGAATTTAACCTTGAAGACCCTAATGAGAATAAGTATCTATGTGTTCACTTAGTGGCAAAGAAGGAATCAAAACCTGAATTAGAACTATTAAAAAGTAAGATTATAGCTAATGGCCTAGATTATGATGATGGAATATTTAAAAAATCTAATTTAACTTCTGGAAATGGTTTTTTTGTAATTAATGGTGAGGAACCAGGTTTTTTTAGTGAAGATTTTTCAGTTTCACTTATTACTTTAATCCTGCCACTCAAGGGACAAAAGAATGTTCTTAAAACATTTGAAGAAATGTTAGGTCTTGCAAGAAATATTGCTACATCGTTTGAAATGAAATTATTGGATGATGATTTTAATGGGATGTCAGAACAAACAATTACAAATTATAAGGAACGAGCTACAGAGTTAGACTTACAATTTGGTTCTTATGTCAGCTAAAGATGAAATAAAAAAACTTAGATTAGAGCTACAGAGACACAATAAGCTCTATCATCAAGATGATAACCCAGAAATAAGCGATGCTGAATATGATGCACTGTATACAAGGCTAAAAGAGCTAGAAAAGTTAACTGGCACATTAGATTTATCTTCGCCAACAACCACTGTTGGAGCCAAGCCTAAGAGAGGTTTCGAAAAACATGCTCATGTCAAACCGATGTTATCTTTGAGCAATGTATTTAATAGTGAGGAATTCAAAAAATTTGAAGAAAGAGTAGTTAAATGGGTGTCACAGCCAAAAATAGAATACTCCATTGAACCAAAATTTGATGGCATTGGGATTTCATTAACCTATGAAAAAGGTAGGCTTACTAAGGCAGTTACAAGAGGAGATGGAACAACTGGAGAGCTAGTTACACAGAATGTCCAACAAATAAAAAAAATACCAACCAACATAGAAAAAAATGCACCCGAGATTATTGAGTTAAGAGGAGAAATATTTTTTAGATTAAAGGATTTTAAAAAATTAAATCAAAAATTAGAAAGTGAAAATAGTAAAACATTTATTAGCCCAAGAAATGCTGCTGCCGGAACTTTGCGGAATTTAGATCCTAATGTAGTTAGTTCACGACCATTAGATATCTACTTCTATGCAGTTGGAGGATATTCAAGTGATTTTATAATAAATTCACAGCAAGCTTTTTTAGATTTTTTAGATTCTAATAATTTTCCAACTAATGAACTAACAACATTTGGTGATAGTTCCCATGTAGAGCAAGCAGTAAAAAAAATTTTAAATGCTAGAGAAGAGCTCGAGTACGAAATTGACGGTGCAGTCGTTAAGGTTAATGATTTTCTTCTTCAAGAGAAGTTGGGTTTTGTCTCAAAAGCGCCACGATGGGCCGTAGCATGGAAGTTCCCAGCTTCAGAAAAATATACCAAGGTTAAAGACATAAAATTTTCAGTTGGAAGGACTGGAGTAGTTACTCCTTTTGCACAGATTGAACCAGTTTTATTATCTGGAGCTAATATTTCAAATGTTTCGCTGCACAATATGGATGAATTGAAACGATTAGATATCATGGTTAACGACACCGTATTAGTGAAGCGTGCTGGTGATGTAATTCCGCAAATAGTTAAAGTTAATCATGATGTTAGAGAATCTGATGTCAGGCCAGTGGATATTCCCCAAGGATGCCCATCTTGTGGCTCTTTATTAAAGATGGATGGTCCATTCTTGAGATGTCTCAATGGCATGACTTGCAACAAACAGCTTTTTGGTTTTTTTGAACATTTTGTTTCAAGAAAAGCTATGAATATTGATGGCCTTGGCTACCAGATTAATAAGCAACTCATTAATCTTGGTTTTGTTAAAGAAGTAGCTGACTTATATAAGCTATCTAGGCATGAAGATAAGCTGAAGCAATTGGATGGGTTTGGAGAAAAGTCGATTGATAATTTATTTGAAAGCATTGAGGCATCTAGAAGCCCTTCATTAGAAATGTTTATTAATTCGTTAGGCATTCCAGAAGTTGGTGAAACAACAGCTTCATCCCTAGCACGATTTTTCAAAAATTTTGATAGTTTAAGAAAAGCCTCCTTCGATGAATTAATGCAAATGGATAATATTGGAGAAGTAGTAGCAAAACATATTGTTAAATTTTTTGAAGATGACCCAGTTGGAATTGATAGCTTGCTCTCTGAACTTTCAGTTCAAGATTTTGTAATTGGCGAAGATAGTCATTTAGATAATCTCAAGATAGTTATTACAGGTTCTTTCAGCAATTATTCTAGAGATGAATTAAAGCAATTAATAAAACAAAGAGGTGGCATCCCATCTTCAGCAGTAAGTTCAAAAACAGATTATTTAATTATTGGTGAAAATGCAGGCTCAAAGCTTAAAAAAGCAACTGATTTTGGCATAGAATTAGTTACAGAGGATAAACTCAAGGATTTCTTAAAACTATGAATAAAATTTTATTTCTAATAATCACTTTTTTTATCGTATCAGGGTGTGCTGTTAGCATACCTAGTAACCAAGATGATATTTGTAAGATACTTGATGAAAACCCAAGATGGGAAAATATGCTTTATAAATCAAGCCAGAAATGGGGAAGTGAGCCCAGCACCTTGATGGCTATTATTAGACAAGAATCCTCTTTTGATCCTAATGCGGCACCAGACAGAGAGAAAATATTAGGATTCATACCCTGGAAGCGCCCATCCAGTGCAAAGGGTTACTCTCAAGCTGTCGACGCTACTTGGGATCAATATAAAAGAGAGACTGGAAATTACAGAGCCAGCAGAAGTAGCTTTGAAAGTTCTATTGATTTTGTAGGTTGGTATTTATCAAAAGCACCAAGATCAGGCATAAAGCTTAATGAGGTTGATAAATTATATGTTGCATATCATGAGGGTTATGGAGGCTTCCAAAGAGGAACATATAAGGAAAAAGAATGGCTTCTGGAAGTGGCAAAAAAAGTTAAATTTGATTCTATCCGCTATAAAAGACAATTAAATAATTGCCCAATTGAGAAACCAAAAAGATGGTGGAATATTTTTGGCTAGTTAATTGAATAGTAGAGATTTTCGCCCAACTAAATTCTTCTGATCTGGAACCCTTCTTCTGAAGCTTGTTTTTCAAGATTAGGGTTTATGATAGCAAATGAACTATGTGGTTGATCTTTTAGTTTTAGTGCAGCTTCAATAATTTCTTCTTTGGTAGTGCTGATTATTTTTTTACGATACTGTGATCTCATCTTTTGATTCTTTTCTTCAACATTAAATCGATAATCTTTAAATGCTTCACCTGCAGGAGAAGCTGGCTTATCGATATCCGATAAAACTGAAAGTTTTGCTTCAAGTATCATCTCCTCATCAAAGTCACCCTTAATTGCCCATTTAAATGATTCTGAAAAATCTTCAAAAGTTTCAATAAATCTTGGATCTCTATAAGAGAAGAATTTGAATGTTCCTGCAAAAGGATCATAAATTGCTCCACCCCCATAAGCGCCACCTTGCTCTCTTACCCTTCTGTGCAAGAACTCATTTCGTAATAAGCTTGCAAGAAGTAAGTATTTTGGTGAGTCATCAGGCGAATATGTCGGTGCATCAAGCGACAATGCAGAGAAATTAACCTGAGTATTTATTGGCATGGCAACCTTAGGAAAGACAGCATTGAAGTCAAAATTAATTGCAGAATCACCTTCTTTTTTGAAATTGAGTTCTTTAATAAAATTTAGCTGATCTTTAGTTGGTTTGATATTCGAGATTATTGCTAATTCGTTTGCATTGTCTAAAAGTTTTGTATTTAGGTTGTTTATTTTTTCTATCTGTTTCTTCGTCTCTTCCTCATTATTGGAGATAAAAGGTGCAAATTTAAATAATGATGTGAGTCCGCCAGTAGTTTCATGCAATGCAGCAAGTTTGTTATGCATTGCAGAGGCAGATAACATTGCAAACCTATGTCCATTTTCAACTATTGATTGTTGAAGACCCATAAAGTTTTGAAACATTAACTCTTTTATCCTTTTTTCATCTTTAAAATCTGATGAATTAAGAATTTTAAACATCAGACCTGTCACATCATCACTATTTTCAGGCAAAAACTTTGATGACAAAGCAACCCTTCCTTTTAAATCCATATTCTTATCAAAATAGAAATGTGTTGAGGCTGATATACCTCCTGATACTTTAGCAATCGCTTCTTGGAGTTTGATGTGGTCCATAGTATCTGCACCTACCTTTCCCATCAACGTTGTCAACAACATCAAATCACCTACTTCATCAATTGAGTCAAGATTTACTTTTCTTGAAATTGAGTTGTAGGTTAGTCCATTCGTAGCCTGTTCATAAAAAATAGGACTATAGCCAAATGTAGAAAGATTTTTTACTGAAGGGTAATTTACTTCATTTGGGACATCCGATAACTCTAACTTGGGCAGAAGATTTTTGTCAGGAGTTGATTCTTGTCGTTCAGCTAGGGCTTTGGATGAGTTTACTAGTTCTAATTTTTCTCGGTTACTCATGGATGATTTTATCTTTTCCAGAGATTTGGTGAAATTTAACTCCCTATTATTTATTAGTTCCATGTCTGGAACCATCTCAAGATCTACCCGATGCTTGTTATCAATAAAATAACGTTTCACAACATTTTCTAGATAACCTTTGGTTTTGATTTGTTCTTTAAGATCCTTAAGTGCTTCGTCAATATTTGATAAAGCTATAGGGTCTCCTTTATAGAGTGAGCCTGGAGCCATAGAAAGCAATATTTGCAGACCATACGGCATTGAGCCGGAAGAAATTTCTCTTCTATTTAATTCTAGCTGATAGAATGCGGCATCAATTTGATCTTTGGTGAAGCCATTCTTAACAATTTCATCAAATGTTTTTTCAAGCAACTTAAGAAATTTTGATTGTGAATTAGATTCTGAACCCTCTATCCCACAAATAAACATTAAGTGCCTCATGCTATCTTCAAGACCAAGAATCTGTGCGGGTGATTTTCCTATATCATTGGATTCTAAAACCTTATAAAGCGGTGAAGCCGAGTTGCCGAGCAGCAAAAGAGATATCAAGTGAGCTTCTAGTAATTGTTTTATATCAAAACTCTCACCCAAAACCCAAGCGCTATAGTTTTGGTAGCCAATTTGTTCTTTAGAAACCGGTGTAAATGGTTCTGTTGCTGTTACTGATTTAGCAAAAGGTTTTTGGTTCTCAACAACCTCTAATTTTGTTTGCTCAATTCTTTTAAATCTCTTTTCAAGTTTTTTATCGATATAGTTTTGAATTTCCTTAGCACTTAGGTCACCCCAGGTGAAGTAAGTTGCATTTGATGGGTGATAAAACTTCTTATGAAAGCCCTTCAAATAGTCATGCGTAAGTTCAATTATTGTTTCAGGATCTCCGCCACTATTGTGTTTATATGTAAGGTCAGGAAAGAGGTTTCTTGTCAGAGCTTGCCAAGTAATACTTGAAATATTGCTCATCGAGCCCTTCATTTCATTAAAAACAACACCTTTATACTCAAGAGGAGTGCTGCTTTTATCAAATTTTGCAAATTCCAATCTATGTCCCTCTTGTTTAAAGTCTTCTTCAGCAAGTATTGGGAAGTAAACAGCATCTAAATAAACGTCTAATAGATTGAAAAAATCTTTTTTGTTTTGTGTGGCGAATGGGTATGCTGTCCAGTCGCTTGCAGTAAATGCATTCATGAATGTGCTCATTGACCTTCTAAGCATCATAAAGAAGGGATCTCTAACTTTATAATTTTCTGAGCCACATAGAGTTGTATGTTCAAGGATATGAGCGACACCAGAAGAATTTTCAGGAATGGTCCTGAACATCACCATAAAGACTAATTCTTTGGAATTATTCTTTAAATGAATATGTTGAGAGCCATATTCATCAAGCTCATATCTTTCTGCATCAAACCCAAGAGATGCATTGTGTCTTTTATCAATTAATTTATAGCTTTCCATCTTGTTTTTATTAATGGGAACTAATATATATAATTAAAGTCATAAATAAAGTATGTTGAAGAACTTTTTTAAAATTATCTTAAGCTTAATCGTGCTGTCGTCATGCTCAACAATGATTAGTACAGAAAAAGTCTATGATTTCAATCTTGCTGATTACGAAAGTTTTTCTGTTGAGATGTCTCAGTCATCAGAAGAAGTAAGAGTTAGTCCATTTACAATTGCCAATCTAAACAAAGAGCTTGAAGAAGAAGTTCAAAATCTGGGTCTAGTTTTGGATAATGAAAAAGGTGCAATCAAATTCAAAGTATCTATATCACTTGATGAGGACAACAGAGGCGGAGTTTATGGATACCGTTCAAGAGCATATGGTCGCTGGGGCGGTCCAATTTGGTATGAAGACTACGATGACTATGATCGTGCATTTCTTAGAGTAACCATTTTAGACACGGAGGGATTGCCGCTCTGGACAGGGTTTAGACCAGTGAGATATTTTGATAGAGAGTTAAGGCTTGATGAGGAAGAAGTTAGCAGCTTGGTCAAAAGTTTCCTTGTGCAGTTAACTCAATACTAAGGCACCAGCCAAAAACTTTCTTTTTTGCCTTTAACATCCCAGCTAAATTTGCATCTTCTGTGGCCTGTTCTTTGCAAGTATAGAAACTCTAATGTCTTAAATGTAAATTCAATTGTGCAAAAATTTTGATACCCCTCTTCTAAAGTTATGTCTTTCATATGAAAGTCATACTCGCTAGGTACTTTTATCTTATGGCTTGAGCCACCTTCAACTGAATAACATTTTTTTGAAATTGCTTGAGATTTTTGCCAAGCATCATTGGATTTTTTATTTTGATGATTAATGGTAGTGGACCCAGTTAATCTCAGCTGAATCTTCTTATTCGGATCATAACCTAAGACCGATGATGTGCTGTTATTTTTAATTGCTCTAATTTTGTCCGATCTAAAATCTGAATGAAATCTTAGAAGTCTTTTTGAAGCCTTGAAGTCTCTCAGAACCATGACTTTATTAGAAATATCCTCACCATCGTAATTACTAAACACCAAGGTATGAAACATAGAATCTCTGTTTTGAATACCATCTTTAAGCAGTGCATATGCATGCTTTTCAATAAAACTTTTTGAATCAAAGTTCATAAAATAAGTCTAATCCAAATTATGTTTGCTGGAAAACTTTGATTAGAATACCTAAATGATTAAAAAATATGTATCTATTCTGTTGGTATTTTTATCATCATGTGCAGATTTCAATGAGGAAAACCAAATTCAAACAACCTCAAACCAAACTCCAACCGAAAAAAATGATGATCTGAAATATCTTGCAGAGGATTTTCAAGAGAATATCTATTCACCACATAAAAACATCAAAGTGGCAGTAGGTTATGGCCTGGCTAATTCAATTTTGGTTATGGGCGATACTGAAAGTCTTATAGTTGATACCATGGGTGGAATAGAGACTGCGCATAGAGTCATTGATGATCTAGCAATTCCTGAAGGAAAACCAGTGACTTCACTAGCCTACACTCATTTCCATGCAGACCACACTTTAGGTGCTCAAGCATTTGTTGATAGATTCCCAATATCAAATGTAATCTCCCATGAGACTACCCTCGATGAGATAAGAGATTTTTTTGGTATTAAGCGTGACCTAATTAGTCAGAGATCTTTAAAAATGTTTGGTTCAATTTTGCTTGATGAAGATAAAGCAACATCAAGCGGCATAGGGATTAAGCTAGAAACAGGCATAGATACACCAGGTTACATAAGACCAAACATAACTTTTAGTGATTTTTATAGTTTTGATTTAGATGGTCTTGAGGTGCAATTTTTTCATGCTCCAGGTGAAACAGATGACCAATTATTTGTCTGGATTCCAGAATATAGAGCATTAATGCCTGGTGATAATATATATAAAGCCTTTCCGAATATTTATACCATAAGAGGAACTTCATATCGCAGCTTTAAATCTTGGTATACCAGCTTAGAGGCAATGCTTGCTCTAGAGCCTGAAATTCTTATCCCTAGTCACGGGACACCTATAAATGGTAAAGAAGAAATAGCCAGGATACTGACGAACTATCGTGATGCAATTAAGTATGTTCATGACCAGACCATGCGAAATTTGAATTCTGGTGATAGTCCTTTGGAGGCAGCAAGAAAAGTAAATCTTCCTGAAAAATTGGCTAAGGATCCTCATCTATTTGAGCTTTATGGGACCGTAGAGTGGAGTGCACGTAATTTATTTAATGGCTACTTTGGTTGGTTTGATGGTAATCCAACTAATCTTTACCCATTTACTGAGGAAGAGTACAGCAAGAAAATAATGGAGCTAATTCCCTATGAGGCATTACAAAAGAAACTTGATGAAGCATTAGCTGAAGAAGAATTTCAGTGGGCCCTATACCTTGCAGATCTTTTAATAAATTCAGGCAATGGCTCAGAAGAAGTGATAGAAATAAAAGCCATTGCTTTGCAAGAGCTTGCTAAAAAAGCTTATAACCCAAATGCAGTAAGTTTTTACCGAAGTACTTATGCGGAATTAACCAATAGCACTAACGATAAAGTCTTTATCACCGGCGATCGTCAGATAGAGGCTAGTCTACTTGAACAGCTTGATATCCAAATGTTTCTTGAAACAATGGCTATTAGGCTAGACCCTGAAAAAGTTAGCGACATTAAGGACGTAAAATATATCAAGTTTGTCGACCTTGATGAGGTATGGAAATTAAGAATAGAAAATAGTGTTTTTACTTACACTCTGGTTAAAAATTTTACAAATTATGATGTGCAAATGTCTTCTACAACCTTTAAAAATTTAGTTTCGGGCACAATTAATCCAATAACAGGAATATTATTAACAAATAATAATGCTCAAGGACCAAATAAAAGAGGATTTTTAGAGCTGTTAAGTAACTTTCAAGAATAGTGAGCGAGCCAACAAGAATTCCACCAAGAAGAAAGTCTCAAGGAGATAGTCAGAATTTATTTAGCGCATTAATTCTAGTGATTGTATTTGCTTCATTGGCAGGCATGTATTTTTATTTAGAGGGACAAAGGAAAGCCAATGAAGAAACCTTAGAGCTTATTGCTGAAAAGGTTAAAGTTATTGAGGATAAGCTCTCAATTACAAATGAAGACTCTGAGCAAAACATGCAAACAGTTTTAGAGCAAATTAAATTTATAGATAGCGAGGTAAGGAAATTATGGAGCCACCGCAAGGGCTATCTAGATAGTATCAAGAAGCAAGATAACAAGTCGTCAGCCAATGAAAGATCAATCCAGCAATTAAATTCTAAATCCACAAACCTTGAGGATAAGTTAGATAGTGTAAATGACAAAATAGAGTTAGCCGAGGATCTACAGTTAAAAATCACTATGCTTTCCAATGAGCTAAATAAACAAAAGAAAATTCTTGATGAAAATAATGACAACCTTGATGCGATTGATAAATATAGAATTCAAAACAACCAAAAAGTAACAGAAATATTAACTAGACTTAATAATTTATCTAGAGAGCTTGAAGACATTCAAGAATCTCTTTCAGATCAAGAGGGGGGTACTGTTAGTGGGTAAATTTCTAAATGAAACTTTCTTTAAATTTTTTCTGATTATTTGCTTAATTCCAAGTGTTATTTTTATTGGGAAAGCTTTTCTATTATTTTCACCCGTTATCTTTTGGGTCCTTGGCTATATGGCCCATAAGAAAGGTAATGAAAGTGAAACAATAATGTGGGTAATTTTTGCAATTATTGCTTTAATCCTGGCATTTGTTATATAAAATACACAATTCAGTCGGGGATGTGGTGGAACTGGCAGACACGCTGGATTTAGGTTCCAGTGCCGTAAGGCGTGGGGGTTCGACTCCCTCCATCCCTACCAATTTAACTAAATAGATCACGAGCAATTAGTTCAAGCATTATTTCTGATGTGCCTCCATAAATCTTTTGTATTCGTGCATCGGCGTAAGCTCTAGATATGGGGTATTCTTTCATATAACCATAACCACCAAATAATTGCAGACACTCATCAGCCATGTGGCATTGTGCTTCACTTGCTGAGACTTTTGCCATTGAAGCAGTTGCGGCATCAAGCATGTTATTGGAAAAAAGCTCCATACATTCTTTCATGAAAGCTCTGTTTAAACGTAATTCTGTTTGCAATTTTGCCATCTTAAATCTGGTGTTCTGAAATTCTGAAATCTGTTTGCCAAAAGCTTTTCTTTCGGTGACATATTCCTTTGTTATATCCATCATAAAATCCATAGCAGCAACTGCATTCATTGCTAATGCCAGTCTTTCTCGTGGCAATTCAGTCATAAGAGTAATAAAGCCCTGATCTACTTCGCCAAGGATGGCTGAATTTGGAACTTTTACTTCATCAAAAAATAATTCAGAGGTGTCGGATGAATGGAGGCCTAATTTTTCTAGATTTCTGCCACGTGAGAAGCCTGCTAAAGATGTATCAACTAAAAAAAGTGATACACCAGACGAACCTTTTACATCTGGATTAGTTTTTGCAACTGTTATAACAAAGTCAGCATGTTGACCATTGGTTATGAAAGTCTTAGCACCACTTATTATCCAGCCGTCTTTATCTCTTTTTGCTTTGGTTTGAATGCCCTGTAGATCGCTACCAGCTCCGGGTTCTGTCATAGCTATTGCACCAACTAATTCACCAGTAACCATTTTCGGTAAGTAATGTAATTTTTGCTCTTCTGTACCTCTGTTCAAAATATAGTGCGCAACAATGTCAGAGTGTACGCTAAGCCCTACAGCGACAGAACCAAAATTTGCGTAGGTTATCCCGCATGGGATATTTAATGCCATTTCTGCATCGGCTTCGTGGCCGCCGTATTTCTCTGGGATATCAATACAGAGCAACCCTGCTTGCCCTAATTTGTGCCATAAATCTCTTGGAAAAATACCTTCTTCCTCCCATTTCTCATAATGAGGAGCAATTTCATTTTCACAAAACTTAGCTATCGTAGTTTGCAATAAAGTCAAATCTTCTCGATTTGGGTTTAGAGAATAGTTCATACCTTGGCCCTTTGTGTTTTATTATATTTTATAATAGTGGCTTAACAAAAGTTCGAAGTATGGGTGGAAAAGTTATTGTAGCAGGAGTTGGAATGATTCCTTTCACAAAACCTGGAGCAAGTGATCCTTATCATTTGATGGGAGAGAGAGCAGCGCGAGCTGCACTTGAAGATGCTGGGTTGGATTACAAAAAAGTACAGCAAGCTTATGTTGGTTATGTTTATGGTGATTCAACTGCAGGCCAAGCAGCTTTGTATGGTGTTGGGTTAAGCGGCATTCCAATATTCAATGTTAATAATTACTGCTCGACTGGATCATCCGCACTGTTCCTTGCCAGGCAAGCTGTTATGTCTGGATCAGTTGATTGTGCTTTAGCTTTAGGATTTGAGCAAATGACACCTGGTGCCTTGGGAATTGTCTTTGAAGATAGACCCAATCCTTTAATGCGATTTTATGAGGAAATGGAAAGCCTCCAAGGGTTTGATGAATCTTCTCCTTGGGCTGCTCAATTTTTTGGTGGGGCGGGGCTTGAGCACATTAAGGAATATGGAACATCCGTAAACACTCTGGCAAAGATTAAAGTTAAGGCAAGCCGGCATGCTGCAAAAAACCCATTTGCTATTTTTAATAAGGAAGTGACAGAGGAAGAGGTTATGAATTCTCCAATGATTTTCAATCCTCTTACTAGATTACAATGTTGTCCACCTTCTTGTGGTGCAGCTGCAGCAATAATTTGTACAGAAGCCTTTGCCAAAGCAAATAACTTAAATACCAATATCGCTATTGCAGCACAAAGCATGACTACTGATTACAGCACCACATTTGAAGATCATGATATGAGAAAAGTAGTTGGTTACGACATGACAAAACAAGCAGCTCAAGAGGTTTATGAAGCAGCTGGCATCTCACCAAAAGATATTAAAGTCTGTGAACTGCATGATTGCTTTACAACAAACGAACTTATTTCTTATGAAGCTCTTGGACTTGCTGATGAAGGCGAAGCAGAAAAATTTGTTATAGACGAGCAAAATACCTATGGTGGTCAATGTGTAACAAATCCAAGCGGTGGATTGCTTTCTAAGGGGCACCCACTTGGTGCCACTGGGCTTGCGCAATGTTACGAGTTGGTAAATCAGTTAAGAGGCAATGCTGGAGAAAGACAAGTAGCTGATTTGAAATTTGGCCTTCAGCATAATCTTGGTCTTGGAGGAGCATGTGTAGTAACTCTTTACCAATCCACAAATTAAAATGTTTAATCCTAATTTCATTGGCCATTCTTTCCCAACAAAAACTGTTAGCGTAGAGGAGGGGAAGCTTAGATTTTTCTCGCAAACTATTGGTGAGACTAACCCTATCTATTTTAATAATGAAGCTGCCATCAAGTCAGGCTATCGATCAATCTTAGCTCCTCCCACATACTCCTTTAGCTTAACTCTTGAGGGAGAGTCACTTATAGAAAAATATGCTCCAATAGGTCTTGATTTAGGAAAGCTTTTGCATGGAGCACAACAATTTGAATACTTTAATGAAATTTGTGCAGGCGATACTGTGACAATTGACGCAAAAATTGTGGATATCTTTCAGAAGAAAGGAGGTGCTTTAGATTTTTGTATAGAAGAAATGGTAGTAAAAAATCTAAATGGAGAGATTATGGCAATCCTAAAACAGACATTCATCATGAGGCATTAAATGGCTAAGGAGATTAGCAGAGAATATAATGTTGGCGATATTTTAGAGTCGATGACTCATCAACCCATTTCACGGACAACTTTAGCTCTATTTGCTGGTGCTTCTGGTGACCACAATCCAATTCATATTGATATAGATTTTGCAAAATCTGTAGGCATGGAAGATGTCTTTGCGCATGGCATGTTGGGAATGGCCTATTTAGGAAGATTCTTAACATCAATTACAGATCAAAGAAAAATACGTTCTTATTCAGTGAGGTTTAGCTCAATAACACAGGTTGGAGCTGAGCTTAGGTGCACCGGCAAGGTTATAGAAATTACAGCACAAAATAAAGAAACATTAATGAAACTAGAAATATCAGCTATTGATCAAAACAATGATGTAAAATTGGCAGGTGATGCTGTTATAGCGCTTTAGTCAAAAATATATGAGCAAAGAAGTAAAAGAGTTTTTTTCAACATATAGTGATTTTGTAGAAAAAGTCACAAGTAAGCCAAGTTTAGATTTAGATGCTCTCAAGGCAAGCATGCAAGAAATAGAGGATAAATCACCAATTGAATCTGCTCGATTAATGACTGCTGCACTTGGGCTAGGCAGTGAAACGGGTGAATTTGTAGAAATTGTTAAAAAAATGTTTCTACAGGGTAAGCCCCCTTCAGAAGAAAATATTTTTCATATGAAAAGAGAGTTAGGGGATATTATGTGGTATTGGGTAACCGCTTGTTCTGCGTTAGGGCTAGACCCTTTTGAAGTAATAAGTGAAAATCAAAAAAAACTAGAAGCTCGTTATGGTGAACAATTTGAAGTTCAAAGAAGTGAAGTTAGGAAAGAAGGCGATCTTTAAAATAGAGGTAATTCACCAATAAAAATCAGGAAAAGTTATAATAACCGTGAAGTCGGGGTACAAATTGACTGAAAAAGTTTCATTACAAGATAAATATACCAAAAGAGAGGGAAAGATATTTCTTACTGGTATTCAAGCTCTAGTCAGGTTGCCACTAATTCAAAGCCAGCTTGATGAGCAAAATAATCTCAATACAGGTGGTTTTATATCAGGCTATAAAGGCTCGCCACTGGGGGGTTATGATCTTGAGTTGAGCAGAGCTGAACAATATTTAAAGGAACATTCTATTCACCATCAACCAGGTTTAAATGAAGAGTTAGGCGCAACAGCGGTATGGGGTTCTCAGCAGGGTGAATTCCACGGTAGAGGTAAAAAAGATGGTGTTTTTGGTATATGGTACGGCAAAGGTCCAGGCATGGATAGAACGATGGATGTCTTTAAGCACGCTAATGCAGCTGGAGTGTCTAAGTACGGTGGTGTGCTTGCTGTTGCCGGAGATGATCATGGCGCAAAATCTTCAACCCTTCCACATCAGTCAGACCATAACTTTATGAGTGCATTTATGCCTTATCTGTATCCTGCAGGCATAGATGAAATAATTCGTTACGGATTATTGGGATTCGCAATGAGTAGGTACAGCGGGTGTTGGACAGGTTTTAAGATAGTCTCAGATATTGCTGATTCGGGTAAAACTTATGACACAAGCGTTGAGAAATTACCTATCGTTATTCCCAGTGCAGATTTTCTTGGAGAGTATTCAGAGGTAAATAGAAATATTCTCTATTCCGATACCCCAAGAGAGCAAGACTACAGATTACAAAGAATTAAAGGGTTTGCTGCTCAAGGATTTGTAAGAGCAAACGGAATAGATGAAGTTATTTGGCAAAACAAGGGTGCGAAGTTAGGAATAATTACTACTGGAAAATCTTACAACGATGTTAGAGAGGCTCTACGTTGGTTAAATATCGATGAAGTAAAAGCTGAGAAGCTGGGGTTATGTTTATATAAGGTAGGTATGCCTTGGCCTCTTGAGCCAGAGGGAGTTAGAGACTTCTGCGAAGGTTTAGAGCATGTATTGGTTATTGAAGAAAAAAGAGAGCTTATAGAGCATCAAGTTAAGTGGCAATTATATAACTGGAAAGAAAATGTTAGACCTGTCGTTATTGGTAAACAAGATGAGACCGGTCAGTGGTTATTGCCAGCAGAAAATGATTTGCCACTTCAAACTATATTAGAAACAATTGCTAAGAGACTTCACATTCTAAATGGGGATCCAGAGCTTTTAGAGAGGCTTGAATGGTTCAAAAGAAGAAATGAAGAGCAACAAAAAATCAATTCACCAATTATTAGAAAACCATTTTTCTGTTCAGGTTGTCCGCACAATACCTCTTTAGCTTTACCTGAAGGGAAAAGAGCTCTTGCAGGCATAGGATGCCACTATATGGCAGTAAATACAGTAAAAGGCACTGAGTTTTTTACTCAAATGGGAGGAGAGGGTACCCCATGGATAGGATTGTCACCTTTTACCAAAGAAGAACATGTCTTTGCCAATTTGGGTGATGGCACATATAAACATTCAGGCATCTTAGCAATCAGAGCAGCACTGGATGCTAATGTAAATATTACCTATAAGATTCTTTACAATGATGCAGTTGCAATGACAGGTGGACAAGAAATTGGAGACAACTGGAATGTCGAAGGAATTGTAAAACAATTACTTGCAGAGGGAGTAAAGAAAATATCAATACTTTCTCAAGAACCAAAAAAATACAAAAGTTTATCTTCAAAATATGTAAAAAGCTTACATAGAGATGCAATTATTGTTGAGCAAGAGGAATTAAGTAAATACAAAGGAGTAAGTGCATTAGTTTTTGACCAAACATGTGCAGCGGAAAAACGTAGAAGAAGAAAAAGAGGCTTAATGCATGATCCTGTAAAAAGAGTGATGATTAATCCAGATGTTTGTGAAGGGTGCGGGGATTGTTCAATTCAGTCAAATTGTGTATCAATTGAACCACTTGAGACAAAACTTGGCAGAAAAAGAAAGATTAACCAATCAACATGCAACAAAGATTATTCATGTCTAAACGGTTTTTGCCCATCCTTTATAACAGTTGATGCAGAACTTAAACCAAAAGGAAAATTTTATGAGATAGATAATCTTCCTGAGCCAAAATATCAAGAATCTGACGGCATAACTAATATCATGTTGACTGGTATTGGAGGCACAGGAGTCTTAACTATTTCGGCAATTGTTGGTATGGCATCACACCTTGAAGGGAAAGATTCAAGCATACTTGATATGACTGGTTTGGCGCAAAAAGGTGGTGCTGTCTGGTCTCACATTAAGGTCTACGAAAAGAATAATAAGCCATTTAGCCATAAAATTTCGCCTGCATCAGCAAATCTTCTTTTAGCATGTGATGCTGTAGTAGGCACTAAGCCAGAAATTCAAGAAGTGCTTTCTGATAAAAGAACAAATTCACTAGTTAATACAAATACTATTCCAGTGGCAGATTTTGTTACCAATAGAGATATTGATTTCAAAGCATCAGAAGTTTTTGATCTAATTTCAAAAACCACAAAAAAAATTGAAGGTGTCCCGGCTGTAGAGATGGCTGAAAAACTTACAGGCGATGCCATTGGAGGCAACATGATAATGCTCGGTGCTGCTTACCAGATGGGGTTCATTCCTCTTAAAGAGGAGAGCATAATTGAAGCTATCAAACTAAATAAGATAAGCATAGAAAGCAATATATACAGCTTTAAACTTGGTAGAGCATTTATAAGCAACCCCAATAATGAAATCTTTAAATTCCTAAAAAAAGACACTGGAGAGAAGTTAACAAACGATGAAGTTTTAGCAGATAGAAGAGAAAGGCTTTTGAGATATGATCCTAAAGTAAGTGAAGAATTTGAGAAACATATGGGTGATCTGAAAAAGACTTTAGAAACTGAATTAGATGCTGAAGCATCATTCAGGCGTGCTGTAAAAGAGGCATACAGAGTTTGTGCTATCAAGGATGAGTATGAGGTTGCTCGTATGCATGTTGAGACTTCAAAACATGTACTTAATGCTCAATTTAATTCATGGTCAAATCTTAGCTTCTACCTATCGCCACCATTCCTTTCTTTCATCAAGGATCAAAGAACAGGAAGGCCTAAGAAATATCGTGTTCCTGGGTATGTAGCAATGCCATTATTCCACATTTTGGCAAAGTTAAAGTTTTTAAGAGGAACCATGTTTGATCCATTAAGGTTAAGCGGCGACAGGAAGCGAGACTTAAAGCATAAAGATATTTTCTTTACAAAATTAAATGAATTAAGCTCTCTTACGGCTGGGCAAAAAGTAACTAAATTAAATAGGCTTTTAGATTGTTCTGAAGCTGTTAAAGGTTATGGCCCAGTAAGAGAAGAAGCTTTCAAACAATTTATAGTCAGGATTGATGAAAAAAGTTTCTAATAATTTTTATGTTTCTCATCAGATTCAACCATCTGATATCGTTAATTTACATAATCAAGGTTTTAATATTGTCATTTGTAATAGACCAGATGAAGAAGAGCCAAACCAACCATCAAAAGCTGACATCTCCTTAGAATGTCAGAAACACAATATTGAGTTTAATGATTTAGAAATGAAACCTGGCGATATAAATTTTGCAACTATTGAAGATACAAAAAAAATTATTGATTCTAATCAAAAAGTTTTTGCTTATTGCCGGACCGGAACTAGATCAATTACTCTTTGGGCTTTAGCAAGCTGCTACACAAAGGATATCAACGAAATTATGGAAGAGGTTTCAAACGCTGGCTTTGACTTGGGCCATCTAAAAGATATCTTTACCAGTTTTAAAGCTAATCTTTCCTAACTAGAAGAATTAACCAAACCAATGGAACTATAGCTAAACAGCCAATTGTGATATTAATGGCTGTCATCAGTGGAAAATCTAACAAAGCACCTAAAAAATCAGAGAGACTGTTTCCAAGCAGTGCCCCATAGATTGCACCATGGATGCCAGTACCTTTAAAGTATTTATCTATATCTATACCTATTAGTGTTGTAAAAGCTAAGATGCCATTATCAACGAGTCCAAAAATTAATCCTTCAGGCATTAAAAGATTTTCCGTTTAAATTTTCTGAGCGCTGTTAGCAAGAACAAGAAGTAAACTACTTCAAAAATTGTAAAGTAGAGCAAAAATACTGAAGTAAACTCTCCATAAAAAAAGGTAACCACTCTTCCCAACAAGATCCCAGATATTACAAATAAGAGAATTTTGAAAAATGTATACTCATACTTGCTTTTGATAAGCGCCAATAAGGAAAAGAGCCCAATAAGAAAGTTTATGCCTCCATAGAGAGACCTTACTTCACCACTTCCAACATTGGTGGTTATAGCCAACCCGACCGAATCAACAAAAGTAGCAGGAACAAATAATGCCCATCCACCAAGGTATAGGTATACGGCTGCAGTTAAAAATAAAAAAACTTTATTCATTGTTTTTATTTAATAAATCTATATTACCACCAGTTGCCATTACATTATCAGTAAATGTTTTTTCAACAACAAAACTATGCAGATAATTTGGGCCACCAGCTTTTGGTCCTGTGCCACTTAAACCTTGGCCACCAAATGGTTGGACACCTACTACTGCGCCTACAATATCTCTATTCAAATAGAAATTACCAATCTTGCCTTTTTTAAATATTTTTTTAGCTTTTTCTAAGATTCTTGTATGCGCCCCCATTGTAAGGCCATAGCCAGTTTTATTGACTTCATCTATTGCTTCATCAAGTTTCACAGAAGCAAAACTAATAAAATGCAGTATGGGGCCAAATTTCTCTCCATCGATTTCATCAATAGAATCTATTCTGATGGCAGTAGGATTAAAGAAATAACCATTTTTAGGTATGCTTTCTGCAGCTTCAACCATGATTTTCCCTTGAGCCTTCATTGTGGCTTTATGATCTTGTAATTTTTTCAAAGAGGCTTCATTAATAATAGGACCAATATCAGTTTCAGGAAGATTGGGATCACCAATGCTAAGTTCTCTGATTGCTTCAGAAAGATATTCCCAATATTCATCTGCCACCTCTTCTTGTACAAAAACAGCTCTTAGAGCACTACATCTTTGCCCTGCACTTAAGAATGATGACCTTACTATATCGTCAACAACTTGTTCTTTTAATGCTGATGAATCTACAAACATAGCATTTTGCCCACCAGTCTCTGCAATCAGTGTTCTAATTGGGCCATCCATGTTTGCAAGGTTCAAGTTTATTTGTTTCGCTGCTGCACCGGAACCTGTAAAAGCTATGCCGTCTAACCATGAAATTTTTGTGAGTTCATTACTGATGTCTTTTTCAGCAATTACTAAATGAAGTGCTGATTTTGGTACCCCTGCGTCATGAAACATTTTTACTATTTCATAAGCTATTAAAGAGGTATCTTCAGCAGGTTTTGCAATTACATTATTTCCTGTAACAAGAGCTGCTGAAATTTGTCCAACAAAAATTGCTAAAGGAAAATTCCAAGGACTAATACATAGGAAATTACCTTTTGCATCATGCTCTAGGCTATTATTCTCGCCGGTTGGTCCTTGAAGCTGAATTGATTTAAATACTTCATTGCTTTGAGAGTTGTAGTAGTTGATAAAATCAATCGCTTCTCTAACTTCGGCATCACAATCTTTTAGTGTTTTACCAGCTTCATTACACAGAAGATAAAATAATTTTGCTTTATTTTCTGAAATAGATTTAGCTACCTTACTTAAGATACTCTGTCTGTCGTTAAGGGGGGTATTAGCCCATTCATTAATAGGTTCTAAGTTTTTTAATTCATTAATAACATTCTTATCAGCGTAAGTTACTGCTCCAATGTTTTTTGATAAATCATAGGGAGAAGATTTACTTTGAGGGCTTCCTTCATGCATCACCCCATTAACTATTGAAGTAGCTGTAAATTTTACTTTTGCAAACTCATTCATATTTAACTTTAAGTTATTGATATCATTTAAATCACCAAAATCAAAACCCCTTGAATTTTCTCTATCATCAAAAATTGCCATTGGCCTTCTCACATTCTTAAGAAAGTTTTTATTTTCTAAGTTTTCTTTTGCAATCATTATAGGGTTCTTAACTACATCTGAAACAGGAATATCTTTCGATAAATATTTATTTACAAACGAACTGTTAGCACCATTTTCTAATAACCTTCTGACCAGATAAGGCAAGAGTTCTTTCTTAGAACCTACAGGAGCATAAATTCTAGTAACTGGAAATTTATCATAAATTTTTTCTGCATTTCTGTAGGTTAGGTCACCCATTCCAAATATTCTTTGAAATTCAAAATCATTTTCTCTTCCTCTATAAAGCTCCATAATTGCTGCAATGGTATGGGCGTTATGGGTGGCAAAATAAGGCCTCAGATTTTTAGCATTAGAGATCAGTTTTGCAGTGTGCAAATAATTTAAATCAGTGAATGATTTTGAGGTAAAAACCGGCAAATCCGGTGCTCCTTTTGTTTGGTGTATTTTAATTTCTTGGTCCCAATAAGCTCCCTTAACAAGTCGCATCATCATGCCATTTCTTTGAGATCCAAGGTTATCAATTAGCTTCACTACCTCTGAAGATCTTTTTCCATATGCTTGGATTGCCAATCCTAGGCCGCTCCAATCAGAAAGATCTTTTTCTTTGGCAAGTTTTTCAATCAGTTTTAAACTCAGCTCTAATCGATCTTGCTCTTCAGCATCAATCGTCAGAGCAATTTCTTGCACTGCTGCTTGTTTTGATAATTCATAAACACGTTGATAAAGCTCTTTCATAACTCGCTCTTCTTTTACTGCCTCATATCTAGGATGTATAGCAGAGAGTTTTATTGAAATTTCATGGAATGAATTTGAAAGTTGGGCATTTTTTTCACCAACTTTTTTTATTGCCTTTTCGTAAGCATCAAAAAAGAAATCTACATCGCTTTGAGTGCGTGCTGCTTCTCCCAACATATCAAATGAGCAAGGCATTTTGGGAGAATTAAATTTTCTTAGAGCATCGTCAATATCAATTCCAGATACAAACTCCTCGCTTAGTATTTCCATACCTTTTTTAATTGCTTCCCTTAGAACAGGATCACCAACTCTTGAAGTTACTCCACTTAACCAAGATAGAGGATTACCAGTGATGGCTTTATCTAGTTCCACAACTTGCTCAGCTAAAAAAAGTCCAAAAGTTGTTGCATTTACAAATATGGATGGCGAATTATTGAAATGATCTAACCATTTTTTCCCCCCAATTTTTTCTTCGATGATTTCATCGCAAGTTCTATTGTCAGGAATGCGAAGTAGTGACTCTGCTAGACACATGAGCGCTACTCCTTCTTGATTACTTAGACCATACTCTAGAAAGAAATTATCTAGTCTTGTTTTTCTACGATCATTTCTGCAATTTGTGACAATTTGTGCTGCATTGTCTACAATTAAAGGATTATTAATCCATTCATTCTTGCTAATAATCTCTTCAACAAGATCAATCTCTTCTCTGTACTTTAAGGATTTTAAATTATTGAAAAAGCCCATGATGATTCTGTGTACGTATTTTAACCTTAATCGAGTAAAAATATAGCTAAGTTTTAAGGGGAGATCTAAAGTTTTGCTTCTGTGAAAGCTTCCTTAATAAGGTCTTTTAACCATATATGGCCAGGGTCTCTATCGTTTGCTTCATGCCAAGCCAAAAAGAATTGTGATGGAGCAACCTCAAAAGGTAAAATTTTAAAGCCAAGCTTGTGTTTCTTAGCAAAAACCTTAGTGCATGTAAGCACCATGTCTGTATTTCTAAGAATTTCAGGTGTAACCAAAAAGTGTTGGGCTCGTAATGTCACCTTCCTTTCTAGCTGTAACTTTGACAGAGCATTATCAACTAGTGCACCACCTGTTCTTCTACCAGAGATATGAATGTGATCTAATTCAAGAAATTGATCAATTGTTAGCTCTTTTACAGAAGCCAATGGATGATCTTTCCTGAAGCCACAAACAAATTCATCTTCAAATATGAGTTCTTTCATAATATCTGTTTCAGATGGGGGGAATGGGTCAACAATAAAGTTAATTTCGTTGGCAGCTAAAGCATGATGCATATTGTCCCTATTCGTGTAGTAGCTTGAAATTTTTACATTTGGTGCAGTTTGATGGATTTTGGTCATTAAGATTGGCAAAATTCTTCCTTCAGTGACATCGTTAAGTGCTAATCGAAATGTTCTGCTTGATGTAGCAGGGTCAAATGATTCAGGCTTTTCTAATGTTTTTTGCAATATAGAAAGTGCATCCCGAACATGAATGACAAGGTTTTCTGATTTGGCGGTTGGTTTAACTCCTTGGCCAACCCTAATAAAGAGCTGATCATCGAAGTAATCTCTTAATCTAGCTAGAGCACTGCTTACTGCTGGCTGAGTGATGCCTACAATTTCGCCAGCTTTCGTAAGGCTTCCCTCTGTATAGATAGCATTGAATACAACCAGAAGGTTTAAGTCGAGATTATTCAGTTTCATTACTTGGTCTAATTATAACTCAGGTGTATATTATAAATACTATTTATATTATTAAAGTTGAAATTTTAATAGTGCCAAATAGTGGGGGAATCATGAACTTTGAGACAACAGAAAAAATAGATTTTTATCTACCTAAAGTAAAGCAATTCATAGAAGAAGAGGTATTGCCAGTTGAAAAAAGAATTTACGCACAAGAAAAAACAGGCGAAGAAAGGTGGCAACCACATTCTGAATTAGAGCCTCTCAAAGAAGAAGCAAAAAAAAGAGGACTTTGGAATTTATTTCTACCTGACAGTGAGTTAGGAGCTGGGCTTTCAAATTTTGAATATGCTCATCTTGCTGAAGCAATGGGGAGAACAACATTTGCTTCTGAGGTAATGAATTGCAGCGCACCAGATACTGGCAATATGGAAGTTTTGGTCAGGTATGGGTCAAAAGAGCAACAGGATCAATGGTTAAAGCCATTACTTAATGGAGAGATTAGATCTGCCTTTGGTATGACAGAACCAGGGGTGGCATCATCAGATGCCACAAATATGGAGGCAAAGGCTGAACTTGTAAATGGTGAGTGGGTTATAAATGGAGAGAAATGGTGGACTTCAGGAGCTGGGGATCCAAGATGTAAGATCATTATTTTTATGTGTGTAACTAACCCTGAAAATGACAGGCACAGAAGACACTCAATGATTCTTGTCCCAATGGATACACCAGGTGTAGAAGTTCAGCGAATGATGCATGTTTTCGGGTACGATGATGCACCTCATGGCCATGCACACATAAAGTTTAATAACGTCAAAGTGCCTTATGAAAACGTGATATTAGGTGAAGGTCGAGGTTTTGAAATTGCTCAAGGCAGGCTTGGTCCAGGCCGTATTCACCATTGTATGAGAGCTATTGGTGCTGCCGAAGTAGCATTTGAAATGATGTGTGCACGCGGTATGCAAAGAACCGCCTTTGGAAAAGAATTGGTAAGGCTTGGTGGCAATTATGATGTCATCGCAAACTCTAGAATAGAAATTAATCAAGCGCGGTTATTAACTTTGCAAGCAGCATGGATGATGGACAAGTATGGCAATAAGCACGCTGCTAGCGAGATCGCACAGATAAAAGTTGTTGCTCCAAATATGGCATGCAATGTTATAGATAGAGCTATACAAATGCATGGTGGTGGGGGAGTATCACAAGATTTTCCTCTGGCTAAAATGTATTCATTTATGCGTTGTTTGCGATTAGCAGATGGTCCAGACGAAGTGCATAGAAGAAGCGTTGCCAGAATTGAGTTAGCTAAACTTTTTTCCAAAGAGTAAATGAATAGAGTCACTGAACTTACTGGCTCTAAATATCCGATTATTCAAGCCCCTATGGGTTGGATTGCGCGCAGAAAACTTGCTTCAGCAGTTTGTAATGCTGGAGGTCTTGGAATAATAGAGACCTCTTCTGGAGAAGTTGAAAACTGTATTGCAGAAATTCAGGCAATGCCAGAGTTAACCGACCAACCTTTTGGAGTAAATCTACCACTTTTATTCTTAGCTGATGACAGAATGGTGAATATTGTTGCAGAAGCCGGGGTCAAATTTGTCACCACATCTGCTGGCGATCCAAGCAAATACATTCATATTTTAAAAGATGCCGGCATCACAGTCTTTCATGCTGTGCCAAGCTTAAAAGGGGCATTAAAGGCAGTTGATGCAGGAGTTGATGGGCTCGTTGTTGAAGGAACTGAGGGTGGTGGATTTAAAGCTTCTGAAGAAGTTGGACTTCATGTCCTAATACAATCAATTAAGAAGCATACCACGATTCCGATCGTGGCAGCAGGAGGTATTGTTGATGGACGAGGGATGGCTGCAGCCTTTGCAGCTGGTGCTGAAGGTATTCAAATGGGTACTCGATTTGTATCATCTTTGGAAAGTCCAGTTCATCAGAACTACAAAGAGAAAATTATTAATTCATCAGAAGAAGGCACTTACATACTAAACAAGAAGGGTAGGCCTTGTATTAGAGCTCTAAAATCAAAATTAACCGAAGAAATACATGAAAAAGGTGTGATGGATATGTCAGCTTTGGGTGGAATCAAAAAACTTTACTTTGAGGGCGACATGGAAGCTGCACCAGCATTGGCAGGACAATCAATTGGTTTAATAGATAAGGTGAAATCAGTTAAAGATATAATTGAAGAAACAATTGAAGAATTCAATGCAATATGCGATGCATTACAAAAGGCAAAGTTATGAAAGTTTTAAGAACTCCAGATAAGTGCTTTGAGAACCTTAAGGAATATCCCTTCAAGCCTATCTACACAAATATTAAGGCTAAAGATGGCACAGAGTTGAGGGTTCACCATATTGATGAGGGCCCTAAGGATGGGCCTATATTGTTAGCCATGCACGGACAACCTGTGTGGAGCTATTTGTACATCCGAATGATACCCTTTCTGACTAAGGCCGGCATAAGAGTTATTGCTCCAGATCTTATTGGTTACGGAAAATCTGATAAACCAGCAGCCAGAGAAGATTATTCCTATCAAAATCAGGTAGATTGGATGGGGGCCTGGTTGAAACAAAATGACTTTGAAAAATTAACCCTTTTCGGTCAAGATTGGGGAGGCTTGATAGGTTTGCGAATGGTAGCAGCTGACCCTAATCGTTTTAATAAAATCGCGATAGGCAATACTGGTTTACCTTACAACCCAAATGTGGATCAAGAGGTTATAGACAAGGTGAAAGCATTTAGAGCTAGTAAAAAGAAGTTATCTCTTTTTGAGATGGGAAACGAAGTATCCAAAATGGATGGCAAAAGTTTAAGTAAAGATGCAGGAAAAAGTACTCACCCAGCTTTAAAGTTTATGTACTGGCAAAAATGGTGTTGGGATTCAAAAGATCCAGCGCTGGGTCTAGTAAATTCCATGCAGATGGAAAAAAGATCAATGATTGGTAGGTATATTTATTTAGTTTTTCAACTATTAGGTCTAGACAAAATAGCGCCATTTAGATCAGATTTAATGAAAGCTTATGAGGCACCTTTCCCTAATCCAAGCTATAAAATGGGGCCACGAGCCATGCCAAGCCAAGTGCCACTAATACCTGATAAGTCACTAGAAGCACAAAGGGTAGCTCGAGAATTCTTTAAGACATCCAATAAACCATTTTTATCTGTATTTGCTGGAAATGATCCTGTAACAAATGGTATAGAGAAGGATGTATTAGAGATGGCTCCAAATGCCATAAGTGCAGAGCAGATAGGTGGGGGGCACTTCTTCCAATGGACTAAACCTGAAAAACTTAGCAACATCCTGATTAGATTTATTAAAGAAGGCAAATGATAGTTCTTAACTCCCTGAGACCAACAGCTGAACAAATGACAATGTTCCTTGAGTTTCCTGATGATAAGCCAATTAAAATGGTTAACTTATTGAAATTTAAAAGTAAAGCTGAGTACGAAGACCAGAGAAAGACTGATTTAACAGGTGAAGAAGCTTATGCAATTTATTCTAATGAAGTTATTAATCACTTAGCCAAAGTTGGTGGCAAGATAATTTTTTCTGGCAAAGTTAAAGGGCTTTTGCTTGGTGAGGTTGAAGATTTATGGGATCTGGTTGCAATCGCACAATATCCAAACAAGACAGCCATGATTGCTATGTTTACCAATGAGGATTATTTAGTCAGCGAGAAGCATAGAAGTGCAGGATTGGAAGGTCAGTTAAATATAATTACTCAAGATGAATAAGTTATTTCCAGATGTTGCAGATAACAATTATTTAGGAGCGAAATCTGCTTTCTACTTTTTTATAATATGGATGCTTGTTAATACTTGGCGCAGCTTTATACATTTCACGGCTGAAGATGCAGGCCTTAATTCAATTGCAAATCTTATAATTTTTGAGGGCAACCCAGATCCGAATCAAGTAATTTATTTATTCGGGTCACTATGGGGTGAAGTGCAAGTTTTACTTTGTTTAATAAGTTGGATTATTTTAATTAAGTATAGAAGCTTATTATCTTTTATGTATCTTATTTGGTTATTGGAGTGGGTATTAAGAATTACCCTTATATCAACATGGCATGGACTCGATGATATCTACAGAACTGCTCCATCACCTGGGGTAGTTTTTGCACCATATGTAGCTGGTCTACTGGGTATATTTTTTCTGTTATCATTAAAAAAATCACAATGAAGTTATTAAAAAACATAGCAATTACTCTATTAGTGATATTTGTTGGGATATGGCTAGCTTTAAAAATTCCAACTGTGCAAACACATGTTTTTAAAACATTAGCTAAAATGAGGTTTGCTGCTGCTCTTGGAGAAGAGTATCAAGATGCATTGTCGGCAACTGTATGTGGCTCAGGATCACCATTAGCCTCCACAAGTGCTCAGGCGTGCATAATAATTCAGGCAGGCAAAGATTTGTTTATTGTAGATGCAGGTGACGGTAGTGCAGCAAATTTATCATTTTGGAATACTCCATTGGAGAACTTAAAGGCAGTATTTATAACTCATAATCACTCAGATCATATTTCCGATTTAGCTGATATTCATTTAATGAGTTGGGTAACAAGAGAAAGAACAACCAAGCTGTTAGTTTTTGGGCCTGAGGGTATAAAGGATGTTGCAGATGGGTTCGAGTTAGCTCACAAACATGATTATGAATTTAGAAATGCGCACCATGGAGATCTATTAGCACCTCTGGATGTCGTTGGGTTTAATCCTATAACCATACAAGATGATTCGGTTATTTATGACAATGGTGATTTGCAAGTCACAGCCTTTAGGGTGGAGCATGAACCGGTGGATCCTGCTTATGGCTTCAGATTTGATTACAAAGGCCGATCGATAGTCATTAGCGGAGATACTTCCTATAGTGAGAATCTAATAAAAAATTCTCAAGAAGTTGATGTGCTATTTCATGAAGCTATTTCATTAGATTTAACAAGAAGAATGTCAAAGATTGCCGATGAACTGGGGGAGCAATTTAATAGTAATGTCGCTCGTAATGGTTCTGTTATATTTAAAGATATTGAAAGCTACCATACCCCACCACTTGAAGTAGCTGAAATAGCCAGCTTAAGCAAAGTTGATCTGCTTGTTTATTATCACTTAATTCCAACTCCACAACCTCCACTTGATAATCTTATGGCGAATATATTCTTTCGGGGTGTAACTCAAAAATTCTCTAATTGGGAATATGCCATTGATGGCTCAGAAGTAATTCTGCCGATTGGATCGAAAAAAATTGTCTTTAACAAATAGCATCTAGAATAGTTTTTTGTTAATCTAAATTCCCCTCTATTTTTTGCAACTTTAGCAATAAAAATGAGGTATCACTAAATGGGTAAACAAAGGAGAAAATATGAGAATTTTTTTAGCAGCTATTCTTAGCTTTTATACATTCACACAAGAACCACCACAGATGCCAGAAGGTGCAGATGGTGAAATGCCAAAAATGGGCATGATGGGTAAACCAGAAAAAAAAGAATATGAAACTATCGAAGAATTTATTGAAGATGGCGAATACGAGCTGATCGATGGTTTTTTAAAACTGTATAGAGATACTGAAGGAGATAAATATTATCTTGAGCTTTCAGATGATGATTTAAATAAAGAGTTTATTTACTTTGCTTATGTGCTAAATGGGCCACAAGCTGCAGGAGTCACAGGCGGCTCTATTGGTGA
Source organism: Gammaproteobacteria bacterium (assembly GCA_038133485.1). GTDB lineage: Bacteria > Pseudomonadota > Gammaproteobacteria > Magnimaribacterales > TMED112 > TMED112. Next base: position 73,774 of record JAYPTH010000002.1, on the reverse strand, counting down.
TGGTGCAATTTTAGAGTTCAGAAAGTTTAAAGATCGTTTAGGTCTATATAAAATCAATACCAATTTTTCAAATGAGACAGATAACAATATTGCTAAAGCAGATCTAACAAATATTTTTAATGCTTTTCTTTCTGATTTTTCTCCAGTAGTTGAAGAAGATGGCAAATATTTAATTTCAGCTGATCAGTTATTTTTATCCGAAATGCTAACTAGCGTCTCCCCAAACCTCCCCCCTGAGTACAGAGATTTTGTTGATCTTAATTTAGGTAATCTAGATAAAGGAAAAACCTATGTCAATCAAGTTAGAAACTATGAAAAAAATACTGCTGTAGAAGTAAATTTTGGTTTCTTTAATCCAGCACCAAGAGGATATGAGCCTGTATATGCTGTAGCAGATCGAAGATACACAGCTATCAGTGCACGTCATCTTTTTGTTGAGATGCCTGATGATAATTTTGAACCAAGAGTTGCTGATCAAAGGGTTGGGTATTTTTCACAAAGAGTCACTGATTTATCAACTTATGACCTATACCCGCAAAGGGATTTAATTAATAAATGGAGGTTAGTTAAAAAAGATCCATCTGCAGAACTTTCTGAGCCGGTTGAGCCGATTGTTTTCTGGGTGGAAAAATCTACTCCAGAAGAGATAAAGCCATTTGTAGTTAAAGGAATCGAAGGCTGGAATAGTGCCTTTGAAAAAGCAGGTTTTAAGAATGCTATAGTAGCGAAGATTCAGCCAGATGATTCGGACTGGGATGCTGGCGATATAAGATACAATGTTGTCAGATGGTCCTCTTCTCCAAGACCTTCATTCTCAGGATATGGTCCAAGTATTGGTAATCCAAGAACAGGTGAATTAATTGCTGCTGATATTGTGCAAGAATTTAATGCCATCAAGAGAGGTTATACCTATAGGAAGTTATGGGGCTGGACACCAGAAAATGATCCTCTTGAGCAATGGATTGTTAGCCTAACATTGCATGAAGTAGGTCATACCTTGGGTTTGAGGCATAATTTTGCTGCAAGTTACTTATACAATGCTACTGAAATTCATGATGCAAGCCTAACTGGTGAAGCAACCATTGGTTCAGTAATGGATTATGATCCAATTAACATCGCTCCTCCAGGCGTAGAGCAAGGCAGATATTTTCCAACAGCGCCTGGCCCATATGATGAATGGGCAGTTGAATTTGGTTACAAGCCTAATCTCACTGATTTAGAAAGAGATGAACTTTTAGCATTAGCAGTATTGGGCCCATATCTATACGGGACAGATGGTGATGCGATGTCCAGTCCAGGTCGAAATATTGATCCAAGAGTTAAAAGATACGATATGTCCAGTGAGGTAGCAAAGTACACTAGAGGCAGATTTGAAGTTCTAGACAATAAGATCGCTGAATTGCCACGAATTTATAATGATGAAGGAGAAACTAAAAATGATTTCGCCAATACTTTTTACAGCCTTGTAGGAGAAAAGGGTAGATTCATGGATGCAGTTTCTAGACAAATTGGCGGTGTGTACGCAAATAAAATTGTAAACGGCCAAGATGGGATTAACGCTTATGTTCCAGTTTCTTATGAGGATCAAAAAGAGGCTATGAACTTAATTGTAGAAAAATTTTTATCGAATGGAGTTTGGACTTTTGATGCCGCAATTCTTCAGAATCTTCAAAGAGAAAAAAGGGCTACTGAATATGGAGGTGATGGCAATGAAGACCCCCAGCTCCACTCTATGGTACTAAGTATGCAAACAAGAGTTCTTGGCCATGTTCTAAATCCAGCTGTTATGACTAGACTTGTTGATTCAGCAGAATATGGAAATACTTATATGCCTAGTGAAGTTCTCGATGATCTTTTTAATGGTATTTTTGTAAAAGGGGAAGCTCCGGATACATACAAAAGAAATCTTCAGTCAAAATATGTTGATGCATTAATAGGAGCAATGTCACCACCACCTGCACTACGCGGAGGACCAGGTGGCGGCAGACCCCCAGCAGAGTATGATGAGATCGCTAAAGTTGCAATTTATGATAGTCTTCTTAAGATTCAAAAATTTACCAAGAGCAGCATGAGAGACTCTCATTATGCATACTTAAATTGGAAGATAGAAAACTTTTTCGATCAGTAATTTAATTTAAGGCAGCCATTAGTTTCACTAATGGCTGTCTTTATTTTTTTATTTGTACCTCAATTTTTTCAATCGAGCGGTCTCTTTGAAAGACTTTTTTACTTAGATCAGCTGGCAAATCTAATCTATCATAAGTTTCCATTTTATTATTTCTAAAAAATACCTTAATTAAATTCTTTTTAGCCAATTCATAAATAATAGGCACTTGGCAGGCTGTAAAAGCTAAAGTACCTTTTTTTAGATTGATTGTTTGAGGGTGGCCTTTAAGGTCATAGAAACTAAACGTAGAATTTTTTTCTAAGAATTCATTTTTTCGAAGCATGGTTGGATTAAAGGCTATCCTTCCATCATTAACATGAAACCCTATTTCACTGATTCTTGACAAGATATCCTCTTTTACTTGGCCAGTCATCCCAGGTTGTTGAGCTCCCTTACCTGCTGGTGTATGGGAATAAGGGTCAGTAGGAATTGCACCATATAAAGAGGGTGATTTATTGGCGCCAATGCCTTCATTAATTTCAAAATAGTGATCAAAAAGACGTCCAATATATTTTTTATTCCCCTTTGTTTTTATTTCTTTTTGAGTAACTTCTTGTACTGCCAATAAAAGTTTAGACACCATATGCCAATATATTGATCCTAAGCCTTCATACCCATAAAAGGTTCCAGATCTACCTGTAAATGATTTGTGGTCAAAAACTTTCTCAAAGATCTCTTCAATTTTAGTTCTTTCTGAGTGAACAAGCTTTTCATATTTCTTAGGAAGTCGCTCGAGAGCTGATCTTAAAGAAGAAACATTGTTAAAATTGCCATTAAAGTGCACTTTGCCATGTACATCCTTTATCACAACCTCTAAATTTTTATTATTTATTAATGTTTGCAGTAATAATGATGTTTTAACCAGTTTTTTGGGAATTGTATTTTTTTCCAAGAACCCTGGCAGAGATTTTGCTGGATAAAGTAGGTAACTATACTGATCTCTTCTGAATAATTCGCTCTTTTTAAGACTATCAAGAACAGACAAAGCTTCTAATGAATCCAATTGACCCGAACTCAATATAGCCACTTGGCCTTCCAACATGACCGGTAGATGAGAAATAGAAATGCCATTTTTTGCAAGGCCTACCAGATTGTAGGCATGATACATCCCGTCTTCTCTTCTATTAATTTTTATGGTTCTATCAATATGAGAATTCAAACTATCTAGAAAACTAAGTATCTCAGCTCTTTCAATATTTTTCTTTTCTCCTGTAAATGAGTTTTTGTAAATTGTGCTCCTGTAGTCATGTCCTTTTTTTCCAAGTTTAGTGACTAGCTCCAACCTTTTCTTGTTGGTTAATTTCTTTAAGCTTGAGGTTTCCGTATCTTTTAAGATTTTTTTCGTGCTGATAAAAAACCCCGCAACCTCTTCTGCAACTTCAAAATTTTTACTCTCTACGTTTCGTAAGATAGTTGATAAATGAGTCGTAAATCTTCTCATATAACATAGAGTAACCATTGAAACACCATTCCCAACTAAGGCGTTATTTGCATCGTTCCACTCAGGTCTCTGTGTATTCATCCAAATGCCTGCATCTGGAATAAAGTTTGATACTTTTGCTAACAAGGGGACAAGAAGTTTTTCAATAAGATTTGTATGAATGAGCTGATTTCTAGAGTTTTTGAGAAGTGCTCCATCAGTGCCAAGCTGAGATTTATATTTGAGTATTTTTTCCTCTTCGACATAATCAAAATCAATGGTATTTTTAGGATCTTTAAGGATGTGGTTAAAGCCCTTTATTTTGTAGGGAACATTTGCATATACAAAAATATTTTTATCAAAATAGCCCTGAAGTTTTCCTGGGAAGTAATTTTCTGCAAACTCTAAGAATTTAAGCAGATAGATAATTTGATGATCACCCCAATAACCGATATATGACCAGGGATTATCAGCTTCTAGTGTTTCCCAATCAAAACCATCTTTTGTTAATCTATATGGGTTATACCCATCTGCAGTAGTAGCGTTCAAGAACCTAAAAATCATTGAAAATATGAACTCAGGATAAGATGCGGCTAAAGCTTCCCAATTCTGAAAAATATCTCGCCAGTTACCTTGGTAGTCAAGCACTTTATCTCCAGTATTTTTATCTCTCATTTTTATATCAAATTTATTCCAAGGCCTACTTGGATCTCCGTGTCTTCTGCTGAACTTTATAGGCATATATTCTGTTACTAATCTATAAAGATCTGGTGAATCCAAGCTTGATAGTTTGTAGAGTTTTGAGAAATGAAAATTGGCAGGCAAAGCATCTATGCTTGCGGAATACTTTTTGTAAACTTTCTTATTTGCTTTATTAAGGTAACTAAGAAAATCATTCTTATTTACCTGATAATTATGATCAAAAATTCCACCCCTCATAATATTAAAGAGAGTATTGGAAAAGTGTCTCAAATTTCGATTTCTGTCTTGGGTTTTTTGAATACCATCCGAGCAAGATATTAGTTTAATGAGTTCGTTCTGTCCTTCTCTTAAATCATTAAGCACATCTTCTTTGATTTTTTTAGGGCTACTCAATTTTGATGTTAAGCCTAAAATTTGTGAGTGATCAAGCCCAGTATTTGCAACCATAAGCCAATCTTTCCCTTGCTTTGGCTTTAAGGTAGTCTTGAAATGAATGAAATAGGAGCCACGTTCTCCCTTAATATCTGTTTCAAGCTTAGGGTTACCACCTTTTCTAAATTTATCTAGTTGCAAGTTCGACAGCAGCCTAGTTGAGGATAAAAAATCAGGCGACCAGACTATATTTGATTTAAGTGCTTCGCTAGGCTCGGCTTTATCTACAATAATTGCACTAAGAGCGAAGATGCCAAGTTTTGATTCTAATTGAAGTTCATTTCTTTTGTATGCATCAACAAGGTTGCTGGTATTTGTTTGCATGCCTTCATCAACTCCCCAAGGCAGAATATTTTGCAACCCATCAACACAACTAATTTTCACTGATGAGTTTTTTAAATTTAATACTTTGGCATTTTTAGTGAAACCAAAGAGTTTGGAAGTACTCCATTCATAGGAGAAATTAAGACCTAAATCCGAGTTTATCTCTTCAAAGATAATCTTATTTCCAGTTAGGTTTTTATAAAGGTTACGTTGGGTATTGTATGCACCCTTATAAAAATCAGAAAAAGGTTCCCATAAAAAAGTTTTGCCACGTTTTTCAACTTGGAAGATTGATTTAGTGCCAGTATGCTCAGCATTTTCAGTAATCTTGTCATCTGTGTAGTAAGGAAATAAGGAATTGTCAGCATTCCCTCTACCAGCACTAATACCTCCATTGCTCGAAATAAATAGCCAATGGTCATCAGCACTTGCAAGGCTTATGAAGAAAGGTCTAATAGTATCTATATTTGAAATTTTGTAGAAGCTTTCATTGCCTAACTTTACCTCTTTTCCCTCAGACAGCGCTTGATCTATGTTAAGTTTTTGATTGCCAATGAAAATTTCTTTTTGCATTATTATTTTAGTAGTCTGGATTTCTGAAAATTTATTTTATTAAGCAATTTGTCATTATGCACGGATTTAATTTTTCTCCAAAATTTTTTTCAATTACCTGATAATGCAAAAATTTTTTTATGGTTAAAATTTTCACATTCTATGGATGAATAAGCAGATATAGTTTAAATTCTTAAAGTGGTTAATCAGATTCTCAGAAAGTTTTTTATATTTTTTGTTATAAGCATTTCTCTAGAAAATTTTGCCCGTGATGCAATTTCTATTAAAGGCAATCACATTCATATCAATGGCGATATGTATTTTATGAAAGGAATTTGTTATCACCCAGTACCTATCGGTGAAACCAAAAGGAGCTTTGCAAATTTAGAGCAAGATCTTGAGCTAATGGTTGAAGCCGGAATTAATACCATAAGAGTTTATGAGCCCATAGATGACCTAAGTGTGCTGAATGCAATTGATGAAGCTGGGCTTAAAGTAATCATTAGTTTTGGCTACAACAACCCAGATTCTTTTGATATTGTCACAGGAGGTTTTGTTGAATACATCCAAAAATATAAGGAACACAATGCGATCTTGCTTTGGGAGCTGGGTAATGAATACAACTACCACCCAGAATGGTTTGGAGGAGATATTAGTATTTGGTATAAGACTTTGGACATTGCAGCAGGTATTGTGCAAATCATTGATGAAACAAGACCAGTCTCAACTGCTCATGGTGAGCTACCTCAGGATGATGTTCTTGAATATGGAAAAAATATAGATATCTGGGGAATGAATGTTTATCGATGGGATAAGCCTGCCTCTATATTACGAGAATGGAGGCTGCAAAAAGTAAAGAAGCCCATGTATTACTCAGAGGCAGGTGGTGATAGTTATATGACTACATCTCAACTTGGTTATCTTCAAGGTGAAAGCCAAGAGGCTCAAGCAGATGCTAACAAGAATATTTTGAAAGAAATTTTCAAAAATAAAAAACACAATGCGGGAGTAATGTTGTTTCAATTTACGGATGGCTGGTGGAAAGCAGGCAATCCTAGTCAGCAGGATAAAGGTGGAGCAGCTCCAAACAGTGGTGGTGTCCCATATGACGGTTCTGCAAATGAGGAATACTGGGGAATAGTAGATATTGATAGAAAAAAGAAGCTAACTTTTGAGGTGGTAAAAGAAATATATAATCAAGAGTAAATTTTATTATGGATGTGGGGGAAATCTTAAGGAATAAAAACTATTCAGCAATCTCTTATGGCGGCTATCGCCATAACTCAAGAGATATCCAGCCGACCATAGGTGAAATTAAAGAAGATCTCAAGATACTGCAATCTATCGGATATAAAATCTTGAGAACTTACAATGTTCATTTTGCGGAAGCTAAAAATCTTTTGCGTGCCATAAGCGAGCTCAAAACAGCTGACCCTTCTTTTGAAATGTATGTGATGCTCGGTGCTTGGATTGATTGTGAAGGGGCTTGGACAGAGCATCCAAATCATGAAAAAGAAGATCAAGAAAAGAATTTTTATGAAATAAATGAGGCTGTGCGATTAGCCAATCAATATCCAGATATTGTTAAGATTATTTCAGTAGGTAATGAAGCCACTATTCGATGGGCGGAAACATATTTTGTCCCACACTCTGTCATCTTAAAGTGGGTTAACTATCTTCAAGATTTAAAGAAAGCTAAAAAATTATCATCCGGAATATGGATTACTAGCTCAGATAACTTTGCATCCTGGGGAGGAGAGGAATGCTATCAGAGCAAAACCCTTGAAGAGCTTGCAAACAATGTCGATTACATTTCTATGCATACCTATCCATTCCACGACACATTTTATAACCCTCAATTTTGGGTAACTAAATCCTCAAGCTATAGAGATAAAGATGACTTAATTAAAACTGCAATGAGAAGAGCTGCTGATTACTCAATTAGTCAGTACCAACTGGTTCAAAATTACATTGATAGGATTGGCGTTAAGAAAGAAATTCATATTGGTGAGACGGGGTGGGCAAGCGTGTCTACTGATCAGTATGGAGCTGATGGCACCAGAGCAGCAGATGAATACAAACAGGCACTTTATTATAATTTCATGAAAGAAAGATGCGATAAGTTGGGTGTTAAATGTTTTTATTTTTCAGCTTTTGATGAGCCATGGAAAGATTTTTCAAACCCTCTGGGCTCTGAAAACCATTTCGGCTTATTTACTGTCGATGGAAAAGCAAAGTACATAATGTGGGATCAGGTAGATGCAGGAAAATTTGAGGGATTACACAGAAATGGAAATAAAATAAGAAAAACATACGAAGGAAATATGGTGAATCTAACTCAAGATGTTCATCACCCGCCATCATGAGTTACTTACTTTTCCAAAATAGCATTTCACAATATAATGGCGACTTCATAAACCATGAATAACGAAAACTATATTCCACTTAGTCAGAAAATTGCGTTTGGTATAGGCCAATTTGCAAATCAAATGTTTCCGGCCACTCTTGGAATCTTTATGGTTGTATTGGTTCAAGATCTTGGCTTTGATCCAATCTATTGGGGCATTATATTTTTTATACCTAGACTTTTTGATGCTATCACAGACCCTTTAATGGGTTTTATATCAGATAACACTAAATCAAAGTGGGGCAAAAGGCGTCAATATATTTTATTGGGTGCACTAATAATGGGCATTTCATTTTCATTCATGTGGCAGCTCTATGAATCAAATGGCATAACTTATAACTTCTGGTATTTCTTAAGTTTATCGTTGGTTTTTTATTTTGGATTAACCATTTTTAGTATTCCGTATGTAGCAATGGGCTATGAAATGAGTTTTGATTTTCATGAGCGGACACGACTGATGGCAATAGCTCAGTTTTGTGGGCAATGGGCGTGGGTTATCGCCCCTTGGTTTTGGGTCATCATTTATGATCCTGAATTATTTGAATCTGCTGAATCTGCAACTAGGGAGCTTTCTATTTATGTAGCTATTGTTTGCACAGTGATAGCTATCATTCCTGCCCTATTGGTCAAAACAAAATCAACATTGGATGATGAGAATCTGGAGCCCATTAATAGCAAAAATCTAGGAAAAGCCACGCAGAACATCCTTACAAGTTTTGTTGCAGCTTATGAAAATAAACCTTTCAGAAAGTTATGTATTGCCACTTTTTTAATTTTTAATACATTCCAAACCATAGCTGCATTTTCTTTTTTTATCATTGTTTGGTATTTATTTAATGGTGATGCTGGTGCAGCTGGCATCTGGCCTACTTTGCACGGCAGTGTTGGAGCCTTGGTTACAACTTTTGTGGTTATTCCACTTGTTACAAGAATGTCAGAAATTTTTGGTAAGAAGAAAGCTTTTCTAATATCTCAATCTATTTCGATTATTGGTTACATCCTTTTCTGGTTTCTGTTTATTCCTGGCAAACCTTATTTATTTTTATATGCATTACCATTTTTCTCATTTGGTATTGGTAGCTTATTCACCGTAATGATGAGTATGACCGCTGATGTATGTGATTACGAAGAGCATAAAAATGGGCTGCCCCGCAAGGAGGGCATTTTCGGAGCAGTTTATTGGTGGATGGTAAAGTTTGGAACAGCTATCGCTGGTCTTTTTACAGGCCTGATTATGTCTTTTGTTGGTTTTAACCCTGATGCAGGTGTTCAAACAGAAGAAGCGGTAAATGGATTAAGGCTTGCCTATACTTTGATTCCAATTACAGGAACACTCTTAGCAATCTATGTCATGAAGGATTATGAAATTGATGAAGCTGAAGCCAATCGCATTAGAGGCCTATTACAACAAAACAATCGATGAGTTTTAGAAAAGAAAAATTTCTCTCATTAGCAGGAGCAGATCTTAATAAGCTTAACTTAGAAGAACTTAAGAAAGCTGCACGTGATTTATTGGATGCTAAGTTGCATGGTATTTGCTTTAGTCCATATGATGAAAACCAAAGACCTGGTGACAGATTGGACCCTAATGGCATTAAAGATAAACTAAATTTCCTAAAACCCTATTTCCAGTGGTGCCGGTCTTTTTCATGTTCAGAAGATAATGAGCTTATTCCTCCTTTGGCTAAAGAAGCAGGATTTAAAACCTTGGTTGGCGCTTGGTTAAGTGATGATGAAAAAAAGAATGAAATCGAAATAGTTAAATTAGTTGAGCTTTGTAATGAGGGTTATGTTGATGTTGCTGCAGTAGGTAATGAAGTTTTATACAGAAAAGAACTATCTGAAGAGCAATTAATTCAATATATCAATGAAGTTAAATCAAAAGTAAATGTCCCGGTCGGTTATGTTGACGCATATTATGAATTTACGAATAGACCAGCACTATCAGAAGCTTGTGAGGTAATCTTGGCAAATTGCTACCCGTTCTGGGAAGGCTGTAGAGCAGAATATTCACTTTTGTATATGAAGGAGATGTATATGCAAGCAGTTAAAGCAGGCAATGGAAAACCAGTAATAATTACTGAAACAGGCTGGCCTAGTGCAGGCAGTAATTTAGACGCAGCACAGCCTTCTTATGAAAATTATCTTAGATACTTTATTGCTGCACAATTATGGTCACTAGAAGATGATATCGATATGTTCTTTTTCTCCAGTTTTGATGAGCCATGGAAAGTTGGCGATGAAGGTGATGTTGGTGCTTTCTGGGGTATATGGGATAAGGAAAAAAAATTAAAGTTTTAAATTTTTTATTAATGAGTTAAATTTATTAATCCTAGACCCGTAGCTCAGCTGGTTAGAGCGCTGTCTTGACATGGCAGAGGTCGTTGGTTCAAGTCCAATCGGGTCTACCATTGTTATATAATCTTTTAATGCCTCTTATTGAACCACAAAAAAATATTGAATCTAAAGAAGTAAAAGAATTAGTTAAGTTCTTTAATGAAACTTTAGGCTTTTGTCCTAATTCGGTTTTAACCATGCAAATTAAGCCTGGCTTAGCTGAAGCCTTTGTAAATTTAAATAAAGCTGTCATGAAAAATGAAGGTAATCTGACATCTGAATTTAAAAGGTTAATAGCCTTTGTTTCAAGCAATGCAACGGGGTGCAGATATTGCCAAGCTCATACCATAAGAGCTGCAGATAGATATGGTGCCACCCAAGATAGGCTTGAAAGCATTTCAGATTTTAGAAATGCTGATTGTTTTAGCGCAAAAGAAAAATCGGCATTTGTTTTCACTGAGGCTGCTAGCAAAGTTCCACAAAAAGTTACGTCTGAAATTGAATCTGATTTTAAAAGTTACTGGAGTGATCAGGAGATTGTAGAGATCATGGGTGTTATTGCGCTCTTTGGTTTTTTAAATAGGTGGAATGATACTATGGGAACCAGCATCGAACCAGATGCTAAAGAATCTGCTGAGAAAATTTTAAAAGAATGGAATGTTGGCAAGCATGAGTAAGAATATTTACCTAAACATAACATTAATTTTAATTCTTTTTGCTTGTGGAGCAGGGGGGCAGGCTGATGAAGAATCAGTATCACCCACACCAACTTCACCAGTTGACATAAATCCACATGAAAAAGGAACTCTTAAAAAGAATATCTTCCATGAAGGTCGTTTAAGGAGTTTTACTCTTTATGTTCCAGATTCATACGATAGAAACAGAGCGACACCAATGGTTTTTAATTTCCATGGTTATGGAAGTAATGCAGAGCAGCAAATGAATTACAGCAATATGATTGAAGTTGCTGATGAAGAAGGTTTTTTAGTAATTCATCCTCAAGGTACGCCATTGCCATTAACTGGGTCACCACATTTTTGTGTTGGTGGTTGGACACGGTCTTGTGATGTAGATGACGTTTCTTATACGAATTATCTTATTAACGTTATCTCATCCTTATATAACATTGATATGTTAAGGATTTACTCAACTGGTATGTCGAATGGTGGTTTTATGAGTTATCACTTAGCATGTAATCTAAGCAATAGAATAGCTGCGATTGCTTCAGTCACGGGCAGCATGACTCCTGAAACTTATAATGATTGTAACCCATCGCGTCCGGTGCCTATTTTACAAATGCATGGCCTTGAAGATACTGTTGTGCCCTTGACTGGCATCCCAAACAATATGGAACCATTGCAAAAAGTGATTGATTATTGGGTTGAACATAATAATTGTACTGCTCAATATATTGTCGACTACATAGACCTGGTGCCTGGCGATAATAGTCAAGTATTTCAAATTGCATGGAGTGGATGCGATGAAGGCTCCGAAGTAAGATTTTATACATTCTCTGGCGCTGGACATACATGGCCTGGAAACCCATATAACACCCCTAATACGAATTACGATATCATTGCTTCAGAGGAAATATGGCAGTTTTTCAAGTTACACACCTTGAACGGCAGAGCAGAATAACTATGATCAAACCTATGAGATTTTTTCTTTTATATTTTATAAGCCTATTTGCTATGACTGAATATGGCTGGGTACAGGATATTGAAAACATTGACCCAAAAAAATTTAATTATGAAGAGGGCAGTGATCCTGATTTAGATTTATATGTAAAACCTACGTTTGTTAGTGATATTAAATTATCTCCAGATGGCAAGCATATAGCCCTTCAGAGTGATAGTGAAGAATTTACACAAGGGATAATCATATCGGATCTAGAAAAATTTTATACCTTAGGTTTAGAAGGTTCTGCTGTTGCAAAGCTTGCTGTAGATAATTCAAAAGGTGATCCTGATTTAGGTGTTAGAGCTCTTTTCTTATGCAACTTCGAGTGGGCATCAAATAGATTTCTATTAGTAGAGCTTTGTGGCAAAGAGTATAACTTCATTGAAGGCGAGGTGTTTTTCTCACTTGGGATCTACAAAATCTACGACTTAAATACCAATGAATTTAGAGCATTCTTATACCCATTCGAGGCTGTTGGAAGAAAATCTACACAAAACTTTCAAGAGAGATATAAAGTTGCCACATTTATTTCAAGATATGATGATGACCACATTTTAATTTCAGTTGCTGAATACAAGAGAGGCTTTAGGTATGCTAATTTACGAAAGATAAGGCTTGATAAAAAAGGCACTTCATCAAGAGGTGAAAATATTTATGTTTCTAAAGTTCCTTGTCAGTTCAAACTAAAATACAGATCAACAAATTTTTGCAATGATCCTCAAATTTTCATCGTCAATGGCGATAAGCAACCGGTCTTAACTTTTTCCAATGATAACGAAAATATATATGCTCATTTGGCTGATAAGGATTCAACTAAAATTGATATCGACTTAGAAAATTATGATGTTTTAGGGTTTAGCGATTCTAAGTTATGGCTAGCTGGCGATCCAAGTGGAGATACTCAAGGAATTTCTATCTTAGATATCGATTCTAAAAAGCTATATCGAGCAAGTGATAAAACTTGTCATTCTTTATTGAGTGGCTTCCAATCTTTAAATAATTCTTCACCCTATGCCGTGCAAATGGAATGTGAAGGTAAAAAAGATTTTTTATATTTTGATTCAGAAACTCGTGATGCACAGATTCTTGGAAGTTTAACCCAAAGTTTTCCAGATAAGACTATTTCTTTTGGCAACTGGACCGATAGTAATGATAAGGCTTTACTTGCTGTTAGTGATTCTTCATCTATTTCAGATATATTCGTTCTAGATTTAAAAAGAGGCAGCCTTAATTTCCTAGTCACAGCTTCAAATGTTCCGAAAGAAAAATTGCATAAGAATGAGTCTAAAGTTTTTACAACTAAAGATGGAAAAAATATCTATGGTTATTTAACAAAACCTAAAAATAAGATCGAAAAACTTTTTGTTTACGTTCATGGTGGACCCTATGGACCGCGTGATTATGATTCCTACGATCCCTTTGAACAGTATCTAGCAAGCAAAGGTATTGCAGTATTAAAAGTAAACTTTAGGGGCTCGGGTGGTTACGGGCTTAACTATATGGAACAAGCATATACTGAGTGGGGCAGCATGATCATGGATGATATTGCTTCTGCTACAATTCAAGTTCAAAAAGAGCTTGGGCTTTCCAGAGCCAATACCTGTGTGGGTGGTGCTAGCTTTGGCGGCTATGCTGCACTAGCAATGTCATACAAATATCCAAAAATATATGAGTGTGTACTGGGAATGATGGGAGTTTTTGACCTCAAAATGCTCAGAGACGGCACAGATGATAGTATTTATACCAGACAAGACGATTACGATGAAACAATGGAAAAATATCTTGGGAATAACGTTGAGAAGCTTATTGACCATTCTCCAGTCTTTAACGCTGACAAGATGGATACCAGAATTATGATGTGGACAGGGTTGCAAGATCAGATTGCTCCAATAGTGCATTTAGATTTAATGAAAGAGGCACTTAAAGCAGCTGAAAAACCCTATCAAGCCTTTACAATGTCAAGGTTGGGACATACCTATGGTAGAGATGAGGATATGAAAGCTATGTTCCCAGTTATGAAAGATTATATTTTGGGAAATTAACCAAATTCTTTTTCTAAAGCTTCTTTATCAGCTTGATAATACTTTCCTGCTAAGTAATACAAAATTGGTCCAAGTATCAGGAACATTACACTGAATGCTACTAGAGTTTGGGTATAAGGCATTTCTGCTCCTGAAGCCAACATGTTGTCTAAAACTATTCCAGCAATAATACTGCCAGGAACAAAACCTAAAAGATTTAAGCAGACCAGGTTAAAACCAACTATAGTTCCTCTAATTGAGGGTGGAACTAGTTCTTGAATTACTGCAAAAACTGGACCATAAAAACAACCCAAGCCAAAAGCAGCAACGCATATACCTACCCAAAATAATGTTCCATCTGGATCGAGGTATCTTGTAAATGCAAAAGGCATTGAGATTAAGGTAAGGATTAATAAGAACCAAGTTCTTGGTAAGTTATATTTTTTCAAGGCCCAGTCACTAAATGTGCCCCCAAAAACGCTCCCTAGGATACCAAAAATTGTAAATATCCATCCAGAGGCTTGAGCGAATGCAGCACGATCTAAGCCTTTATCTTGGATTGCCCACACTTGGTCAAAAACTGAGGCCCCAAGGTTTAAGTGATAGATGGTACCCGCAGCAATTGTGAGCATTAAAGATTTTGATCTAGTTAGAGCTGATATTAGAAGTGAGATAATTTCTGAGAAAGATTTTTGGTTTGAAGTTGTAGTAATATTTTTTCTAGGTGAATCTTTCACCAATAACATTGCCAATCCTAGAACGACACCTATAGAGCCAATTAAATAGAAGCATCCTCTCCAACCAATAACTGGCCCGAGATAGCCTGCTAAAATTAAACTTACACCGACACCTAGTGGCACTCCCATATAGTAGAAGCCTGCGGCAAAGCCCAGTTTTTTTATCTCGTATCTATCTGAAAGGATAGACATAGTTGTAGGTGTCATCGCTGATTCACCAATGCCAATAAATATTCTTGGTATGGCTAGGGTGATAAAGTTTTTAGCTAACCCAGAGAGAGCTGTGAAGAAACTCCAAATAATTACACCTATGCCAATAATTCTTGTTCTGTTATATCGATCAGCAAGAGTGCCAATAAATAATCCAGAGACGGTATAGAAAAAAATAAATACAACTCCAGTTAATAATCCAAACTCGGTGTTTGATAGCTGAAGATCTGGAATAATGAAATTAGCAAAGCTTGCTAAAAATTGTCTATCAACAAAATTTATGACATTTAAAATTGTCACAAATAATAAAAAACTTGTATTTCGTAAGTTAAACATCTATTCCATGAAGCTATTTAACCTTTCGTAGGCTTCAATAAATTCCTCTTTAAACTTTTGCACAGTTTGGCCAGCGGTAATTCTTTCTTCAACTAAGCCTATACCTTGCCCCACCCAGTAAGTGGCTAATTTCTTAGCGCCATCATGACCTACATCAGCAGCTTTATCAATTCTTTTTAAAGCAGGTTCTGATACCATAGTTTGTAACGGCATTGGCAATGGATCTGGCGCTTTTTCTGATTCCCATGCATCCGTCCAACTGGATTGCAATTGTCTTGAATGTTTGCCTGTTCTGCTGCGTGATCTCACTGTTTGACTTGAGGATGCTGCAAGCATTTTTTCTTTTACTATCTCTGATGTTTCTGCTTCTGAAGTTGTTAAGAAAACTGAAGCACACCAAGCTCCAGAGGCCCCCATAGCCATGGCACCAGCCATCTGTTCTCCAGTACATATTCCTCCAGCAGCAAGAATTGGCACATCTCTTACCTTCTTTATAGCTCTTGCTATTTCTGGAACAAGGACCATTGTTGAAACATCGCCGCAATGACCACCACCTTCAGTGCCTGAGACTACTAAGATATCAACTCCAGCTTCAACTTGTTTTAAAGCATGTTCTTTTTTTCCAACCAGAGCTGCCACTGGAACATTATTTTCTTTACATAGATCTAACATCCAGGCTGGAGGGACTCCTAATGCATTGGCATATAGTCTTACGCCATGATCAAAACCAATCTGCAGCATTTTAGTGGCACCACTTTCCTGCATATTCTCACCCCAATTAGAATAATCATCTGTTTGTTGTCTTAGATCTTCTCCATCAATATCATGATCTTTTAACACATCGGCGCGAAAATCTCTGTGCTCTTGTGGAATAAGTTTCCCAAGTTCAGAAGGATCCATATTATCTTCCTTTCCAACAAATTTGTTTGGCACCAATAAGTCCAGACCATATGGCTTTCCATCCACATGTTCATCTATCCAGTTTAATTCTTGTTCGAGAATTTCAGGTGTCATACCTACTGCTCCAAGCACACCCATTCCACCTGCCTTAGACACTTGTGCTACAACATCCTTGCAATGACTAAAGGCTACTAGTGGAAATTCTATCCCTAATATTTCACAAATTTTAGAATTCATTTTATCTCCCAACTTCAGACCATTTGCTCAAAAGCTCTGGCCATCCAACATTTTTTTATTATACCTTATCCCTTACTTCCAATCTGGCTCTCTTTTTTCAAGAAAAGCCGTTATACCTTCTTTGGCTTCTTCGCTTGTTAGAGTTTCATGAATTTCATTTTCTAAAAATTTCATAGCATCAGAAAAATTTAAATCTTCTTGATGATTAAAAGCTTTTAGCCCTCTAGACATTGCTTTTGGTGGAAGTTTTGATAGATCTTCAATTACTTTATCGACTGTAATATGTAGATCATTTTTGTTTAGAGCAGCATTAATTAAACCAATTCTAGCTGCTTCATTAGCATCGATTGGTTCACCACGCATAATTAGATCTAACCCATCTCTTTTTGAGACCACTCTAAATAATCCAGCCATTACCATAAAAGGCCAAATGCCACGTTTAATTTCAGGGGCACAAAAAGAGACTGTATTTAATGCATATGCATGAGTCGAATTGCATATCAATAGAAGGGCGCCTGCATAGACATTGCCCTCTATTCTAGTTACTACAGGCTTGCATAGTTCATTTAGCGATAAAGCTATATCAGCTAAGGTTCCTTTCATATCAGGGACATTACTGTCTTTTTCTCCAGACATAGAACCAAGGTCACCGCCTGCACAAAAAACATCTCCCTTTGCAGATATTTCAATAACTCTGACTGAATCATTTTGTTTTGCATAATTAATCGCATATAAAAACTCATTAGTCATTATCGGATCTATAGCATTTTTTTTCTCTGGACGGTTAAGGCTTATTTTAAGAATGTAGTTCTCTTCATTAACTAAAAGAGTAGAGAAACTTGATTTACCGAATTTCATAATGACTATCAATTATAGTTTTTGGGCATTCAATGATTTTAGACCCCAGATACTCACCCAAAGATTTAGCTTGCCCATCTTTTCTATCATTTGATGATACTCCATTCCCCAATAATCCTCTAATTACAAAATTCAGCGAAAGAATATTTGGTAGCTCATATCTGTGAATTTTATAGTCAGACATATCAGGAAGTAGCTCTTTTAATTTCTCAACTGTTAAGTAATGAAAAAGGTGCTTATAAGATTCATGGTCCTTTGCCCATACTCCCACATTTGCGCATCCACCTTTATCTCCAGACCTCGTACCATAAATTCTTCCCAGCGCAATCTCATCCAATTCACCGTTTATTTTTTCTATTTGGTCCTGATTAGGCTGATGGTTGGTCTCTGGTTCATAATCATTATGTTCAATCTCAATTTCCCTTCCATTTATATGAACGATTTCTTTCACCAAGTTTCTTTGTATGGTTGAAGGCCAATAGTCTATAAATGGATTGCCTGCTTTAATATCACTTTGAACAGTCCAGCCTGGGTAGTTTGCTAGCCCAAGCTCTACAACTTTTGCCGAAAAAATTCTACCTGTAAGGGTTTGGTCTTTGGATTTAACTGATATTTTCAATGTGGCCATTGCCTCCTCATTGGTTGTAGCATTTATTTTATCTGTACGAAGAAGTTGTACCGATACTTCATCATATTTTTCTTTGCCGCCCAAGGAGTAAAAGAGTTCTTCAATAAAGGTTTCTGCTTTCTCCTCAATATCAAGGCCTGTAACTATTAATTCCATACTGTTTTTAAAACCGCCAGCAAGATTCATGCATACTTTGAGTGTCTCTGGAGGAGGACTTCCTTTATGATTTGTTACATATACTCTATTTTCTTCAACATCTTCGATGGCTAATGAGTCAAAATGTGCTGAAACATCAGGATTAAGATATTTAGGAGAAGAGATTTCATACAATAACTGTGCAGTGACAGTTCCTTTAGAAACTAAACCACCAGTATTTTTATGTTTTGTGATATAGAAGCTTCCATCTTCCTTAATTTCGGCAATCGGATAGCCAATATTGCGAAACGTTGGCACTTCTTTAAAGAATGAATAGTTGCCACCAGTTGCCTGAGCACCACACTCAATTATATGTCCTGCCGCAAGAGCTCCAGCAAGCTTATCATAGTCATGTGGACTCCAATTATATTTCCAGGCTGCAGGACCCATTACAAGAGCTGCATCAGTAACTCTTGGACAAATAACAATATCTGCACCTTCATCTAAAGCTTTTTTTATACCCCAGCAACCAAGATAAGCATTAGCTGATAATAAAGTAGTGTCTTGGTTGATAAATTTCTTTCCTGTATCTAAATTTATAAATTTCTCACCTTTTTTAGTTAAATCATCTATTTGTGGCAATAAGTCATCACCAGTTATATAAGCAACATTCAATTCAAGGCCAAGAGTTTCTAAAATCTTCAATGTTTCTTCGGTCATGCTGTATGGATTGAGACCACCAGCATTAGTCACGATCTTTATATTCTTCTTAGAGCAAGTATCAGCAACATCAGCTAGTTGTTTTAGGAAGGTTCCTACGTAACCAGCTTTTGGCCCTTTTTGAATTTTTTGACTGTAAAGAATAGCCATCGTAAGTTCAGCTAAATAATCCCCCGTTAAAACATCAACAGGACCACCATCTACCATTTCTTTGGCAGCAGAGAGTTTATCTCCATAGAACCCACTACAATTGCCTATTCTTAAAAGATCTTCAGACATTTTTAATCTACCTTCATCAAGTCTGCACCATTTTCCACCTGATCACCAACTTTTACAAAAACCTCTGAAACAATACCATCAGCATTAGCTTTAATTGTGTGCTCCATTTTCATAGCTTCTAGAATCATCAATGGTTCACCTTTTGATACTTTTGCCCCCTTTTTAGCATTTATTTGTAATATTTTCCCAGGCATAGGTGCAATTAAACTCCCTTCGATTAATATTTCATTTGGATCACTAAATTTTGGAATTTTCTCAAAAATTATGTCACCTGTTCCGTCATTTATAGTGACACTGTTATCATTTTCTGTAATTTTTACCTTCAAAAACCTATCATCAAGTTGCATAGTTATTCCATCTGCAGTGAGATTTAGCTCCGAAGCAATAGAGGTAGAAATCCTTTCGAATAATTTTCTATTAATCTCAATTCTGGATGCTTCCCTAGAGTATTCATAAAGAAAAGATTCATCTTCAAACTTCCAAGCAAGATGCGCTCTTGGTAAAGTGCCATTGGTCCAATTTCTTGGCAGAAAATTTAATTTTTGATTATCAGATTTAGTTTTTTCATGCATCCAAAGAGTGGCCACTTTCATTAAAATATCTATATCTCTCTTACTTCTACTGGAAAGAAGTTTTCTTGCTTCACGTTCAATAAAATCAGAAGTTGTTTTTCCTTTTTTAAATGATGCATTATCTAAGCATTTAATTAAGAATTCTTTATTAGTTTTAATGCCAGCAATATGAGTTAGTTGAAGTTCTTTTTTCAGAATATTAATCGCTTCTTTTCTTGATTCTCCATAGGCGATTATTTTTGCGAGCATAGGATCAAAATTAGGAGTGATTACATCATTTTTCTTGATTCCAATATCCCACCTAATTGCATTTAAATTAGGATATGAAAGTGCTTTAATCTTGCCAATTTCTGGCAAAAAGTCATTATTTGGATTTTCTGCATAGAGTCTGACCTCTATAGCAGAACCCTTTTGTTTTAGATCTTTTTGTTTAAAACTCAGTTTTTTTCCTTCGGCAATTCTTATTTGCTCTTTTACTAAATCTACCGAGGTTACTAGTTCGGTGACAGGGTGTTCAACTTGAAGTCTAGTATTAACTTCGAGAAACCAAAATTCATTAGTATCTTCATCAAATAAGTATTCGACGGTTCCTGCTGATTTATATCCAAGTTTTGAAGCAAGAGTGACGGCTGAAGCAGTAATCTGATTCCTTAGAGCAGAACTTAGTCGCGGTGATGGAGATTCTTCTATGATTTTTTGATGTCTTCTTTGAATTGAGCATTCCCTTTCAAAAAGATGTACAACATTTCCAAAGTTATCACCCAGTATTTGAACTTCAATATGTCTTGATCTTTTGATGTATTTTTCAAGGAAAACTCTTTCATCTCCAAAGCTTGATTTTGCTTCTCTTTTTGCAGCATTAATCGCTTCATCAAGATCTTTTTTATTTTCCACAATTCTCATTCCTTTTCCACCGCCACCTGCTGATGCTTTTACAAGAATTGGAAAACCTATATTTGACGCTTCTCTTGCGCTTGTCGTTTTAAGAAGGGTAGGGATGCCTTGTTTAACACAAAAATCTTTTGAATTTATTTTATCTCCCATTAGCTCTATTGTTTCTGGATCTGGACCAATCCATTTAATTTTGGCTGCTAACACCTTGCGGCAAAAATCAGCATTTTCTGATAAGAATCCATAGCCAGGATGAATTGCATCCACATTCATCTCTTTAGCTTTTTGTATGATTTCTTCTTGATTGAGATATCCATCTGAGATGAAAGCTGCTTCATCTGCTTGATGAATATGGACACTACCAATATCCGCTTCTGTATATATGGCTACAGAATTTAAACCAAGATTTCTTATGGTCTTAAATATCCTTGTAGCTATTTCTCCTCTATTGGCTACGAGTATTTTATCGATTTTCACAATCTAAATACTCCATAACCATCAGCACCTTTGACTTGATTGTTGTCAATAACAGAAAGACAAAAGCCTAAAACATTTCTTGTATCTCTTGGATCAATAATGCCATCATCAGTGAGCATACTGGATGCAGAAAGGGCCAAAGATTCTTGCTCTGCAGCAGCCTCAACAAATTCAACTAATTGTTTATCTAATTCTTCATCAAATTTCTCTCCTTTACGTTTTGCTTTGGCTCTCCTTACAAGAGACATTACTCCTGCAAATTGTTTTGGACCCATTACTGCAATTTTTGCAGTTGGCCATGTGAAAAGAAAACGGTTGTTATATGCTTTGCCTGACATAGCATAAGTTCCTGCTCCGTAAGATGCTCCTAATATAAAGCTAATATGTGGAACTGTTGAGTTAGAAACAGTATTAATTAATTGTGATCCTTTTTTAATTATCCCCTGCCGCTCATATTCCTTACCTACCAAGAACCCTGTTACATTATGCAAGAAAACAAGAGGGGTGTTTGTTTGGTTACATAACTGAATAAAAGAAGCTGACTTTTCTGCTGTCTCTGGATATATTGGTCCATTATTTCCAAGGATGCCTACTGGATATCCAAAAACATTACCCCAACCACAAACCATTGTAGAGCCATAAAGTGGTTTAAATTCCTCAAATTGAGAGCCATCTACAAATCTCATTATGACCTCTCTAATATCAACTTGAGATTTTAGATCTTCACTAAATAAACCTAATAAACCATCTGGATCATACAAAGGTTCATTGAATGTAGTTAGTTCAAAGTTGCTTCTCTTTACAATATTGAGGTGGCTAACAACATTTCTACATATTCTTATGGCATCCATTTCATCTTCAGCTAAATAATCAGAAAATCCGGAAATTTCAGAATGCATTTTAGCTCCGCCTAAAGTTTCATCATCTGAAATTTCACCAGTAGCCATCTGAACTAGTGGAGGGCCAGCAAGAAATGCTTTTGACTGATTCTTGATAAAAATATTATAGTCAGACATGCCAGGTTGATATGCTCCACCAGCTGTGCTGGAGCCAAATACTACAGAGACAACTGGAATTTTTAACTTTGATAACTCAGTCATTTCATAAAAAGATCGGCCAGAGGACGCAAAATGAAAATTGTCTAGCTGCCTTGCTTTATTATTTGATGTATCTGATTGTCTGCCTCTGAGGTCAGCGCCAGCAGATTCAACAAAATTAATGAATGGTAATCTATTGTCGCGTGCCACTTCTATGCATCTCATCCATTTTTCCCAAACATAGACGCTCATAGCTCCGCCCAAAACTGAAGGGTCGTTTGCAAAGATAACACACTCTTTACCTGCTACAACACCTATGCCACCAACGCATCCTCCTCCAACTGTGTAGGAAGTGCCCCAAGCTGCATATGGTGATAATTCTAGGAAAGGAGTATCTTGATCAAGTAAGTTTTTAACTCTTTCTCTTACTGGCATCTTGCCTTTGGCAGCAAGTCTATCAAGGTGGTATTGACCACCACCCATTTCTGCTTCTTTAAGTAATGACTTTAAATAATTAATTTTACCCAGCATCATATCTTTATTCTTAATAAAGATATCTGAAGAGGTATCTAAGTTAGTTTTTAATTTTGGTGCAATATTTTTATACATTTAGACCCTTTTTAAAAAATATTATAAGGTAATATCGCAAAATAATAAAATTTAACTTCGCATAATATGCTAGCTAATCACTAAACTTAAAATTTATAGATTTTTGATAAGCTTTCCTTTGGAAAAGGTTATCACTCCATCGGGTTATGTTAGGTTTCATTGCTTGATGTATTCCTAACCTTTTTGCTAGATGAATTGCATAAACTACACAGATATCTGCAATGGTAAATCGATTGGAGCATAGGTAATCCTTACCATCTAGTTCTGACTCAAGCAGTTTTAATCTTGAAACAAACCATCTGCTATAGCCTTCGATTGCTCCATCGGCAACCCCTGGTTCCATAAGTTTGTATCTCATAACAACAGTTTGTGGGAAAGTGAGAGTTGCATCTGAGTGGTACAACCAGTTTAGATAGCTAGGATAATCTTTCTCTTTTGGGTTAATTAGCAAATCTGTTGGCCCATATTTTTCTGCTAAGTATTGGCACATCGCAACTGATTCAGTCATTTTTACATCACCATCAACAAGAAATGGAACAGTCCCTAGCATATTTATTTCAAGAAATTCCTTATGAAATACTCTTGGAGGGAAGGGCATCATCTCCAATTCATATTCAATGCCAAGTTCTTCTGCTACCCATATAGGCCTAATAGACCTTGCTCCTTCTGTGCCATAGATTTTTACCATGTGATCCTAACCCTTTTCAATTTAATGAATAAATTTTTGTAAAGCAATAATATTATTCACTCCAATCATGACTTTTTGATTATTATGTTTTATCTTTGAAAAGTTAATTTATAAAGGAGGAATATGAAAAGATTAACTCAATTACTATTTTCGATAAGCCTAGTATTAATTTTAACTGCATGCGGAGCAGATACATCTTCTGACAAACAATCTGATGCAAACAAAGCTAAAATTCAAGCTGTCTATGATGCTTGGACTAATGGTACCAAGGAAGAATGGATACAGGCATATCACAGTATACTTGCTGATGATTATGTAAGATGGAATGGTAGGTATGTTGGTTTAGGTTTCCAAATAGACCAGGAGAATCTAACGGTTATTGAAGCGATGAGATCTCCAGCTAAAGAAAACTTTAAACCTGGCGATAAATTTATTTCAGTTAATGGAATAGAGGCAACTGTTGAAAATGTTGAAGATCTGCCCTTTCAAGGTGCAATAGGTGGAGAAGTAAATATTGTTCTGGAACGTGACGGCGAAGAAATTTCAATGACTTTAGTAAGAGCTGCACAAGAACAAACTGCAACCAAAGAACAGGTTTTAGCCAATCAAGAAGGTTGGGAAGGCTATGATAATCGTCCATCTATTAAGACATTTAGACCTTTGATTGCTGAAGATAATGTAGTTTATGCAGCATTTGAGCTGTCAGGAACCAATGGTGAGGGCGCAGAAGTCAACTGGTGGAATGTTGAAAGATTTGTTTTTAATGAAAATGGAGAACTGGTTGGTCATGGTGATCTTTCAGAAGAATTGTTTCTTTGGCAACAAAATGGGTACTACTTAACTAATGAATAGTTAATAAAGACCTTTAACTTTTATTGAGCTCTCAGATATTTCAAATGTTTGGGAGCCTTTCTTTCCAATCATTTCCCCCAAATTATTTACACCCCTAAAAATATAAGTCTCGTTATTTTCTAATGCTACTTCTTGATTAAGGTGCATACAGAATTCATTCCATTCGTGATGCCAGTTATCGTTTGGATCATCAATAATATCTGCTACCAAATTTTGGATCAAATTGGATATAAATCTCTCTTTTAACTCGTAACTATCTATATTTAAGTCGCCCCAGTGATTCTCTTTTGCTTTAATAGAAAAGTTTATACCTATACCGATAACTATAATGAATTTTTTTCCTACATTCTCAGCTTCAACTAATATGCCTCCAATTTTTTTTGATTGAAAAATGAGATCGTTGGGCCATTTTAGTTGAACAGGCTTATCAAGAGTTTTAGAAATTGTTTTTGCAACAGTTAAGCCTGTTTTAACACTTAAACCATGAATTAGTTTCGAACTTGTAAAGCCAAAAGAAAAAGACACATTGCCATGAGGGCTTTCCCAAACTTTATTATTTCTCCCCCTGCCTTGTGTTTGTTTATCTGCAGTTACAACAGTTATTACAGAGCTTTTTTTTTGTTCTTCTCTGCACAAATCATTGGTTGAGGTTACCTCGGTGTAATGAATTCTATTGAATTCACTTGGCATTATTATCTTTTAATAAGTAAGGAATATATAAAAGAAAAGTTACTACATAGCTTGTAGGAATTAAACCAAGCAGGTGATAAGGTTTCCCAGGAAGCGGCTCTGGAAAGAAGTTCATTAGATTGTCTCCATATGGTTTTTCAACAACAAACCAATAATTAGTGCCGAAATAAATATTGAAGACGTAAACTAACGGTAAGAATATAAAAGTGGTCATTATCATAAGGTAAAAATAATCCTTCAAGAAAGGCCTTTCATTCATTTGAAAGATTGCTGTAAAGACACCCATGAGGATCAAAGAGTGTCCCCACATCGTATCTAGATATTCAAGTGCAGGGAATCCTAAAACAATATCTGGAGTTAAAATTGACATACCACCTCCAGCTAAGCCCCAAAAGAAAGCAAAAATGAATAAGGGCTTGTATTTAGTTATTAAATAAAATGCTATACACCATGAAGAAAAACCACACATGTGTATTGGCATTGCATCCCACCAATCGAAGCCTCTTTCAGTAATTTTAAAAAATGGATTGGTAATCTCATGAATTAAGATGACAATTGCGAGCAAATATCTGAAATAAACTTTTACTTTTTCTGACGCATCTCTAAATGCATAAGGCAAATATACGGCGGCACTTATAAAAAAAATAACGTTAATAAAATGCCATGGATCTAGCAATGAAAATGGTTCAGGTGTCATCTCATATCCTCTTTAATCATATCTGCTGCTTTCTCAGCAATCATTATAGTCGGGGCATTGGTATTGCCTCCAACAAGAGTTGGCATAATTGAAGCATCAACAACCCTAAGGTTTTCAACCCCTCGAACTTTAAGTCTATCACTTACAACAGCCATATTATCATTTCCCATTTTACATGTACCCACTGGGTGATAAATTGTGTCAGCTCTTGCTCTGATTGCGCTTTCAATTGCTTTATCGTCATTTAAATTAATTGGATACCTAATATTTTTATATTTTGCTAAAGGCTCAGTATTCATGATTTCCATCATTATTTTGTAGCCTTTGACCATCCTATTTAAATCCTCTTTATTTGATAAATAGTTTGGATCAATTAGAGGATCATCATCAGGATTTTTAGATGCGATCTTGACGGAACCAGTAGATTTTGGTCGAAGAAGGCACATATGGCAACTAAAGCCATTGCCCCATATCTTTGCTCGACCATGGTCTTCAACCATACCAACAACGAAATGTAATTGAATATCTGGCACATCTAGATTTTGATCTGTTTTTAAGAAAGCACCGCCTTCTGCCAGAGGAGAAGTAAACATTCCAGTATTATTTAAAAATAATTTTAACAATTCCAGAGGAGCTCGGAGTGTAAATTTACCCGATCTAAATGGCGCACCCATTAAGTCCCAGCTATCAACTCTATGGGAAGTAATATAATCTAGATGGTCTTGCAAGTTCTCGCCAACTCCCTTCAAATCTACAAGACAGTCAATTTCTTTAGAAGCGAGGTAGTGTTCATCGCCTATACCAGATCTCAAAAGAATGGTAGGTGATCCATAGGCTCCACCACTCAAAATAATTTCTCTGCTGGCATTAATTTGAAATTCTTTGCCATTTTTAATACATGAAACTGAATGAGCTGTTAAGTCTTTAAAATTTACCTTATCAACTGTTGTTTCAGTTAAGATTGACAGATTCTTCCTATCTTTAACTTCATTTAAAAATGCCACTGCAGCACTACATCTTCTGCCATTTTTTTGCGTTACCTGATAGATGCCGACCCCTTCTTGATCTTCACCGTTAAAATCATCATTTTTTTTATAAATCTTAGAGCCAGCTTCAACAAAATGCCTTGTAAATGGATTGTCGTGTTTAAGGCCGGCAACATTAAGTGGTCCGCCCTTGCCATGTAGACGACCATCAAGCACTTCATTATTTTCTGACTTGATAAAGTAGGGTAATATCTCATCGTAGCTCCAGCCATGATTGCCAAGCTCAGACCAGTGATCATAATCCCACTTATGTCCACGAACATAGAGCATGCCATTAATTGAACTTGAGCCGCCTAATGTTTTCCCTCTTGGTTGAAATCCTTTTCTATTTTCTTGAAAATCTTGCGGCACCTGATAAGTGCCTCCCAAGTTATCACTCACTCTTGCTGCACCCTCCTTAATAGTTACTGTTGAAAATTCTTTTTGAGGAACAGTGTCATATTGATAAGCATATTCTGATTCTCCAGCTTCATTCACTAAAAAGGCATACATAGCTGGAATGTGAATAAGTGGTGATTTGTCAGGTGGTCCTGTCTCAATCAAGCAAACAGATATTTGTGGATTCTCAGTTAGCCTATTCGCTAAGACACAGCCTGCTGAGCCTCCGCCAACTATAATATAATCATAAGTCATTATGCTTTTTTAAATTTGTCCCATATTAGGAATGGTAAATAAGTTATAAAAAAGACTATTAATGCTAATGGCGCTACACCCAACATATGAAAAGGTGGATCAGGCATTAAATCCATTAGAGATTCGCCATCAGGTCTTTCCATTAAGTACCAATAATTTGCTTCACCGCCAATTAAAAAGTTAATGCCGTACATCGGTATTAAGAGCAGAATAGTAATTAATGCCATCTTTAAGAAATTTTCAAGATGCGGTCTGTATTTGAGCACTGCAAGTGCAAAAAATATTCCTAAAATTATTTGACCATGACCATAGAAGAACATGAAGTATTCAATATCCGGCCAGGCATAATCTAAATCTGGCGTTAACATTGCCATGGTTGCACCTCCGATACCCCAGTAAAAAGGAAGCTCAAAAAACATTTGATTTCTCTCTTTGCT
The DNA here is from genome assembly GCA_038133485.1 of Gammaproteobacteria bacterium. GTDB lineage: Bacteria > Pseudomonadota > Gammaproteobacteria > Magnimaribacterales > TMED112 > TMED112. The sequence continues at coordinate 46,063 of JAYPTH010000002.1, read as the reverse complement.
TAAAAGAAATATTCCTATCAAAATAGCACTAAAATTGCACATATGGAGAGGAAGGTATGTTTCCCAAGGTTTATCGAAACCGAAAATATAAATAAAAGGCTTTGTTGCCTCAAAGACTAAAAGAGAGTAACCGATCAGCTTTGTTAAGATTGACTGCGATTGAGTATTGATAAAGTTAGCGGCGATGCAAATCGAGGTAATAATTATTGTCGACCAAATTAAAGTTTGCGTATGTTGGTCACCAAATAACTCAAATGGTTCCATTGTCTCTTTCTAAAAATGATTAATATTAATCATACAGCTTGAGTTGTTATAAGCAAAATAAAACTTTAGAGAACTTAAGATTACGGATACTTTATTGAGCACCCGTATGGCCTGGTTTTTTTATCGTCTATCTCTTTATTTTCAGCAATACTATTCATTGCTAATCTAACGTAATTATTTGCTGTTGAAAGATCTGTATTAAATAATGCTCCAGTCATTCCCAAGTCATCAATTGCTCCAGCGTATCTCAGCGATCTTTGCTCATCAATAATATACATATGAGGTGTTGTTTTCGCGCCGTACATTTTTCCAACTGAACCATCTGGATCAAACAGAACATGAGTTGGGTAAGCATTTCTGTCTGCTGTTAGTTGAATGGATTGTTTTTTTGTTACATGTCCTTGTCTATTTGGAGCGGAGGAAATAATAGAGAGCCAAATTACCCCATCTTCTGTAAAATCTTTTTGGAGAGTTTGCATATTTTGTGTTTCATAGTGTCTTATAACAAAAGGGCACTCATGGTTAGTCCATTCAAGAATAATTTTTTTCCCAGAAAAATCTTCTAATGAAATTTTTTCACCATACTCGTTCTCTAACTTAAAGAGAGGAGCTTCGCTATCAACTTCAACCTCACTTGATATCAAAAAGCTTAAGAATAGAAAAGTTAAATATCTACACTTCATCAATAACTCCCAATAAATAACCTTCAGTCAAAACTTCATTTAATAGTATAGGTTTAACCAGCTCAGGATGCCAAAAAACGTAGGTTGGGACACCAGATCTTTGATATTTTTGAAGCTCCTTAAAAATCGATTCATTCCTGTTTGTCCAGTCAGCTTTGAGGTAAGTTATTCCTTTTTCTTCGAGTTTTGTTTGAACTTTATCGGTAAATGCAATGGACTCATTAACCTGGCATGTTATACACCACGCAGCAGTAAAATTAATAAAGTATGGAGAATTATTTAATCTAAGTTCCTGTTCATATTCAGAAGTCCAGGTATATGCTGTTGCTAGTTTTTCTTCTTGTTTTTGCTCAAGCTCCCAGTCTATATAAAAGATAGAGCAAATAAGCACAGCAATCACAATTAAAGATTTAATAATTCTATTGATTGTTAAAGAAATGATCCAAAGTATTAGGCCAGTGATAAACCAGAGCATTAATACAGTTATAAGCGAGCTTGGATTTATTTGGAGTGATAGCACCCAAAGCAACCAAAGAGCAGCGGCTATCATCATGATGCCAAATAATTGCTTCAATTGTTCCATCCAAGCCCCAGGTCTTGGTAGGTACTTAATTAAACCTGGGTTTAATGCAATTAGAAAATATGGTGCAGCAAAACCTAATGCGAGTGATAAAAATATCAATAAGGAAATGTAGTCTGGTTGAACTAAGGCAAAGCCTAAAGCAGCACCCATAAATGGTGCTGTACATGGAGAAGCAACTATAACTGAAAGAGAGCCTGTTAAAAATGAGCCCATTGTGCCCGAGAAGGTGTTAATGTTTTCTAATTTGGTAAGTGATGAACCTAAAGAGATATTCCCAAGCAATACTAAACCAACAAGAAAAATCAATATACTTAAAAAAGAAACAACTGATGGTGATTGAAGTTGATAGCCCCATCCGATGAGCTCCCCTGAATTTTTTAATAACAAAAGGGTTGCCGCAATAGTCATGAAAGTAACAACAACACCAAGGACATATATTGATGCATTTATTGCAACTGATGAACTTGAATTTTCAGCATTTTTTACTAATGAAAAAGCTTTTAAAGCAACTACCGGAAGTACGCACGGCATTAGATTAAGAATTAGACCACCCAAAAAGGCAAACAATAAAGCAGTTAAAAGATTTAATTGATTTTCAGTGGTGTTGCCTACGAATGTTTTTTCAACATTGTAATAATCATCGGCGATTTTGAGGACACCTTTCACAGATCCTTGGAAATCTGAATGAAGTTCAATACTTAAGTTTTTTCCATCGTTAAATTGAGGGGTAGAAAAATCAAACTCAGTATGGTCATATGGGAAGTAGTGACTATCTGAGTTAATTTGATCAAAAGAAAAAATAAGCTGTTGGTTTTCCAATTGGATTTTTAATCCTGGGGGCGCTCTTTGTGGTAATTTTCCAAGCCAAGTGGATAGTAAATCAGAATTTTCGACTATATTCAGGTAATTATTTTTTAACAGTAAAGTTAATTCAGCTTGTTCTGGTATGCATATCTCATCACATACTAGGAATCTTGTCTGAATTTTAACTTCTCTGTCATCAAGGTTATCTAATGTAATTGTGAATGGGAAGACAACCTCGTCTACATATCCAAATGTCATTAAAGGGGGATATGGAATTTTCTCTGGTCCTGGCCAAGAAATTGATGAGATATTAAACTTATTATTTGATGGATAGACAAAGTCTACAGGGCCACCAGAGTCACCAGGGTTAAGCCAGTAAGTATGCCATCCAGGTGTTAACTTAAATCTATAACCAAGTTGAATTTCACCAGGTGCTTGGATGTAATTATTATTCCCAATAATTGAGATTTCTGCATTATCAGTTTTAGCAATCTCAGCAGAAAGCGATAGGTTGAAAAATAATGCCCAAAAAAATCTCATAAGGTAAGGGCGGCTATTGCCGCCCACTAATTATTATTTTATATCAATTACTCGAGGTTTTTTATGATCAGGTAGCACCTTCTCTAAATCGATTGTCAATAATCCATTTTTAGAAGAAGCTCCTATCACTTCTAAATCCTCAGCTAAAGTAAATTTTAACTTGAAGGATCTTTTTGCAATACCTCTATGAACTGTTTCTGCATCTGAGCTTGATTCCTCATTGTTGTTATGAGAAATCGTCAAGATGCCATCACATAGTTCGATGTCAACATCTTTTTTATCAATTCCAGCGAGAGCTATCTCAATTTGAAATTTAAGCCCATCCTTATAAATATTATAGGGTGGGTACGAAGACTGAGATTCATTTGAAATTCTCTCAAGTCTGTCTACGAGGGTTTCAAAACCTAATACTCGGTTTGAAAACATTGGGTCAGTAAAGTTTATTAACATTTTGTCCTCCTTAAAGCGACTAGTTAAATTTTGTTGACCTCACCTGAGCATCAACAGAATGAAATTTAATTATTTTTTGAATATTTTCAAGTTTTAATCTAATATATGATAAGTTTAAGTTACATTATACATATATTTAGATAAGTAAACGTTACATTATGAGTAAACCAAACAACCATAAATTCTTTATCAATTTTCTTGCTAGGCACAGAAGAATGGCTGGGCTAACTCAAGCTGAGTTAGCAAAAGCAGTGCTGGTGTCGCGCAAATCAATTAATTCAATAGAAAATGGAATATATATTCCATCTACATATCTTGCTTTAAAAATATCTATAGTATTAAATTGTGCCGTAGAGGATATTTTTAAAATACACGATGGAACTTTCCCTCTACTAACACTATCAAAAGAAATATGAAAAATTTAAAACTCTTTCTCTCTCTAACTGTAATTATGTCTTTACTAGGTTGTGCTACGGGTGGCTTTCAAGCTGATGTAGTTGCCAGAGATGCAGCGGGTAAAACCCAGTATGTGCAGACTGGGGTAGTAACTCAAGTAAGATCGGTCATCATTGAGGGTGATAGGGATGTAGGGGCAACTTCAGGCACAGTATTAGGTGCAATAGTTGGATCTAGTGCAGCGGGTAGAGCTGCAGATGGTGATGGTGAAACTTCGGAACAAATTGGAGCCATAGTTGGAGGATTAGTGGGATCAGTTGTTGGTTCAGAAATTGGTGAGTCTATTTCAAGAAAGGAAGGTGTTGAAATAATCATAAAACTCGATACAAATAATAGAGAGGTTGCTATTGTTCAAGAGGCCGCAAAAGATTCTTCGTTAGAAGTTAAAGCTGGTGATAAAGTACGCATTATCAGATCAGCTGGAAGATCAAGAGTTGTGCCTTATAATGAATAGGTGCCCGAAACCAGCCTAAGAAATAAAGCTTTAGACTTTCTCGCAAGAAGAGAATTCACTGTTAAAGAATTAAGATTTAAGCTAAAGAAGTATTCTCCAGATCCTTCAGAAATTGAGACTGTAATTCAAGATCTAGTCAAAAGTAATTTGCTTTCTGATGAAAGATATTCAGAAGCTTTAATTCAGCAAAAATATCAAAATGGGTATGGGCCAAACCATATCAAAATGTATCTTGATGAGAAAGGTGTAAGCGCTGAAATATACGATCTTAACAATGAGGAGTTAGATTGGGTTTTATCTTGTAAAGAGCAAGCCAAGAAAAAGCTAAGAGGCAAACCACTTGCTGGCAAAGAAAAAGAAAAGATTTTAAGATTTTTATCCTATCGAGGTTTCAATTATGAAATAATAAAACTCGCTCTAACTGATATAGATTAATGGCATTAGCAAATAAATACAGACCAACAAGTTTTTCAGAGGTAATTGGACAAGAAACAACAGTAAACGCACTAAGAAATATCATAAAAAACCAAAACTTTCATAATGGATATATATTTTCTGGCACCAGAGGAGTTGGGAAGACTACGCTTGGAAGATTGTTCGCTAAAGCACTAAACTGCACAAATTATGATAATGAGAAGGGGGAGACGTGCGGTGTTTGCAGTGTTTGTGAGGAAATCCAGAAAAACGCCCATCTTGATTTAATCGAAATTGATGCTGCCTCAAGGACAGGGGTTGATGATATGAGAGATTTACTTGAGTCTGTGCAATATCGCCCATCAAGTGGAAAATATAAAATCTATCTAATTGATGAAGTTCATATGCTGTCAATTCAAAGTTTTAATGCACTTCTTAAAACTTTAGAAGAACCCCCATCACATGTTGTGTTTATTTTGGCTACAACAGAATCTCATAAGATACCAAAAACGATTGTTTCTAGATGTCTGCAATTTAATTTAAAGCTTGTGCCAGATGAGCTCATAGCAAAAAACTTAAAGAAAATTTTTGAGCTAGAAGGCATTAATTCTGATAATAAGTCTTATGATCTGTTGGTTGAATTGGCTAAGGGATCAGTTAGAGATTCACTCACTATGGCTGATCAAGCAGCATCACATTGTGATAATAATCTTACAGAAGCAGAAGTTTCAAAGCTTCATGGGGTGCTAGATATTTCCTCTACAGTTAATTTATTTGAGATGATCTTGAGAAATGATAGTGAAAAAATTATTGAGGATTTAAAAAGGTATTCGGAACTAGATGTGAATTATGAAATACTTTTCGATAGAACGCTAAAATTGATTCATGACAGCATAATTAATGCAGTATCTAGAAATGAAGATTGTGATGATCTTAATTTGTATTATCAATTCTTTTGTAATGGATTAATTGATGCAAAGCAAACTGGCAATTATAGAGATTGTTTTGATATTGCTGCTCTCAGATGCCTTACTTTCAAAATATCAGACAAGGCTCCTGTAAAAAAAAAGCCTAGAGAAGAAACTTTATCTATAGAGCCTAAATCAAGCCAAGAAAAAGAAGAAAAGGCCACTGAGACAAGACACGATGATATAGATCTCAAGGTTAATGAACCAGATGATAGAAGCTTAAAAAATCTTTCTCCAGATAGCTGGCTCGATGTATTTGATGGTCTTGATTTAAGAGGAGCATCCAGAGCATTGTTTGCCAATATGGAATTAACTTCAGCTTCAGATTCATTATTAGTTTTTAAAGGATCCAGCACTTTTGCAAGCGCTATAAATGATAGCAACATAAGTGATTTAGTTAGCGCATTGAAGAAACTAGGTCATCCAGATTATATTATCGAAATAGTTGAAGATGTTGAGGTAAAAGTAACACCATCTTCAAATTGGGAAAAATCAAGATTAAAAGAGGTAGCAGATTTTAAAAAAGAAATTTTAGAAAGCGACCTCATTAAGAATCTAAATAACACTTATGGTGCAAATATTAACGAAAGCAATTTAATTGTTAACGATCATGAAGAGTAACGAGGGGTTGTTGTTTGAATTAGTTTCTGCTTTTAAAGTGCTACCTGGTGTTGGTGAAAAGACTGCACAAAGAATGGCCTTTCACTTGCTAGAAAAGAATAGAGAGGGCGCCAAAAAACTAGCCGGCTTAATTAATCAATCAGTTATAGAAATAAGTAATTGCGAAATCTGCAGAGACCTGACTGAAAATAGAATATGCAGAATCTGCTCAAGTGAAAAAAGGGATCAAGAAATAATATGTGTAGTGGAAAACCCTAGTGATGTTATTGCTATTGAGAAATCTGGAAGCTACCGAGGCAGGTATTTTGTTCTAATGGGAAGGCTTTCTCCAATTGATGGAGTGGGCCCCAGTGAGCTTGGCGTTCCAAAACTGCTTGATCTAATTAAGTCTGGAAATATTAAAGAAATCATCTTAGCTACCAGCTCAACTGTCGAGGGAGATGCAACATCTTTTTACATTAAAGATAATGTCAAAAGCGATGAAATTATAGTGACAAGGATTGCATATGGAGTTCCAATGGGTGGTGAATTAGAGTATGTTGATAACACTACCTTAGGTAGAGCAATTTCTGGAAGAAGAGAGATAGAGTAATGAGCATTAAATCAGATATTTGGATCAAGGAACAGTCACTTAATAATGACCTTATCAAACCATTTCAAGAGACCCAAATGCGTGAGATTGATGGTGAAAGGATAATCTCTTATGGTGTTTCCAGTTATGGTTATGATGTTAGGTGTGCTGATGAATTCAAAATTTTTACAAATACATTCTCATCAGTTGTTGACCCAAAAAACTTTGATAAAAATAGTTTTGTAGACATAAAATCCAATGAATGCATAATCCCTCCAAATTCGTTTGCATTAGCAAGGACAATAGAGTACTTCAAGATTCCTAGGTCTGTACTGACTTTGTGTCTTGGAAAATCAACTTATGCACGTTGTGGCATCATAGTAAATGTAACTCCATTGGAACCGGAGTGGGAAGGGCATGTTACATTGGAATTTTCAAATACCACAAACCTTCCAGCAAAGATTTATGCAAATGAAGGTGTTGCCCAGATGATTTTCTTTGAGTCTGATCAGGTATGCGAAACTAGTTATCGTGACCGGGGCGGCAAATACCAAGGTCAGACAGGTGTTACTTTGCCGAAAACTTAGGTCTTTTGTTGATAGTTAAGGTGTTAATCTTTCCATTTCTGAGTTCAACTAAACTTTTAATAATTAAGTAATCTAGCTCTGGAGCTAGATAGTAGATTATTTTTCCGGCATCCTCTGCCGTAGCTGAAATTTTAATGCAGTTAAACACCCCAAAGCTTGTTTCAACTTCCTCAAAACCTTCGTTAACATAATTTCTACTTACAACATTACCTTTATCGTTATCAATTACTTCTAGAGTGAAGTTTTGTATTTTATTTTTTGCATTAACTCTCATTTGAAGATCACTACCAAGCTGATCAAGAATTGGTTGTGAGCCTGAGATATTAAAATTTAGCTCTTTTGAATATGCAGCATTTTCACTGAAATCTACAGCAAAGAAACTTGGGTCAACTCCTGGCACATTGTTTTTTACTTCAGTTCTATTTGAGAGCACCTGATAAGAATTTAATTTGAGTGAAGATTTTTGCGAGTATTCAAAAATTAGCAGAGGTCTCAATTTAAATGATGAATAGATATATTCGTCAGTTACTTCAAATTTTCTATTCATTTTAAATTTCCCAAATTCAAAATGATTAAAGGTAAATTCTGCCTCAAAACTCTTAAAGTTTTCTGCGTTTATTAAAAAAGAAGTGAAAAGAAAAATTACTATTCTCATAGATTTAAGGATCCTATTGTTTCTGGATAGATTTCATTTTCTATTTTTTTGATTTTATCAGTTAGACTGGAAACCGTTTCATTGGGTTCAATTTTAATCATTTCTTGCCTAATGATTGGTCCAGCATCAAGCTCTTCTGTTACAAAATGTATTGTTGTGCCGTGAACCTCATCCTTATTTTCTAAAGCTCTTTTGTGCGTATCTAGTCCTGGATATTTAGGTAAAAGTGACGGATGTATATTTATAATTTGGCCCTCCCAATTTTTGACTAAAGTATTCGTAAGTATTCTCATATATCCTGCAAGAATGACATAATCAAAGTCCTTAGATTCTAGATATATATTTATTTTCTCATCATACTCATCTCTATTGCTATAGAGCTTATTATCTAGAACATAACATTCAATATTCTTTTCATTACAGATATTTATGCCATTTGCATCAGGGTTATTGCAAAACGCACCAATGACTTGATAGCCATAATCACTTTGTTTTTCTATTATAGATTTAAGATTTGTTCCAGAACCCGAGAAGAAGACTATTACTTTCACTTTAGAAGAAACTTTTTTTCGGAAGGCATGTCGACATATCCAATTTCAATAAAATCATGATTTTCATTTAAGATTTTCTTAGATTCTGCCTCATCAGCTATCAAGCAGAACCCAATTCCACAATTAAAAACTTTATACATTTCATCATTGGAAATTTTTCCTAGTTTCTGAATCTTTTGGAATATTGATGGCATTTTCCAGTTAGAGCTATCTACAATTATAGTATTTTTGGTCGGTATTCTGCTTAGATTCTCATCTAGACCACCGCCGGTAATATGTGCCATTCCATTGATTTTAAACTTCTTGATCAGTTCCAGAATTGCTTTGACATATATTCTTGTAGGAGCAAGAAGTTCAGCAACTAAATCATCTTCAGGATGAGAGCTAGCTAAAATATTATTTATAAGTGAAAAGCCATTTGAATGAAAACCACTTGAGGGTATGCCAATGATTTTATCTCCTATTGAGACTAATGAACCATCAATTATCCTATCTTCTTCATTAATGCCCATAGCAAAACCAACAAGATCAAAGCAGTTAGGTGCATAATGATTTGGCATTTCAGCAGTTTCTCCTCCAATTAAATCACATTGTGATATTTCGCAACCCTTTAAGATGCCTGATATTACTTCTTTACCCTTTTCTCTATCGAGTTTTGACACCCCATAATAATCAAGAAATGCAAGTGGTTTTGCACCACTTACAATTAAATCATTTACACACATAGCGACTAAGTCAATTCCAATAGAAGAGAGGTTTCCATGTTGTGTAGCCAGATTTAGTTTAGTCCCAACCCCATCACAAGCTAAGGCAAAAACTGGATTTTTATAATTACTTGGAGCTTTTATATAGCCAGAAAATGACCCTATGCCATTCAATGCATATCTGGCTTTAATGTTTGATGTTGACGCTTGTATGTCTTTTACAAAGTTTTGGCCTTCATCAATATTCACGCCTGAATCTTTGTAGTTATGTCCCTTTTTTGTCATAAAATAGTTAATCTTTCTTTATGAATGTTATGAGTTTAACAAGGTTTTTAATATTTGCACTTTCATTTATCTTCATTAGTTCTAATTGTTATGGCCAAGCATCGAATAACTTTTTACTTATCTATGAAGATTACCAAGAATTAGCAAATATTGAAGAAATCATACAGACAGCTGATGAAAAGATTTATAAAAAATATGGTGTAAATCAAGAAACGTTAAATGAAAAAAATCCGCTAAATTCGCAGCGTTTCTTCATAGGATATCAGGTAAGAAATTTTGACGGAACGAAACTTATAGAGCTGAAGTTTAATAAACAGAGAATAGAAAAATTTTTCATTGATAACTCTATCCCTTTTTTAGCAAATCAATCGAGCATAAAAGTTTATGTTGCAATTAATGATGCATTCTTCCCACTTAATAATCTCTTAGTATTTGAGAGTCTTGAATTTCAAAATGAAATAGAAGTTGCTAAGCTCCTTGGAAATTTAAACCAGAATGTAGATATTGGTTTTGAGCTGCTCTCAAACTACCCCTTTGATATTGAAGAAGAAAATAGTCTACTTGATTCTCTTGAAAATCGACATCAGGACAACTGGAACTTGATGCTGATAGATAGATTTGATTTAGATAAATGGTCAATTAAATTTCCAAAATCTAAAGAGATATCTATAAGTGAGGGTTTAAACTTCGAATCGATTCTATCTAGAAATTTGTTTTATTCAGCAAAAGAGCAAGCTACTTTAGCTAAGAGATTGCACGTGACAAAGTTTAATTTTGATATACCAAAAATACAGGTAACTAACTTACTTGAGATATTTTCATCAAGTTCAGAAATTCTAAGCTTCTATGTTTCCTCTGTTGCATCTGACTACATAGAGATAAGCTATGAAAGTTATCTTACTGAGTCAGAAGTGCTTAAATTGCTAAGTGATAAAGGGTTTAATTTTGAAAGATGACTGATATAACCTCTAAAAACCAATATTTTTTTGATTTTGGTAGAGATTTTGACGCAAGATTGGATAACTTTTTTTTCACTCAAAAAAATAAAATTATTGAATCAGAGATTGCTCAATTTGTAGCGAGTGATGAAAAACAGGAGATTTTTATATACGGTGATAATTCTTCTGGTAAAACTTTTTTGCTAAATTCAATATTGAATGCTACTTCCGATAAGTTGCAATCTGGCATTTATATTGATCTGGGCAATATTATTTCAGATAAAAGAATTTTTGATCACCTAACAGAACAATCTCTGATCTGTCTTGATAACATCGATCAATGCAATGAAGATCTTCAGCTTAGTATTTTCAATCTCATAAATGAAACTAAATACAGTGATACCAAACTCATTATTACCAGCAAAAAACATATAAGCGAGGTCGTTGTCTTCGCGGATTTAAAATCAAGATTACAACACATGAAATTTTTTACTCTACATATGATTGCTGATGATGAAGTTATTCATGTGCTCGAATTTATATCTAAGAAATTGGATCTAAACCTTAACTATGAGATTTTTAATTTTTTAGCTACAAGAGTAAAAAGAGATTTCTCATATATGAAAAGATTTTTAATAGATTTTGATAAGTTTCTTTATGCTGAAAAAAAACAACCGTCTAAAAAGACGGTTGCTAGCTTTTTAAGAAATTTTCAAAATTAATCTATATACACACAGTTATAACAATAAACATGCATGTTATCTGTAATGGTCTGTTGAATTGATTTATTAGGCCCAAAAACGAGAGATTTTACAAAATTTATGCCAGATGAAATGGCAAATGCAAGCCCACTGCCTGATGGGGCAGGAGGCCTAATGTAGTCAGTCTTATACTCTTCAAGTCCAGCAAGATTCGCAGCATATGAAATTGCATCTTCCAGCTTACCTATTTCATCAACAAGACCCAATTCAAGAGCACGTTCTCCTGAGTAAACTCTCCCTTTAGCTATCTCTTTTACTGTTTCTAATGGAATATTTCTATCAATAGATGTTTGTGTTGTAAATTTTACGTAGATCGAATTGATGCCAGATCTGACAGTATCTTCAAAATCTTGCGGCCAATCTTGTCGCGCCATATCAAAAGCTCCCCATCTTGTGGTTGAATAACCATCAATGCCAATGCCCATCCATTCATAAATTTTTTCAACGGAAAACATAGTTCCAAAGACACCTATAGATCCTGTAATAGTGTCTCTTTCAGCATAGATTTTGTCTGCTAGAGATGAAATCCAGTATCCACCTGATGCAGCTAATGAACCCATAGAGACAACAACTGGTATACCTTTCTCTTGTGCTTTTTCAATTTCCCATCGTATATAGTCTGAGGCTACAACTGATCCTCCTGGAGAATTTACTCTTAACACTATTGCTTTAGTATCTTCATCCTCATGAGCATCTTTAAGCATTTCAACAATACCATTTGAGCCAGCAGCTCCAAGCATAACATCACCTTCCATTATGGCGCCTTCTACAGTGACAACTTTAACGCTATTGTCAGATTTTGAAGGTTTATTTTTTGGTAGCGATTCTAGATAGTCTCTATAATAAATTGCATTCAGCTCCTCTTCTTCATCATCAAGAGTGCCAAATTTTTCCTTCATTCTCTCATCAAAATCATCATTTTCTTCTATTACGTCAACCAAACCCCACTCTAATGCAGCGGTCCATTCATCAACTTCATTATTGACAAGCTCTTGCCATGATTCATCAGCTATCCACTGTAAATCTACATCTCTTTGGGTTTGAACAAAGGCTTTAAATTTATTCCAGAGAGGCTCATAAAACTCAAGATTAACTTTTGCCTCATCACTCATAGAATCTCTAGTAAATTGCTCGGGACCAGTTTTAAAGTCACCTGCAGCAAAAATTCTTGGGGTGATTAAAAATTTTTCAAAAAAGTTTTTGTAATATTCTCTTGGGCCACCAAATCCGTTGATTGCAATAAATGCATAAGTTTGAGAACTGATTTCAGAACCGGCAGATGCTAAAACATAACTACCATCATTGAGAAAATTACTTCTTACTATAATTTCCTTGCCATTATCTACTGCTTCTTTAATTTTCTCTGCAATTGTTAAAACATAAGGGATAGGGACTGAAAGTCTTGAAGGGTCAAAAATCATAGCATTGACATTGTCATCATTCTTAAAATCTTCAAAAAACTGAATCATATCTCTGAATTGATACACTCTCATTTCACTTGTTTGACCAAAAGATTCCTCTAAAGCTTCTTCAAACCATTCCCTTTCAGGAGTGCTAGGTTCTTGATCTACGATCACTCCACTAGGTTTGAATACAACGACTTTTCCAGTAGGATCAACCTTATCTGAACCACTCCATAATGGACTGATCAATCCATTAAGAACTGAAACAGCCACAATAAGAAATATACCTGTGGCAAAGGTAAACCTAACTGCTTTCCAAAAATAATCTCGCCCTATTGTTATATAGGACCAGCCTGTGCCAATCGCTTTTCCAAGCTTTGAAAAAAATTGATTATTCATAAATCCTTATGTTTGTTTTTATAGTTAATATACTTGGCTGCAGGAAAAAAAGTTTCACAGCCGTTAAAAAGCAATTGTAATGCTTATAAAAAGACATATAAAGTAGAAGTTGTGTTATGAAAAAAGTTCTTTTGCTAGCTCTAGTCTTATTATCTTGTGAAAGGTCTGATTTTTTATTTACCGATGGCAGTGGTGGTAGCTTCAGAGACTACCAAGATCAGGTAATTTTTTTAAATATATGGGCTGATTGGTGTCCTCCATGTATTGTTGAATTTCCGTATTTTAACGAGATAGATAAAGATCAGAATATTAGTGTGATTGGTTTTCATTTTGATCAATTTGATATTCTTTCAGATAAAGAAGTAAATCAATTGATGGATAAATTTGATATTCAATTTCAAAATTTATCTTCAGATCCAAGACAATTATGGGGAATTGAATTACCAGAAAGTGTTCCTACAACTTATATAATTAAAAATGGTCAGGTCAAAGATGCTGTTTCCTATCCACTGACTTTGGAAAAACTAAAAGAACTCGCCAGCAATCATTAAGTAACTTTTGATTCTATTTTGCCTGACTTAAGTTGAGTTAATATCTTGTCCCCTTTCTTAATACTCCTGATATCTTTTACAATTTTGCCATTGGCATTATAAGTAATTGAATATCCTCTTTCTAAAATATTTGATGGATTAAGGTTAGTTAATTGTTCATTCAAAGAGGAAATATGTAGAGATCTTCTAGTTAGATTGTTTTTAAAGATTCTACAGATAATTATCCTAGTATTTTCAAGTTCTTTAGAAAATTGTTGAATGCTCTTGTTAGGATTTCTGGCATTAAGACTTGAAAAAACAAAGTTAAATTTGCCAATATTCTTCTCTAAAATATTTCTTACTACAAAGGAAAGTTGCTCAGATTTTTGATCTAGTTTCTGATATTGGTCATAGACTTTTTGTTGAGGCGATCTTAAAAGTTTTTTATTTAACTCAACCCTCTCTTTAAGTTTATTAATCTGCATTTTAAAAACTTTAATTAATTCATTGAATGTATTGGCAAAATGGTTTTTTAATTGTGATGCTCCATTGCTTGTAATTTCTGCAGCTGCAGTGGGGGTAGCAGCTCTAATATTTGCAACAAAATCCATCAATGTGAAATCTGTTTCATGCCCAATACCACTGATTACGGGAATAGACATTTGTGCAACATGTCTGCACAAACTCTCATCATTGAAACTCCATAGATCCTCTATTGATCCACCACCTCTACAAATTATTAAGGCATCATAAGAATATTTCTGCTGTAGTTTTTCTACATCTTCTAGAGATTTCTTTATTGAGTTAATAGAACTTTCGCCTTGAACAGCCGTAGGCAATATTGTTGCTTCAATGTGTGGAGCTTTTCTTTGAAGTGTTGAAATAACATCTCTCACAGCAGCTCCATGTGGGGATGTTAAAATTGCAACCTTATTAATTATTTGTGGAACCTGTTCTGCAGTTTTTATTTGGAATAAACCCTCACTGTTAAGTTTATTTTTTAACAGTTCAAATTTTCTTAAAAGCTCACCATATCCTGCAAGCTCCATTTTATTGACTATCATTTGATAGCGACCTGTTTTATGCCAAACGGATAATTTGCCCTGCAAAATAACTTGGTCACCTTCATTGGGTTTAAATCCAAGGTTAATGTTTTGTAGTCTAAACATAGAGCAATTTAATATCGATTCAGAATCCTTGATAGAGAAATACCAATGTCCTGATGAGCCATACTCTTTAAAATTTGAAATTTCTCCCACCACCCAGAGCGGAGGAAATGCTTCATTCATAAAATCGTTTACTGTTTTATTTAACTCAGTAACACTTAAGATCTCTCTTTCATCAGAATTAGTAAAACCGGAGTAGTCTTCCATAAGAAATTATTATATTCTATTGTCCACTGCGAGTTTAGCTCAGTTGGTTAGAGCACCTGCCTTACAAGCAGGGGGTCGTAGGTTCGAATCCTACAACTCGCACCAAATTAAATTATGGGTGAAGATTTAAAAGAATATCTAAAATTCCATAAAACCTTTGGTGGAACTGGCAAATTATTTAATTTCAAGCCTATTAAATATTCTAAAGGAGTGCTGGAGCTAGAAGGTGAATTCAATGAATCAACTTTAAATCCCAACGGTACAGTGCAGGGTGGAATGATGACTGCATTTCTAGATGATGTAACTTCATTATTGGTAATCTATGAAACAAAAGGAAAGCTTTTTACTGCGTCAACAGATCTACATTCAGCACATCATTTGCCTTTAACTAAGGGGAGGTATAGAGCAAGAGCAACCTTGATAAAACAAGGAAAGTATATAGCTTCTATTAAGGGAGAGATTTTTAATGCAGAAGGGCAAGTTGCTACTTCTTTACTGCATACAGCCTTTTTGGTTCATAAAAAAATCAAGTAAAAAAAAGCCCGCTTTCGCGGGCTCTGTCTGTAATTAAAAAAAGCTTAGCCTTTTTTAACTCCGGAATCCATCATTGCTGCATACCAGATAACAAGTCCGAATAAGAATTTGTTAACTAAATCAGCAAGGTTATAGATTGTGTTAAGAGCATTGCCATCAACACCACCACCTAAGTAACCTAGGAAATAACCAATTGGGTAGATTGACCAACCAATGGTTACGATCCATTTAATTCCGTTAAAAGCGAAGCTTAATGCTTCATTACCTGCTGCGTCTTTAATTTTTGCAGCTTCACCTGCAAAGACGTAATAGATGATATAAATCCAAGCAGCCATTGATACAGCAAACATCAAAGTTGCATCGGCTAAACCTGTCTCACCCATATATCCGGTAACTAACATTACTAAAGCAGCTACAAGCAAGTTCCAGAAGACTCCAAGACTTACAGCTACAACTGCTGAAAGAATCAGATAAAATTCTACAATCTGCATAGGAACAGTCACCAACCAGTCAATATATCTATAAACTGTTGGAGATTCACCTGTTGCTACCCAAACATCTCTCATGTATAGGTAATGCCAAAAAGCGACAAAACACACAAGAGCAGCTACAGTCAAAGATGTCTGCCAGGAAGCTTTAACAGTGCTTCTTTCCATGAAAAAGAATAATGCACCAGTTGCCATAACAGCAGTAGCTATCCAGAATGACACTCCGACGTAATCGTCTGTTGCTAAGAAATAATCCATTAGATTTTCCCCCTTTAATTAAGTAAATTTAATTTACCGGAATAATTGTACAGACCAGATTATAAAATTCAACTTTCTTTACAGAAGAAAAAAGTTGTAAATATTCTTATTTTGTACCAGAATCTACAACTTGCGGTCCGGTAGTTCAGTTGGTTAGAATGCCTGCCTGTCACGCAGGAGGTCGAGGGTTCGAGTCCCTTCCGGATCGCCATTAAGATTATGATTGCTGAAATAACACTGCAAACAATACTCGCAGCTATTGTGGGTGCAATTTGGGCGACTCCTTTAGTTGTTAGTCCAGCCGCGAGAAATAGCCTAGACAAGGATGCTTTAAGGTTTTTTCTAAAGTCTTATTTTTTAAGATTTAACCTTTTCTTGATCCTTATGCTTTCATTTTATATTGGGGTTATTTATTTTTTTCTTCTTCCAGAATATGAATTGCTCTGGAGTAGTGGCAAAAATATCACAATGTTAATTTTGCTTGGTTTTAATGTATTCAATTTCTTTTTAGGGCTAATAATCGACAATACCAAAATTGATAATTCATCAAACTTCTTTAAATTTATGCATGCCTTTAGCGTTGCAATTTTAGCGGCTACTTCCTTCATTGCTCTGTACTTTTTAATAGAAAAGTTTCTACAGATTTGAAAAAAATTAATCTCCAAAAAAAACTATGCCCTATATGCAACAGATATTTTACTTGGAGAAAAAAATGGAGCAGAGATTGGGAAAATGTGATTTACTGTAGTGAAAGGTGTAAGAGATCAAAAAATGGATCTACTAAATAAAAAATACTTTTTACCACTACTGCTCTTTCTCTACACTACCATCCTTTTTTTATCTTTAACTGATTACGATGAGGGAGCCTTTGCAGCAACCTCTCTTCAGATGTTAAGAGATAGTAATTTTTTTATTCCTTATCTTGGAGAGACAATAAGATTAGAAAAACCAATTCTGACATATTGGATTCAAATGAGCTCAATTTCATTGTTTGGAGCATCTGAATTTTCATTAAGGTTGCCTTCATTGGTAGCATCATTAATTTGGGCGTATTGCTTTGGAAGCTTCGCTAAAAGTTTTGTTCCAAATGCAAAATCTAAAAATTTTATCTTCACTTTGCTTACCTTCCCTGGAGTTCTAGTTATGTCGGTAGTTGCAACTGCCGATGCATTTTTAAATCTATTCATATGCCTAGTTATGGTGAGTCTATACAAATTTTCACAACATAATAACGAGAGGGATCTACTTTTGGCGGCATTATTTGTTGGGTTGGGTTTTTTAACTAAAGGCTTTGCTATTTTGGCTGTCACTGGACCTGCAGCACTTATTTATTTTCTTTTTACACAGAAACTGAATGCTTTCTTTTCTGCAATTATGAATATGAAAGCTTGGTTTATTTTTTTACTTATTGCAGCACCATGGTTTGTAGTCCTTTACCTCAGAGAAGGAGGTGAAAGCATTCAGTATTTGTTGTTAGGTCAGTCTTTTGGAAGATTTTCAGATACGATGGAAAGTCATTCTGGCAGTATATTCTATTATTTGCTGTTGTTGCCTTTGTTAGTATTCCCTTATTTTTTAAATTTAATAAATGGAATAAGAAGAGCATTATCTGAAATTAAACCTATAGATATATTTTGTTTAGCATGGTTCTTATGGGTGTTTATATTTTTCTCATTTTCATCAACTAAGTTGCCTCATTATCTTATATATGGTCTAACACCAGCGATTTATTTTATAGAAAAACACTTTTCTACAAATGGAAATAAAGCATATAGGATAAGCAACTTTATCCCTCATGCATTAATGTTCATTATTTATGCAAGTGTGCCTTTTCTTTTTGAATATGTCTTTAACCTCGACCCATCATATGAGGCTTCAGCCATTTATATTCAACAATTTTCGAGCAACTATGCCTATTTAATTTTTTGTGGTGCAGGTATTGTATATTTATTTTTTCTAGCCAAAGCTAAAGTAAAATTAATTAAGGGGATTCGATTTACTGCATTATTTCAAGCATTTTTGCTGTCTGTCTTTATATTGCCTACCGCAGCAAAAGTAATGCAAGCTGATCTAAAGGCTTTAGGGTTATATGCGAAAGAAAATAATATTGAGTTTTCAGTAAATCGCATCAATAAGCCCACTCTTTCGTACTACTCAAATTCTGATTATCTTAGAGACAAAGAAGACATGGAATACTTTATTTCAAGAATTGATAAAGTTGAGATATCAAATTTTGAGATCATTGAACGTCAGGGCAATTATGTGCTGTTGAGGGTAAACAATAATGTTTTCTAAAACTAATTTTATAATGTTGCTTCTTGCAGCAATAATCATGTATTTAAAATTTAACCACTCCATTGAGGTGATGATTGTTCAGCTTCTCAATAATTTATTTTTTGATAAACAAATTCTCGCATTTGTAACTGAAATAGGTAACGCATTTTTCATTACTGCATTTTTAATACCAGCTTTAGTTATTTATTCGAGAATTAATCCTGGGATAAATGATGTTCCAATTAGCATGATGGTAGTTCCAAGTTTAATTTTTGGTTTATTTATTCATTCAATAAAAAATATATTCAATCTGCCCAGGCCTGGAGGAGTAGAGGATATAAATATAGATTTCTTAGATCCAGTATTTCAGTCGGGTGCATTTCCAAGCGGGCATGCTGCATCAATCTTTATCATAATTTTTATCTGGTTAAATATTGCACTCAAAGATACTAAAAAACATAAAGTCCTTAAGCTATCTTTTTTTCTATTTGCCATAATTGTTGGGCTAACAAGGGTCATCGTTGGTGCTCATTGGTTGTCTGACATTATTGGCAGTTTTCTTTTTGCTTGGTTATTTACTGAATATGGTTTGAAATACTTCTATGGCTTTGCTAAGGCAAAATTAGCAAATTATGCCTCTTGGTTAATTGTTGTTTTTGCTTGGTATGGAGTCTTTTTTATTGAAGTCTTTGATTACATATGATGAATTTAGATTTAGTTTTTTCATTTTGGCTAGCAGATTTCAAATTTTTAGAAGCTGGTTTTACGTTTATATCTGGCCGCTTATTCTCATTTTCTTTATTTGCTATTTTTTCCGTGTTTATGATTTTAAATAAAAGATATCGCGACCTTTTATTTGTATTTATTGCTTTAATCATAGGTGATTTTATAGGAGCCCAACTAAAAGATTTAATTCAAGAGGCGAGACCTTGCTTTAATTATTTTGAGTTATTCTCACAAGCAAATATTCTTGAGGAACCATGCGGTTCAAGACTTACTGGAATGCCTTCAAATCATGCATTGAATTTTTTTCTGTTTGCTACTTTAGTTTATTTTCTAACCAGAAAGAAATTGCTAACAATAATTCTATATTTAACTGCTGCTGCGGTTGCTCTATCCAGAGTTTATTTAATTAAACATTTATTAAGCCAAGTAGTTATTGGGGCCGCAATAGGTATAATCCTTGGGATAATTTTCTATAATGTTTATAAAAATTTCAGATGAAAAATAATTTAGACGTTTCAATAATTTCGCCAATTTATAACGAAAAAGAGAATGTGGATGCTTTTATCTCTTCAATTGAGGAGACAATGTCGACTCATGCATGGTCTTGGGAATTGATACTTGTAGATGATGGCAGCAATGATGGCTCACTTGAAAAGTTAAAAGCGCATAGCGATAGGAACCAACATATTAGAGTAATATCCTTATCAAAAAATTTTGGCCAAACTCCTGCTATACAGGCTGGCTTTGACAATGCTAACGGCAGATACTATGTTACTCTCGACAGTGATCTGCAAAATGATCCTAAAGATATTCCATTGATTCTAAGAAAGCTCATTGATGATGATTTGGACCTTGTTGTTGGCTGGAGAAAGCAGCGAAAAGATAATTTCTTTATGAGGAATCTGCCATCAATGATAGCCAATAATCTGATAGGGGCAATCACAAAAGTTAAATTAAATGATTACGGCTGTAGCTTAAAAGCATACAACTCTGAAATACTTAATGAAGTTAAGCTTTATGGAGAAATGCATAGATTTATACCTGCTTGGATGGCTACCAAAATTCCACCTCATAAAATAGCTGAAATTGAAGTTAGTCATCATCCAAGGGTTGCAGGGGTTTCTAAATATGGTCTATCAAGAACATTTAGAGTATTTCTAGACTTAATCTCTGTTTACTTTTTTATGAGATTTTTCAGTAGGCCTGGCCATTTCTTTGGATTTATAGGTCTTGTATTAAGTTTTATTGGAACTTTGGTTCTAGCTTACTTGGCATCACTTAAGATTTTTTATGGCTTAGATATTGGTGATAGACCGCTCTTGATAGCAGGTACTATCTTGTTGGTTGTTGGGGTCCAGTTTATAAGTCTTGGTGTTATTGGAGAAATTCTAAGCCGCACTTATTTTGCTTCCAGCAAAGAAAAATCTTATTTTATTCGATGGGATTCAGGCTCTGATAAAGATAAATGAAAATAGGAATAGTAGGTTCTGGAAAATTTGGCAGAGTCCTGGCACAAATTGCGGGTGACAATGGTCATGATGTTTTAATTTTTTCTAGAAGAGATGCTGAAGTCAATTCTATAAACACAGAAAAGAAAAGCACCTCAGGCTTTGAATTTCATTCTAAAAGCAATATTACTGCTACCACTGATCCAGGTGATTTGAGCTCAGTTACTTATATATTATTCTCAATTTCCAGCAGGGATTTTAGAAAAGTTATGGATAGTATTAAACCCCACATTAAAAACCAAATATTAGTTAGCTGCATAAAGGGATTTGAAGAGAGTTCTGGCAAACTGGTAACTGAAATACTTTCTTCAGATTACGGAATACCTGATGAGAGATTGGTGGTTTTAAGCGGGCCCAATCTATCAAAAGAGCTTGGTAATTATGAGTTAACCGGGACTGTCTTAGCTGGGAAA
This sequence comes from Gammaproteobacteria bacterium, assembly GCA_038133485.1. Classification (GTDB taxonomy): domain Bacteria; phylum Pseudomonadota; class Gammaproteobacteria; order Magnimaribacterales; family TMED112; genus TMED112. The sequence continues at coordinate 24,868 of JAYPTH010000002.1, read as the reverse complement.
AATAAGAAAACTTTAATAAAGCTGGGTGAGGCTTTAAGTAATGAATATTTTGTTCCTTACTACAGCATGGATTTAAATGGAGTTGAGATGGGCGGAGCTTTAAAAAATATATACGCCATAGTTTCAGGATATTTTCATCAAAAAGGGGTTGGGGAAAATACTATTGGATTGCTTCTAACAAAATGCTTGGAAGAAATGAGAATATTTAGTGAAGCAAAAGGCGCAAATCCAGCAACATTTTTAGGCTTATCGGGAGTAGGGGATTTTTTCTCAACCGCCTTATCCAAGGATTCAAGAAATTATATATTTGGAACATTCTTAGCCCAAGATTTTTCAGTCAACGAGTCGCTCAATAAAGTAAACGATACTGTTGAAGGGTACCTAACATCAATAATTGTTCATAAAGAGGCTAAAAGGATAGGTCTTAAACTTAAAATTCTAGATTTTTTAATATCTCTCTATAGCTCACCTAAAAGCTTAGATGATGCCAAAAATATATTTAGAAGCAAGATGATTCAAAAGGATATTGAATTAGAAGGTTAAGAGGAAAAATCTTCATCTCCAAGATCTGACTCAAGTTTATAGTCAAACCCAGTTGAAGTTTTAATATTTGTTCGAGAGATACTTAAATCAGATAGATCCAAAACATCTTTATCAAATTCATATATTGGCTCAATCTCATTATTTATTGCCATTTCTCTATTTACAGCTCTGGTTTCAAGAGTTTTTTCCTGTGATTTTTTCCATTTAGTAATTTCAGAATTACTAAATCTTTTATTTAAAAGTTCCATAGTAAGGTCTTGAGAGATCAAAGCTGAAGTGGCATTATTGCCACCAAACCCTTTGGAATTTAAGAAAACAATATCTTTTTTTGTATCAAATTCTCCGTCTTCAAGGAAGTAATTTAAGTTTTCTGTGAACACGTCATCTGCTAACTTAGGTATAGTACAAATTCCAGTAAGTTTTTGTGACTCTAAAGCCCCTAGTGCTGACCAAATCTGATCCATGCCAGCTGTTCCCATTGTGTGTCCTAGTTTAGATTTGACAGATGTGACAGGCATATCTTTAACTTTGAATTCTTTTGCAAAGGTAGACATTATATGAGATTCAGTAATTCTATTTAGAGGTGTCCCTGTACCATGGGCTATAAAAGAGGATTGGTTTCTAAGAACTTCGTCTCCAAAAACTTTTTCAATGTCTTTAAAGGTCTTGCCTACTGAAAAATAATTTCCTGCACCTGGACCAGAAATTGATTTTTTATTTCCATCTGCATTGATGTTCACATTTAAGAATGATCCTCTAATATTTGCTCCAGTTTCAAGAGCCAATCTATCGCTCATCAATATTGCAAAACCTGCAGATTCACCGCAAACCATACCCATATTGTCTCCGAATGGTCGGCAAAAGTTTTTATAATTTAATTCTTCGCCTTCTCCAAGTAAGGCTTGTAGATCTTTCATCCTTTGATCTGTTGCCATAGCTCCCATGGCGCTGAAACCAATATATGCTGGTGGCCCTAGGATTGCTTCAGCTGCACCAACAATAACAAGCTCACTCTTACCACTTTTGATTAGCTCTACTCCAGCATTCAAATTGTATAGTGAGGTCGCGCAGGCCCCTATAAAGTGTCCTGTAATACCGAGACTTCCTGTAACATAAGCATTTATAAAATCTGCAGTCATTTCAGGTAAAGTAAATGAGATATGTTTCGAAGTAGCTCTTTGTCCTAATGGATAAGATGCAAACAATCCATCCCCTGAATATCTATCCATATTCATGACTGCGCAACCTGCAAAACATCCAACCTTGTCTCTACCGTATTGATCAATCTTATTTTTTAGATCAAGACCAGTGTCTGAAATTGCATCGGCAATTCCCAGAATAGACATACCTAAAGCCTTAGGGTGCTGACGAGAAGCGTAATGTTTAACTGGATCTAATTGAAAAGGCAATTGGCCACAAGCATTTGCTGGCATCTCATAATCATATGTCCAGAACGTTTCTCTAAAGAAATCATAGTCCAATTTTCTCATTAAAGTATTTTCTAGAACTTCTTGTTCCTTGTCTTCAATGAATTGATTGATGTCCGCTGTTTCAATAGTTTTATCAATAAGCCCACATAGCGATAAAACAGATTTAAGGTAGTTCAGCTTATTTTCCTCAGACTCCATTCCATAGATCATTCTAGAGTAGCTAAGATTATGTGATGCACGTCCAGCAGGAGTTATCCCCCCAAAACCTACAAGACAAGGGATGGGCTTATTGTTCATAACAGTTTTTCTCCATTGCATTAACTGTATTTAACATCAAAGTATTTATTGTCATTGGTCCTACTCCGCCTGGAACCGGTGTATATGCAGAAACTATATCTTCTATACCTTCCATGTCAACATCTCCACATTTTTCTGCAGGGTGATAGCCTGCATCAATTAATACAGATGATTTTTTTAACTTTTTGCAATCTATAAATTTAGGTTTACCTACAGCCGCAACAACGATATCAGCCTCTGCCAAAAGTTTGTCAAGATTTATTGTTTTAGAATGCGCGGTTATAACAGTTGCGTCAGCATTTAATAGCAAAGCTGACATAGGTTTGCCAAGAATTTGGCTTCTTCCTATAACTAAGGCCAATTTACCACTGCAATCAATTTTATATTCATTAAGCAGACGCATTATGCCAAATGGCGTACAGGATTTAAATGCTTCTAAACCCATCGCCATATTCCCATACCCATTTGTTGATACTCCATCAACATCTTTATTTAGTGCTATTGCATTGAAGCATTTTTGTTCATCTATGTGTTTAGGTGTCGGGTGTTGAAGCAAAATACCATCAACTGAATCATCTAAGTTCAAAGTATGAATTAACTCAAGCAGCTCAGTGGTAGTACTATCTTCAGAAATAAGATGAGACTTAGTATTAATACCTAATGATTGGCATGTTTTTTCTTTCATTGAAACATATGTTTTTGAGGCAGGGTCTTCGCCAACTAAGATTGCTGCAAGAGTAGGGGGTCTTCCAAATTTTTTGGTCAGATTATGCGCGTGTTGAGAAATTTCTTGATTGCTTTTTTCTGCTAAAACTTTGCCATCAAGAACAATAGGGTTTGCCATTAAATTTTTTGCTTGAAGTTAAAGCACATAGTTTATATGATTTCTCTTTCGGGGCATAGCGCAGTCTGGTAGCGCACCTGGTTTGGGACCAGGTGGTCGCAGGTTCAAATCCTGCTGCCCCGACCAGCGCCAGTAGCTCAGCTGGATAGAGCAGTAGCCTTCTAAGCTATTGGTCGGGGGTTCGAATCCTCCCTGGCGCGCCAATTTCTTATATGCCTATACTCTTATATGAATTGACTAGTTTTTGGATGGAGTAAATATAAGCAGTTGTTCTAAGTGATGGATAATCATTAGCATTCCATATTTCACTCATATTTTCGTAAGCTTCAGTCATCATATCTTCTAAACCTGATCTAACTAAATCTATTTCTGAACTACCTGCACTAAAAAGTGATTTCTCTTTCTGTGAGACTCTAGAGCCAGTAGTATTTTCTATAATATTTATAAGAGATGCATTTTCATATTGCTTACGTCTTTTTTCCATTCTGCCAAACCTCATATGTGAAAGATTTCTTACCCATTCAAAATAACTTACTGCAACACCGCCGGCATTAGCATATAAGTCTGGGATAATTAATATTCCTTTCTTGTTGAGATAATAGTCTGCTCTAGAAGTTAAAGGTCCATTCGCTCCCTCACAAATAATTTTTGCATTTAGTTTCCCGTGATTTTCTTCCGTAACAGTTCCTTCTTGTGCAGCTGGAATAAAAATATCACATTCAGATGCAAAGACCTCCTCTTTGCTTTTCAGTTGATTTGGGTGTGGAAAATCTTCAGGTTCTCTGGACTCTTTCATCCAAGAACTAATTAGATTTATATCTAAACCCTTAACATCATGGAAAGCTATATCTTTTTCAATAATTCCAATAATCTTACAGCCATGCTCTTGCAAGCAAGATGCTGCATGATAACCAACCTTTCCAAGTCCTTCTATGATTATTTTTTGTGAGCTTAGTTTGCCTTTAATTGAAGATTTTTTTACATCTTTACTATTGAAGAAAGCACTAAGTGCGTAAAAGATTCCTCTTCCTGTTGCTTCTGTTCTCCCATTAACTCCACCCATGCCAATTGGTTTACCAGTAACGCATGCAAAAGCATTTATTTCATGAGGATTAAGGCGCCTATATTCATCTGCAATCCATGCCATCTCTCTTTCACTCGTTCCCATATCTGGAGCAGGAACGTTAAGGCTAGGGGATATTAAGCCTCTTTTAGATAACTCCTCAGTAAAACGCCTAGTAATTTTTTCCAGATCTTCTTCATCATACTTCTTTGGGTTAATCTTTAAACCCCCTTTAGAGCCTCCAAAAGGAACATCTACTACAGCATTTTTATAAGTCATAAGAGCAGCCATTGCCTCAATTTCTGATGCATTAACGTTAGGGGCGTATCTTATGCCGCCCTTAACAGGCTCAAGGTGTTCTGAATGAACAGCTCTAAAACCAGTGAAAACCTCGACACCCTTCTTTAATTTGACTCCAAATCTCACCGTGTAGGTATTATTGCAAGACCTGATTTGTTTAGCTAAACCTTTATCAATATCTAGTATTTCGACAGCATTATCGAACATCTTGGTGATGCTCTTTAAAAACAAATTATTTGACCCCATTTTATTACCCCTTGTTGGTGATAATGATATAATTTTTTTTTCAAAAACACACGCATAAATGGTGGGCGTAGCTCAGTTGGTTAGAGCGCCGGTTTGTGGCACCGGAGGTCGAGGGTTCAACCCCCTTCGTCCACCCCAATGATGCTCATGTTTTTATAAATATCTATCAAGTTTTGCTAAAACATTATTAAGTTTACAGAATTTCTACCATATATTGATTTATATTCAAACTACACTATATTAAAACTATGTTTGAAAATAATTTAGTACCAATGGTTGTAGAGCAATCATCACGCGGTGAAAGGGCATACGATATTTTTTCACGTTTGCTTAAAGATAGGATTATATTTATTGTTGGCAAAATCGATGACTATGTCGCTAATTTAGTGGTAGCGCAGTTACTATTTTTAGAATCTGAAGATCCAAAAAAAGATATTTATATGTACATAAATTCTCCAGGAGGAGTCATCACTTCTGGGTTATCAATCCTAGATACCATGAATTATTTAAAGTGTGACGTCTCAACAGTTTGTTTTGGGCAAGCTGCTAGCATGGGGGCAGTTTTGCTGGCAGGAGGTGCAAAAGAAAAAAGATTTGTATTGCCTAACAGCAGAGTTATGATTCATCAGCCATTAGGCGGCGTTCAAGGACAGGCAACAGACATTGAAATTCATGCAAAAGAAATAAAAACATTACGAAACAGGTTAAATAAGATTTTATCTGATTCCACGGGACAATCATTGAAGAAAATTGAGAAAGATACAGAACGTGACTTTTTTATGGATGCTGAATCAGCTATTAAATACGGACTTGTAGATAATATTTTAGAAAAAAGAAAATAATGGAAATTGAGAAGTCAAAACTAAATTGTACTTTTTGTGGGAAAGAGCAAGCTAAAGTTCAGAAACTAATTGCGGGCCCAAATATTTATATTTGCAATGAATGTGTTGATCTTTGTAATGACATCCTTGCTGAAGAGGAGCAGCAAGAAAAAAGCTCTGAAATTAAGAGTATCAAACCAAAAGAAATCTATGATTATCTAGATCAAAGGATTGTAGGACAAGACGATGCAAAAAAGCGTTTATCAGTTGCTGTGTACAATCACTATAAACGAATCAATACCAAGGAAAGCGCTGAAGTTGAGGTTCAAAAAAGTAATGTTCTGTTATTGGGTCCAACTGGTTGCGGCAAAACTCTTCTTGCTCAAACTCTGGCAAAGTTTTTGGATGTTCCCTTCGCAATTGCTGATGCAACTTCCTTGACTGAAGCTGGATATGTAGGAGAGGATGTTGAAAATATAATTCAAAAACTATTAATTAACGCTAATTATGATATTGATCGTGCCCAGAAGGGGATAATTTATATCGATGAAATAGATAAGATTTCTAAAAAAGGAGAAAATGTTTCGATAACAAGGGATGTTTCTGGTGAAGGTGTTCAGCAAGCCCTATTAAAAATCATTGAAGGCACAACAGCATCAATCCCGCCTCAAGGTGGTAGAAAGCATCCCCAGCAAGAGTTTTTGCAAGTAGACACTAAAAATATCTTATTTATTTGTGGCGGAGCTTTTAACGGCTTGGAGGCGCAAATACAGTCAAGACTTTCTAGTAGCACTATTGGGTTCAATTCTGAAATTGTTGATAAAGAAAATATTGATAAAGGTAAAATGTTTAAAAATGCTAAATCACAGGATTTAATCAAATATGGAATTATCCCAGAATTTATAGGAAGATTCCCAGTTGTTGCACCATTAGAAGAGCTTTCAGAAGAAGATTTAGTAAAAGTCATGTCAGAAACCAAGAACTCTATTAGCGATCAGTTTAAGTATCTATTTGATCTAGATGGTATAAAGCTTGAATTTACTAAAGACGCATATGTTGCAATTGCTTCAGAGGCAAAAAAAAGCTCATCAGGCGCCAGAGCTCTCCGCTCTATTTTTGAAGATATTTTGCAAGATTCAATGTTTGAGCTACCTTCAATTAATTCCAAGGTTGAAAAAATAGTTATCGATAAAAATGTAGTCATTAATAGAGATAATCCTCTCAAATTGATGGCAAAAAAAATTGCAAACTAAATGTCTGACGAAATCCAGGTAACCGTGAAAATGCCAATGATTCCATTGAGGGACGTTGTGATTTTTCCAAATACAGTATCAACCTTGTTTGTTGGTCGAGAAAAATCTATTTTTTCACTTGAAGATGCATTAAGAACAAATAAGAAAATTTTCCTTGTAGCCCAGAATTCACCATCCAACGAGGAGCCTACAATTTCAGATTTGCCAAAAGTTGGCACTATTTCTACTTTGCTACAGATGATTAAATTGCCAGATGGAACAGTTAAGATTTTAGTTGAAGGCTTACATCGTGCTAGGTTAAAAGATGTGACAATAGACAAGGGCTATTTTGCCGAAATTATCAAAATTGATGAATCTTCAGAGGATTCAAAGTATGAAAGAGATCTTTTGGGAACAATAAAGAACCAATTTACCGAATTTGTTTCTGTTTCAAAAAAAGTTTCAGTTGAAATTATCAATCAAGTTCAGTCTATGGCTAGTTTAGCTAAAGTTATCGATGTAATTTCTTCTAATATTCACCTTTCAATAAAAGACAAACAGGAAATTCTTGAACAAGAAAAGGTCATTTCACGTGGAGAATTTTTATCTAGTTTGCTTGAGGCTCAAATAGATTTAATTGAAGTTGAGCAAAGAATAAGAGGGCGAGTTAGAAAGCAAATGGAAAAATCGCAAAAAGAGTATTTTTTAAATGAGCAGATTAAAGCTGCACAGAAAGAATTGGGTGAAATTGGAGATGAAAAAAATGAGTTAGAAGAACTACAATCAAAAATCGAAGAAACCAAACTTTCTAAAGAAGCTCTTGAAAAAATTAATTCAGAGTTTTCAAAGCTAAAGCAAATGTCTCCAATGTCAGCAGAGGCTACAGTCGTAAGAACTTATATCGAAACTCTTCTTGAAGTTCCATGGCATAAGACTACGAAAATAAATGTAGACCTAAAGAAGGCCAAAGAGATCCTCGATGAAGATCACTATGGATTAAAGGAAGTTAAGGAAAGGATACTAGAGTATCTTGCTGTGCAAAAAAGAGTAAAAAAAATGAAGGCACCAGTATTATGTTTTGTTGGTCCTCCAGGTGTTGGTAAAACTTCTTTAGGTGAATCGATAGCACGTTCAGTGAATAGAAATTTTATTAGGTTATCGCTGGGTGGTGTCCGAGATGAAGCGGAAATTAGGGGCCATAGAAAGACATATATTGGATCTATGCCTGGAAAGATAATTCAAAAATTAACAAAAACTAAAGTAAAAAACCCTCTCTTCCTATTAGATGAGATTGATAAAGTTGGCATGGATCATAGGGGAGACCCAAGTTCTGCTTTATTAGAAGTGCTAGATCCGGAACAAAACAATAGCTTCAACGATCATTATCTTGAAGTTGATTATGATTTATCAGAAGTTATGTTTATTTGCACTGCAAATTCATTAAATATCCCTCCAGCATTATTAGATAGAATGGAGATAATAAGATTGCCTGGCTATATAGAGGATGAAAAATTAAATATTGCCAAAAATTATCTTGTTCCACGCAACCTAGAAAAAAATGGTCTTAATGATAAAGAGATATCCTTTAGTATTAATTCCATCCTAAAAGTTATAAGAAATTACACAAGGGAAGCAGGTGTCAGGGATCTTGATAGACAGATCAATAAGATATGTAGAAAAAAAGTAAAGGAGATCTCCTTGGAGCAACCTTCTTCAGTCAAAATTGATAACAGGGCTGTAAGAAATATTTTAGGGCCAGAGCCTTATAAATATGGCCAATTTGATAATGAAGATGTGAAAGGTCAGGTCAATGGTCTCGCTTGGACTTCAGTGGGTGGGGAGTTGTTAAAAATTGAAGCTGCTGTTATTTCAGGTAAAGGAAGAATTATAAAAACTGGATCTCTTGGTGATGTTATGCAAGAGTCTATTCAAGCAGCTCTCACTGTTACTAAAAATATTGCATTATCAAAAAACATAGAAAATGATTTTTTTGAAAAACACGATATTCATATTCACGTCCCCGAAGGAGCTACACCTAAAGATGGACCAAGCGCAGGTATAACTATGTGCGTTGCAATTACATCTGTGGTTTTAAATAAATCGATAAAAGCAAACTTAGCAATGACAGGTGAGATTACTCTTGCAGGAAAGGTTTTGAAGATTGGGGGCTTGAAAGAGAAGCTTATAGCAGCTAAAAGAAGTGGCATCACCAATGTAATTATTCCTAAAGAAAATGTTGGAGACTTAGAAGAAGTAGAATCTAATATTCTAAAAAATTTAAATATCAAACCTGTTGAAAATATTAACGAGGTGCTTAAAGAAGCTCTTTTATAAAGCATTCCACCCATTTATTGTCAAGAAATAACCCCTGAATAAAGTTAAATTATTTACACGTTTTTTCTTGATTAATTAATTTTAAAGGGCTAATGTAGATAAAAGCCTTTCTTTAAAGGCATTTTGAGGAGATTTTATGAATAAGGCTGATTTAATTGATGTTGTTGCCAGCGAAACTGGTAGCACAAAAGTTGACGCTGCTAAAGCATTAGATGCTGTCGTGAATGCTGTGACAGGTGCACTTTCAAAAGGTGACTCTGTATCATTGGTAGGCTTTGGAACCTTTTCTGTAAGACAGAGAGCTGCTAGAGAGGGAATTAACCCACAGAATCCTTCCCAGAAGATTCACATTCCAGCAGCAACTGTGCCTGTATTTAAAGCAGGTAAAGCACTTAAAGCTGCAGTAAACTAATATTTAACTGAGTTGATCAGTTTCTTACGGGAGAGGCTACAAGGAATTGTAGCCTTTTCTTTTCTAGGTATAGTTGCCCTAACATTTATGTTTTTGGGGCTACCTACCTTTACGCAAAATTTTAACACCAACGATTATGCCAAGGTTGGAGATTATGGTATTTCCCAAGGGGAATATTTTAGAACACGCAGCATGATTGAAGAAAATATACGTGAGCAATTTGGTCAGCAAATTGATTTGACACCTCTCAATGAATTTATTGATCAGCAAGCCAAAAGTTCGCTTATTGAAAAATACACACTAGTAAAGTTTTTTGATGAGTTGGGAATAACAATTCCTCAAAGCTATCTGGAAAATGAGCTTGCAAAAAATGAAGTTTTCCAAGTTGATGGTAAATTTAATCAAGAAGCTTTTAAGAATTACCTAATTAACTTTAACTTATCAAAAGAAGATTTGGTTGGAGATTTTGAAGCTGATCTAAAGCTCAATCTTTCAGTAGCCTTACTAAATTCTACTGTTAACATCTACGACAATACTCTTGACCAGTATTTAGATCTGCTTACTGAGAGAAGATCACTCAAGTTCTTTGAGCTAACAAAAGATAATGTAATCAAAGATTTTGAAATTTCTGAAGAAGAAATCAAAGAGTTTTATCAACAAAATATAAATACATACCTTATTCCTGAAAAGAGGTCATTTGTTACAGTTGAATTCTCAAAAGAAAATTTAAATATTGAAATTTCACAAGCAGAATTAACAGAGGCTTACAATTCATATTTACAAACCTTGCCTTCAGGTGAGAAGAGAATTTCTCATTTAATGGTTATTGGTGAAAATTATGCATCCACAGAGGAATTTACGAATAGAGTCAACCAAATTGGCAGTGAACTTACATCAGAAAACTTTGAGGAGTATGTGATTGCAAACTCAGAAGATGAAGGTACGGCAGATCTAGGTGGCGATTTAGGATTCACAGATGGCCAAATATTTCCATTAGAGTTTGAAGAAGTAATTCTTACTTTGGACGAAGGCGAGCTTTCACAGTCTATTTTTTACGAAGGTAATGCACATTTCTTAAAAGTGACTGAAATAGATCAACCAGTTATCGAAAGTTTCGAAGATAAGACTCAATCTCTAAAAAATGAATTGATTGCAATCAAATTCGAAGATATCTCAAATAGCTTAGTTGAGAGCTTAGTTGGCTCCACAGAAAGTGTTTTAAGTATTGAAGAAAAATATAATGTTCCATCAATAGCATTCACAGATGTAAGTTATGGAGCTAATGATTTTTCAAGTTCTGACGAATCAATAATTTTTAGCAGTGACCTGAATAGATGGTCAGAGCCTTTCGAAGTCACATCTAGCAGCTTTAAAATTGCAAATACCTTTGCATCGGAACCACAAGCGACTGAAGAGCTTGAAAATGTAATTGATGAAGTCACTGAAGGGATATTGAACTCAAGAAAAGCAGATTACCTCGAGCAGATTTATGCATCAGAGCTAGGTATGGATGCAGACTTACTTAAAGGACAGTTCTCTATCAATAATTTTAAAGTTGAAGAGTTTAAAAATATCAACAGAACAACATCTTTACTATCAAATGAAATAGTTAATTTGGTTTTCAGCGAACCAGAGATTGGTGTAGTCAAGAAACAGTTGCTTGGAGATAAATTATTTGTTTTTTCTATTCTTGCGAGAATACCAGGAGACAATACTTCAGTACCAGAAGATGATTTGGAAGCTATAGAATCTGAGTCCAGAACAAGCAAACTTCAGACCACATTTAACAAGTTAAGGCTTGAGTATAATCTAGATGAAAAATATGCAGTTAATTCGGTAATTGCTAATCAAACTTCATAGCCTGAATATTATATCCACCATCTACATAAATTGTTTGGCCAGTAATTCCGCTAGACATATCACTTAATAAGAAAGTAGCAGTATCGCCAACCTCTTTGGCCGTAATGTTTCTTCCTAAAGGTGTTTCAGAGCCATGTTTATTTAACATTGATTTAAAGCCTTTTATGCCTGAAGCAGCTAAAGTTTTAATGGGGCCAGCAGAAATTGAATTAACTCTGATGCCTTTTGATCCAAGTGTGGCCGAGAAATATCTGACACTGGCTTCCAAACTTGCTTTGGCCATACCCATAACATTGTAATTTGGCGTAGCTTCTTGAGATCCTACATAGGTTAAAGTTAAAGCTGCTGAATTTTCTGACATATAAGGAACAGCCTCTTTGAGCAAACCTGCAAAACTGTAAGAGCTAATATCATGAGTGATCTGAAACCCTTCTCGTGTAATGCAATCTTCTATATTGCCGGCAATTTGGTCTGAGGGTGCAAATCCTACGGAATGTACAAGACCATCAATCTTCCCCCATTTCTTACCAAAATAATTAATAAGTTCTTTAATATCTTCATCAGAAGCAAGATCACATTTAAATGTGGGTCCATTACCATTATCAGATGAAAACTCATTGATAAATTTTTCAAACCTTTCGTTTTGATAGCTATATCCGACTGTAGCCCCATTATCATGCAAAGATGAAGCAATAGCTGCGGCGATAGAATATTTATTAGCGAGCCCAACAATTAAAATATTTTTACCTTTAACCATAACAGCATTATAGAAGATAAATTTTTCTACAGAAAATTATTTTTTTTAACAATTTGAAAAAAAAATAGCAAAAAAAGTGCCATTCTTTCTCAAAAATTGACGTATATCATAAAAAGATAGATTTTATTAAACTAATATTTGTCAAAAAGAGTTAAAAAAGCGATCATAAAGTCATAAATTAATTTTAAAGGGTAAGTTATATGAATATATTCAGATATTTACTAAGTCTTATTATTCTAACCTCTTTCACCAGTTTACTAGTGGCTCAAGAGGCAGATGAGGAAGATGAAGTGGAGGAAGTAGTTGTTACGGGTTCCCGTATTGCAACTAGCGAGTTCGAGGGGGCTCAACCTGTACTTGTGATAGACCAAGAGGATATCCAAAAAACAGGTGAAATGACAATCTCAGATGTTCTGAGAGAGACCCCTATTAATACATACGGTTCTTTCTATGAAAGATCCGGTAGTTCTTCTGGTTCTCAGTCTACATTGGCCTTAAGAGGCTTAGGTAGCTCTAGAACCCTAGTTCTGATTGATGGTAAGAGGTTGCCAGGTTCACCAAAATTGGGTGGTGACTCTGCAAACTTAAACCTCATTCCAACAGCAGCAATAGAAAGAGTTGAGATCTTAGCTGATGGCGCGTCAGCTGTTTATGGATCTGACGCTATTGGTGGTGTTGTAAACGTCATTACTAAAAAAGGCTTTGACGGTATGAACTTTTCAGGAACATTGTCTTCACCAGAACAACCTGGTGGTGGCGAGGAAACATTCTCATTCGTTGGTGGTATGACTAATGAAAACTCCCAAGTTACATTTACATACGAGCACCAAGAAAGAGCAATCATCTTTTTAGGTGATAGACCTTATGATGCTGGTAGAGCACCAACAGATGGCGATTATTCATCTTCTTTTAATGTTTCTACATACGCCTATAACTATAGACTTCTGGATGACTGGACAGCACCAGATGGGAGAGTATTCAAAAAAGGTACTTATTTCCCAGATGCTTCTTGTGCGGGTGACTCAAGATTTGTTGAAAATGGTACCACCTATACTTGGGGTAACAGTCCAACAGATGGAGTGAAAAATACTGTATGTCTTTATGATTTTACAAAGATTATGGCTGACAACGCTGGTAAAAGGTTTGATGCTTTCACAGTGAACACAAGCACAGATCTTGGTTGGTCAAACTTTTACTCCAGGATAGTTACTTCTAGAAATGAAGCATATGGTAGATATGCTCCTCCAGCTGCTTTTGTAAGCACATTCCCAGCAGGGATAGGAGAAGTTAGAATTCCAGCTTCCGATGGTTTTGCTGAAACTACAGCAGTTCTTGGAGTGGATGCTCAGTTAAGAAAGAGATTTATCGAAATCGGTCCTAGAGAAAGTTTCTGGACAGACTGGACTGCTGATGCAGTTGCTGGTTTTAATGGAACATTTAATGGACTAGATTGGGATGTTTCGCTTCAGTACAATAAAACAGACTACGATGACTATGATTGTTGTTATCTACAAACTCCAGAGTTTGTGGCTGTAAGTGCTGGCATACAAGAAAATGGTGTATTCAATGGCTGGACAAATCCTTTTGACCCAGAAGCTGTTGCTTACTATACCGCCTCACCAACAGAATCAGCAACAAGTGACTTTAGAAACTTGGCTTTTTCAGTAACAGGAGAGCTTTTCCTAGGCACACAATTTGCTGCCGGTTTTGAAAGTGCAAACTTTACCTACCAAAACCTTTTCGACAAGCAGAGTGAAGCAGGGAACGTCGGTGGTTCTTCAGGTAATTCTGACTCAGGAGCTAGAGATTACACAGCTATGTATTTTGAAACTTCCACAAGCTTAATGGATGGAAGAGGTGAAGTTCAGCTAGCTGGAAGACAAGATGATTATTCTGATTTTGGTTCCAACTTCTCTTATACAGTAAAAGGTCTTTTCTCAGTAATGGATAACTTAACTGTTAGAGCTTCTCTTGGTACTGGATTTAAAGCGCCAGGATTAGGCTCAATGTTTGGAGCAACATCTTTTAGTGCTGATTATCATATTGATTATGTCTATTGTGAAGCCAACGGTATCGCTAGACCAGATTGTCAAGAAAATCAGGTAAATACTTACGTAAGTTCAAACCCAAATCTTGGTCCTGAGGAATCAGAAACCCTGAACTTTGGAGTTATATATGACTTTGACTTTTATGGAAATCATTCTGTAGCTCTTGATATCTTTGATACAACTGTAAGCGGAATCATTACTTCAATTACAGTTCAAAATATTATTGACGCAACTATCTTAGGAAAAGCTGATCAGCTTACTAGCCAAGGTGCATACTGTACTAGAACAGGAAGCGCCACTGGTCCATTGGAAGAATGTTTCAGAAATCCAATTAATGGTAATGATCTCTCTGTTGGAGGTTTTGATGTGAAATGGCAAGGTACCTTTAATACGCCTGTTGGCGATCTTGATACAGG
>JAYPTH010000002.1:7214-10165 GCA_038133485.1 Gammaproteobacteria bacterium | reverse complement strand
TTAACTTAAGAGCAAATTATCAATTAATGGATAATGTTGGCTTAAGATTAGTAGTTAGAAACTTGGATAACGCTGATCCAGTTTTCTTCTCAAACGGTAATTATGATAGATACTTGCACAATAACTATGGAAGAGTTGTAATCTTTGGATTTAACGTTTCATACTAAAGTAATAAGTATTTTTTAAGGGAGGCTTCGGCCTCCCTTTTTTTAGAAATTATCTTTGCGTATTCTTAGTTCTGTAAAGATTTCTATTGGTGATTTATTAATAAGATCTGCAGGGATCTTGTCTCCTAAAAATAAGTTAATATTTTTTTCTAACCCTATCGTAGAAGGCAGAGAGATCATGCCTTGTTTTAACAAGACTTCTACTTCATGCTTACGTATTTGAATATCTTCATCAGCAATCTGATTAATTGCGAAATTTAAATTAGATAAAGTGTATTCATGAGTGCAATATACTTTAGTTTTGTCTGGCAACCTTTTTAATTTTTGCAAGGAGCTATATAACTGTTCATAAGACCCTTCAAACAACCTTCCGCAACCTCCAGAAAAAAGCGTATCACCACAAAATAAAACCTCATTGGATAATGAATAAAAGCTAATGTGGTCTAGGGTATGGCCTGGTGTCTCAAAGACTTCAAAAGAGTAGCCCAATGTTTCCATTGATTCACCCTCTTTTAGAGGGATATCTATACCTGCTATAGCTGGATTTTCTGGACCATACACTTGTCCTTGCATTATATCTTTTAAGGTCGAAACACCGCCTGTATGATCATAATGGTGATGGGTAATTAAAATGTCTTCTAGCATCAGGTTATCTTTCTTTAATGCATCCAGAACAGCATTTGCATCTCCAGGGTCAACAACCGTTATCTTTTTATTGTTTTCTATTGCCCAGATGTAATTATCTTGAAATGCAGGGATGTGAAAAATTTTCATTACTTTATAATTTACATTAATGACAGTTAAAGTATATACAGATGGAGCATGTAGAGGAAACCCAGGTCCAGGGGGATGGGGAGTTTATATAATTTATGACGATAAGACAGAGGAACTTTTTTCTGGTGATCCTTCCACAACAAATAATCAAATGGAAATGCAAGCAGCATTAAGTGCGCTAAACCATCTCAAAGCTTGTGATGACAATATAGAACTCTTTACTGACTCAAATTACCTAAGGCAAGGCATAACAGAATGGATTCATAAATGGAAAATAAATAATTGGCGTACTGCAGCTAAAAAACCAGTTGCCAATAAAGATCTATGGATCGCCATTGATGATTTAAATAATGTAATGAAGGTAAATTGGAATTGGGTTAAAGGGCATGCTGGCGACCCAGGTAACGAAAAAGCAGATGAGTTAGCCAATAAAGGAGCAGATAGTGTCAGCTAGGGTCGTTGTTTGTGATACTGAAACCACAGGACTTCATTTTAATGATGGGGATAGACTCATAGAGATTGGCGCAGTTGAGGTTATTGATAGAAGAAAAAGCCAAAATACCTTTCAAAGTTATGTCAATCCGGAAGGTAAAGAAATTAGTGAAGGCGCTAAAGCTATTACAAATATATCTGATAAGGAGTTGTTAAAAGCTCCAAAATTCTCTGAGGTAGCCAATCAATTTCTAGATTTTATTAAAGGTGCTGAAGTTGTATTTCATAATGCTCAATTTGATGTTGGTTTTATAAATAATGAGTTAACTTTAATGGGGCATGAGATTACAGATATTAGGAATATTTGCACAGTATTTGATAACCTTATGCTTGCTAGAAAAATTTTTCCTGGCCAAAAGAATTCATTGGATGCATTATCAAAGAGATTAGAGATAACTGGCTATGACCGAACCTATCATGGTGCGTTACTTGATTCAGAAATTCTCGCCGATGTGTATCTTAATCTCACAGGTGGACAAGTAAGATTAGAATTAAATTCTACAGAAAAAAAACCCGATGATAAGGAAGAGATTGAACAAAATATTGATTTTAAAGTCAGAGCAATAACAGTTGGAGATGAGGAGCTAGAATTGCACAATAACTTTTTAGAAGCTTTATCGAAAAAATCTGGAGGAAATATAAATTGGTGAATGTTGTCACACGTTTTGCCCCAAGCCCTACAGGCTATTTACATATAGGAGGAGTAAGAACTGCTCTCTTTAATTATATTTATGCAAAACAAAACAAGGGAACATTTTTAGTCAGAATTGAAGACACTGATGCGGAAAGATCGAAAGAGGAGTACGTAGATGCCATCTTACACGGACTTGATTGGTTAAATTTATCTCCAGATTTAGCACCCATAAGGCAAAGCACGAGGTATGAGATCTATCAAAAAAATGCCTATGCTTTATTAGATTCTGGTGCTGCCTATCGATGTAACTGCTCTCATGAAAGATTGCAAAAACTTAGAGATGAGCAAGAAAGCAAGGGCATTAAACCAGCTTATGATGGCCATTGTAGAGACAAAGATATTAAAGATGAGAATTCTGTCATTAGAATTAAATCGCTTAAAGAAGGGGAGACCATTGTAGATGATCAAGTTTATGGCTCGATAAGTTTTCCTAATAAAGAGCTGGATGATTTAATTATTTTAAGAAGTGATGGATCACCAACATATCATTTTTGTAATGTTATCGATGACAATGAGCAGGGGGTAACCCATATCATTCGAGGAGAAGATCATTTACCTAACACTCCAAGACAGATCCAGATAGTCAATGCACTGGGCTATAAAGGTTTTAACTATGCACATCTTCCTCTAGTGTTGGGTGAAGATAGAAAGCGTCTTTCTAAGAGGCATGCAGCTACAGATTTGATGGCATATAAAAACCAGGGCTATTTACCTGACGCATTATTAAATATGCTTGCCCGTTTGGGTTGGTCTAAAATCGATAAAGATGTATTTACTACAGAAGAAGTGATTCAATTTTTTGATTTCAATGATGTGCAGAGAGC
>JAYPTH010000002.1:0-7114 GCA_038133485.1 Gammaproteobacteria bacterium | reverse complement strand
CACCGTAATCGATCAAGCAAAAACTGATTTATCATTACCCATGCCCAAAATTGGTATGCCTATGAGAGCTGCTTTGCTCGGTAGAACCAAATCACCACCCTTAGATGCGACTATATATTTATTTAATCAAGAAGAAGCTTTAGAAAGGATATCAATGACGTTAGAAAAAGTTACTTCTCAACACTAACTTTAGCATTAGGCCTTCTCTGGTCCGCATATCCATATTTTTTGCCATCCACTATGTGAATACTTTGAGTGCTACCAATAGTATCGGAAATTTCTAATTTATGACCGTATAGACCTAATATTCTTTGGGTATCGGGGCTGATAGTTTTTTCTATAAGTAATTCATGATTTTGCGAGTCTTGATGAATTCTTGGGGCCATTGTTGCTTCACCTATATCCATATCAAAGTCCAAAACATTTAAGAGCACTTGTAGATTAATATTAGGTATTTGTGAGCCTCCAGGAGATCCTGTAACTAATAAAAGTTTGTTCTTATCATCAAATACTATAACTGGTGCCATAGTACTCATAGGTCTTTTAAATGGCTCTAATTTATTTGCAGGTGATGCGCTTCTTCTTAAAGATTTAGATTTACCATACTCATGAGCAAAATTGTTCATTTGATTGTTTCCTAAGATTCCTGTTCCAGCTATAGTGACGCCTGACCCAAATGAATAACCCAAGGTGTATGTCACAGAAACAGCGTTACCATGCACGTCAACGACTGAGTAATGTGTTGTATCTTTCGACTCAACAAAGTTAGCATCAAGTGAATTTAATCTTTTACCAAGCACATCAACATTAGTAGCTCTTTTTAAATTGATATTTTTACTTTTTTGTTTTGCATAGTCTTTTGATAGCAATCTATCCATGGGAATGCTGTTAAATCTGGGATCACCAATATATTTCGATCTGCTTTGTTGACCATACTTCATAGATTCAGCCAATAGGTGCAAGTATTGAGCGGTATAAGCCTTGAAATCATAGAGTGAAAAGTTTTCAAGCACATTTAATGAAGTTAAGATTGCGACGCCACCACCACTTGGAGCTCCCATAGTGAACACAGTATGGTTGCGATAGGTAGTTGAGATAGGTTTAGCAAAATCAGCTTCATATTTTGCAAGATCTGTTTTTCTGATTAAGCCGCCGTTAGCAAGCATTGCCTGTTCAATCCTTTCTGCTATTTCGCCTGCATAAAAACCCTCTCTTCCCTTATCTCTAATTAACTCTAGTGTTCGAACTAAATCATCATTAAATATTTTTCCACCAATTGTTGCTTCAGCATTGAGATAAATTTCAGTGGATTCAGCATCTTGTTTTAAAAAATCTGTATCTTGTATTGCCCAATAAAGATCGGTGGTGACAGGAACGCCATTTTTTAATAAAGCTATTGTCGGATTAATTAGGTCTGCTAAGGGTAGTGATCCATAAGTTTCATGTGCCTTTAAAAGCCCTGCCACAGTTCCTGGGACAGCAATCGCTTTATATCCCTTTCTAGTTTTATCATAATCGTGCTCATTATTTTTTAGCGCATTAAGATAAATATTTGGACGTGCTAGTTCAGGCGCCATTGACCTGAAATCTAGAGATACAATGGTATTATTCTTGGCATCATAAATAAGCATAAAACCACCACCACCAATATTTCCTGCTCTTGGAAGGGTTGCGGTTAATGAAAAGCCTATAGCAACTGCAGCATCAACGGCGTTTCCACCTTGAGATAAAATTTCTGCACCTATATCTGATGATAAGTAATTTTGAGTTACTACCATCCCTTTATCTGACTGAGTGGGATGGAAAGGGTGTGGATAATCTAAGTAATTTGCTGATGTAAGTTTAAATACAAGTACAAGTAATAAGAATCTCATTACTTTATTATGGCTGGCAATGCATAAGTTGCAAACAAAGTAACCACTATGATCCCAGCTATGTTTATGTAAAAACCTGCCTTGATCATATCTGCAATTTGAAACTTTTCAGAACCGTAAACTATAGCATTGGGTGGTGTGGCGACTGGTAGCATAAATGCACAACTTGATGCTAGAGCTACTGGTATCGCAAGTTGCGCTTTATCAAAACCCAAGCCCAAAGCTATCGCAAACATTATGGGTACAAAGGTTGCTGTGGTTGCTTGATTGGAAGTTACTTCTGTTAGAAATACTATCAAGGTAACAATAATAAAAATTAAAAGGAGTGGATTTATATCATTAAAAACTGAAAATACAGAACCAATCCAATCACCAAGACCAGTGGCTTTAATTTGTGCTGCAATAGACAAACCACCACCAAATAATATCAATATACCCCAGGGTAAGTTTTTTGTAGCCTTCCATTCCAGCAAGCCACCACCTTTTATTGAAGGTGTTATGAACAGAGCCAAGGCAGCAAATATAGCTATCCCATAATCGGTAAGGCCTTCTAATCCAGGCAGTAAAATTAACAACTTTCTAAAAATCCAAGCAAAAGCAGTACAACAAAAAATAATAAACACCCTTCGTTCATCTTCAGAAACCTTACCAAGTGCAGCATACATGTTATTAAGTTCAATTTTTGTCTGTTGTGAGCCAGAAATATTGGTTGGAAAGACTATGCTTGTAAGCAACCACCAGCCAGCAATAAGCATAATAAAAGATATTGGGGTTGCTAGGAGCATCCAATCTAGGAAAGCCACATCAATGCCTTCATCAGCAAGTAAGCCAACTACCAGAACATTGGGTCCAGTACCAACAATTGTTGCCATGCCACCTATTGTGGCAGCATAGGCAATACCTAGTAGTAATGCAGTTTGAAAGTTTTTAAATTGAAGAGCAGACTCTTGTGTAGTTGTGGTGTGCACAACTGTGGCGACGGCAAGTGCTATTGGTAACAACATCAAGGTGGTGGAAGTATTAAATATCCACATACTCAATAGAGCACTTACCAACATAAACCCACCAATTAAATATTTAGAATCTGTTCCTACCATCAACAACATTTTTAACGCCATTCGTTTATGCAGGTTTACTTTTTCAATTGCTAAGGCAAGGATAAACCCACCAAGAAAAAGAAAGATATTGGCATGAGCATAAGGATTGGCTGCTTGTTGGAAAGCATCTTTAGAGGGAATATCACCAAAAATCCCGAGCATTGGGAATAGGGCTAAAGGTAGTAGGGCAGTAGCTGGGAGTGGAATAGCCTCTGTTGCCCACCAAGTTGCCATTAAAATAACAACCGCTGCTACATAAATAGCTTCTTTACTTAAAGTTTCAGTAGCAGGAAGAAATGAAAAAAATAGGAATAAAAAAAAACCAGCCCAAAAACCTATTGTCTTTGGACTGGCTTGTATCATTCTAAGCTAGATTAATATCTAACTCTGAAATCAAAGTAAAAGTCTCTTCTTGTACCTATATCAAGGTCTCCTAGGAAACCAAATCTATAGTCTGCAAGAGGAGGTCTTCTATCGTGCAGGTTGTTCACACCAAATCTCATTCTGGTGTCATTGCCGTTAAGCTCAAAATTATAGTCTAAATATGCATTTAGTCTCTTATAAGCTGCGACAGGCCTTAAACCCACATCTGGCTCAAGAACAATGCCTCTACCTGTTTCGGTAAAGCCAAGTGCCCAATTACCTTTTTTAACTCTAAGAGTAGTTTTAGTTTTCTTCTTAGGTGATTGCTCTATTTGCAATAGGCTACCTAAACCAACTACAGGGTATGCAATTGGATCTAGTAAACCATCAGCGTATGCTGCCTCAACCTCATCAACTAAACCACTTTTATCTTGAGATTTCTTCCTTGTGTAAGAAATAAGATGTTGTAGTTCAACTGAACCCCAGTCAAAGTCTAGGTCGTAGATGAATGCTCCATCCCAACCAGCAACATTACGAGGTCCAAGATTTATATAATCTTCTTGAACAGCTATTGCTTGACCAAATGGGCAAGGGAAACCAACGGCTTCCATTGTTTCTGTTTCACCTGCATCAGGAGCAACCCTAACAACCGCGCCGTAACCATCACAGTCACCACCCAATCTTCTAACTAAGTCAATAAGCATGGCATTTTCTTCACCCAACAGACCAATTGTTCTATCAGAAGAAATTTCCCAAACATCATATGTGACTATCATGTTATTGAACTCAAGAACAAGTCCTACAGTATCATTTTGAGCAAGCTCAGCCTGAAGGTTTCTGGAGCCTTGAGTGTTTCTAATAACACTATATCTGCCATCAGAGTCCCAAAGAGTTGAAGAGCCTAGCCCTGCTGCAGTTGCAGCTAAATCAACATATTTAGCAGCCCAGTCCCATCTTGTATTAACTCTGGAAACAATTGCTTCATTAATGGTATACAAATTAGGCGCTCTAAAGGTTTCTTGGGAGGATCCTCTAAGAAGAATGTTGTCTGATACTCTCCATCCGAAAGCATATCTTGAAACATCTTCACCTTCAAAGTCATTGTAGGCTTCATTTCTATAAGCAAATTGTAAGTCAAAGGCTTGTACGCCTGGAACATTCATTTCTGGTGAAACAACAGGAACTCCTAACTCAACAAAGAAAGAGTTAACAGTTCTTTCGCCATTATTATCAGGTGTTGGAGAAGAACCAACAACATTTGATACGTATGGGTAGGTTGCAAAAGGATCTGAACTTGGGTTACCGCTAGTAGTTCTTCTGGTGTAAACGTTAGTTCCATCAAGGTTAGGATCTCTGTCATCATAGAAACTATCACCACGCCATTCAAATCCCATTAGCGCACTTACATCGCCGCCAGGCAAACTGAATAAGTCAGGTCTAGAAAGTTTGAAGTCAAAAGTTTGCAGGTTTCTGCCATTATTTCTAAATACGTCGATACGTGCCATATCCAAGATTGACTCTGAGGCACCTGGAGTGGTGTCATACCAAGATGTTGGATCACCATCTGCATCTAATCTTCCTACAACACCTCCACCATTGAATGGGTTGTATAACCCTTTCTGTAAAAGCATATCAAAGGCATTGGCATCAACTCTATTGAAGACTGTGTTGTCTGAAATTTCTTCATTCCAAACATAAGCAGTATCCCAGTCCCAACCGGATGTTAATTGACCTCTAAAGCCAAGCAACAATCTAACATTAGTTTTTTGGCTGCTAACAATACGTGGACCGAAATCTACAGTTCTGTAGTTATCAAGTTGTAATGTCTTGCCTGTAAAGTTATTTGGATGGTCTGCTGGTACAATAAATTTCTGTGCTGTTAATGGAGATGCAGCTTCTCTGCTTTGAGTGTAGTCGGAATCATAGTAGCCAAACTCCATGTACATTTCATTACCATCATCCATATCATGATTTAAGAAAGTAAAGATATTTCTTCTTTCTAAGGCACCAAGATAATCTCTATCTGCATACCAGTTAAAGTTCAGATCATTTCCATCTTTACCAGCACAAACACCATCACCTAATTGTTGTACACAACCAGGATGGTTAGCAGGAAGAATGACAAATTCTCCAGAGCTATCTGTATAAGCGGCCTTGCCAGACATATCAAACTGAGCCCATGGTGAGTTAGTTGAACAGTCATAAATGTTGTAACCATCGTTGGCAAAGACATCTCTATCACAGAATCCCATTACTTCATCTTCAACCGCTCTAATTCTGTCTCTATCGTAGAAAGAAGCGTATGAGGAAACATTGGTTTTACCATTGTTAAATGTTTCACCCCATTTAAATGTGACTGTGTGATCATCTCTGTCGTAATGTTCAAAGTTCTTGTATCTGACTCTCATTTCAAAACCTTCGAAGTTTGTGTCAAGAACATTATTTACCACAGCAGCAACAGCATCAGAACCATGCACAGCTGCAGCACCATCACGTAGAATTTCCACTCTATCAATTAATCCAAGTGGTAAAATTTGTGTGTTTGGGCTTTCAACTGGAACAAAGCTACCGCCAATCTCTTCAGTTTGATAACTAGCGCCACTTACAATTCTTCTTCCGTTGATAAGAACCAATGTATTACCTGTACCTAAAGATCTGATATCGTATGAACCAACATCACCTCTAGCACCATTGATGCCACCAGTATCTCCAGTTTCACCAAATTGGTTAATACCTTGCTCTGGAAGGCTTGATAAAAGGTCATCACCTGAATCAACACCGAGATCTTCGATGTCTTCAGCAGAGATTACAGTTACTGGAAGTGCTTCATTAATTTTGGCACCCTTAATCTGAGTACCAACAGTTACGACTTCCTCTACGTCGTTTTCGCCACCTGAATCTTGTGCATTAAATACAAAAGAAAAAGACAGCAATATTAAAATTAAATACTTAATTTTTGAAATCATATTGAGATCCCCCTCATTATTAGAACTATTCAACTATAAAAATGGCTTTTTATCAAGTTTTTAAACAGTTTTTGGGGTTTTAGATAAGCTTATTAAGATTAACAAAATTAAGTTAAAATAATAAATTGTTAATTTTAATAAAATAGGAGAACATATGAAAAAAATTAGCTTACTTTTAATAACTATTTTTTCAATCAATTTGTCTGCACAAAACTACTGGTGGGGCACATATAATACTGCTACCGCTGATGTTGAAGGTATTTCTGCAGATGCAACTGGTTTTGCATTTGGTTACACGGCAGGTGCCGGGAACCTTTTCTCGTCAACTGGTGTAGGTATAGGCACTATGGACATTGAGGGTATTGAGCTTGATTTTACCACCTATTCCTTTGCTTTAGGCTATGCATTTAATGACATATCTGAAGGATCTTTAATTCTTGGTTTTGACTACAGTCAATCTGAGGTTCAGAATCCATTTGGCGGAGCTAATATTTCAGATTCTGCAACTGAACCATTTATTGGATATGGTCTAATGAATGGAGAAGATGCTGATTATGTTGTTAGTTTTCAAGATGGCATTCTAGGGGCATCTGTTTTTTACAATACCTCTGAAAACCTAGCATTTAAATTTGGTCTAACCACTAATGAGGATGGTAGTGGCATACAGATTGGATTAGCTTACAGATTTTAATTTATTCTTTGGCAAGCCTTCTTTTACGTGAGGGCTTGCATTTATTGGGGCCATAGCTCAGCTGGGAGAGCGCAACACTGGCAGTGTTGAGGTCAGGGGTTCGATCCCCCTTGGCTCCACCAT
>JAYPTH010000001.1:122083-123433 GCA_038133485.1 Gammaproteobacteria bacterium | reverse complement strand
CCAGGGTATCTAATCCTGTTTGCTCCCCACGCTTTCGCACCTCAGTGTCAGTATCTATCCAGAAAGTTGCCTTCGCCTTTGGTATTCCTCTTAATATCTACGCATTCCACCGCTACACTAAGAATTCTACTTTCCTCTCTAGTACTCTAGCTCACCAGTTTTAGATGCAGTTCCAAGGTTAAGCCCTGGGATTTCACATCTAACTTGGTGTGCCACCTACGCGCGCTTTACGCCCAGTAATTCCGATTAACGCTTGCACCATCCGTATTACCGCGGCTGCTGGCACGGATTTAGCCGGTGCTTATTCTGTAATTAACGTCATGATTAGGTGGTATTAACATCTAATTTTTCCTCATTACCTAAAGTGCTTTACAACCCGAAGGCCGTCATCGCACACGCGGCATGGCTGGATCAAGCTTTCGCTCATTGTCCAATATTCCCTACTGCTGCCTTCCGTAGAAGTCCGGGCCGTGTCTCAGTCCCGATGTGGCTGGTCATCCTCTCAAACCAGCTAAGGATCGTTGCCTTGGTAAGCCTTTACCTTACCAACAAGCTAATCCTGCATAGGCTCATCCGATGGCGAGAGCCGAAGCCCCCTTTACTCCGTAGAGATTATGCGGTATTAATTCGAGTTTCCTCGAGCTATCCCCCACCATTGGGTAGATTCCTATGTATTACTCACCCGTCCGCCACTGTACTTACATCCGAAGATGCTTTCTCGTTCGACTTGCATGTATTAGGCCTGCCGCCAGCGTTCAATCTGAGCCATGATCAAACTCTTCAAATAAACTGTTTTGTTACCAAAAAATGGTAACGATTTTTTTTGGGCACCCACTTAAGTGACTAAATATTTCTCAATCAGACCTGCCCCATCTAGTGGGGGAACCACAAAGTATAGTTGTTTAACTTAAAAAAGAAAGCTTTTTTTTGATTATTTCGACTGTTTTAAAACCAAGCCAAACAAATGTTTCTAAGCGACTTTTCTTTGTCTCGGCGCCATGAAAAAAATACCTTATCATTTTGGAATGAACAAGAGTCTTTTAGCTCTAAAATTTTAATGCCGTAGCCTGTAATTTTATCGTGGCAATAAGCACGCATGTCAAAGAATTTTTTGGTATCTCTTTGCTCTATAAAAGCACTAATATCCATGCTATTTAACTTAAATTCTTCAATTAAATCATCTTTAACTTCAAAAAATTTTTTACCTATTGAGGGACCAAAGAATGCATATTCTAAGCTCTGACCCCGCTCAGAGCTTATCAATTTATCAATAATTCCCCTTGCTACGCCTCGCCAACCACAGTGCAATCCTGATAGTTCTTGGCGCTGGTTCCAAAAAATAATTGGCAA
>JAYPTH010000001.1:17936-121983 GCA_038133485.1 Gammaproteobacteria bacterium | reverse complement strand
AAACTAAAATTTTTAAACCTTTTCTCTATAGCGTAGTGCGTGATTGAATCTCTCCCTCCTTCTTTAACAGTAAAAATTAACCTATTGGAAGGATGTCTTGCTATCGGCTCATCGATTGTACCGCCAGAAATTGGCGTGCCATGCACTAGAGCAAAGTATCTGCGAGCTATCATTCTTCTTTGCATCATCTCAGTAAGCTTGGTATGGGCTTCTAGAGATCTGGCAATGAGCAGTAATCCAGATGTATCCTTATCAAGCCTATGAATTAAACCAGTTCTTGGAACCTTTTTTTGCTCTGGGTAATGAAATAACAAGCCATTAATGAGAGTATTATCTTTTTGGCCAGCTCCAGGATGAACTGTAAGGCCAGCTTGTTTATCTAAAATAAGAAAATCTTTATTTTCACAAATAATATTTAAAAATATATCTTGCGGCTCATCATCAGTTTGATCCTCAAGGTTGATTTCAATGTCAACAATATCACTGAGTTTAAGCTTGTAGTCTTTGTCTACATAAATCCCAGATACAGTTACCGCATGAGATTGAATTAATTTTTGAACTATTCCTCTAGAAAGCTGATCAAATTGTTCAGATAAGAAGATATCTAGACGTTTATTAATATTGTCTTCGTCTATTTCGAAAGTTTTTGATATCATTGTTTTTTAGTTTAATGCAAATATAAATATTTAATGAAAAATAAACTTGTAGCCCTTACCTTGATGTTGTTGTTTGTTACGGGCTGTGCATCTAAAGATGATGAGGAAAGAGAACCTGCAGAGGTAACTCTTTATAACCTTGCACAAGATAGAATAAATGCAAGAAATTACATTGGCGCAGTTGAGTCACTTTCTAGAATTGAAAGGTATTACCCTTTTGGGGTCTATGCAGAACAAGCTAGAGCAGATTTAATCTATGCTCATTACATGACTGGTGATTATGATTCAGCTTACGCTCAATCAGAAAAATTTATCAGACTTTACCCAAGAAATACCAATGTAGATTATGCCTACTTTATGAAGGGTATGACTGGCTACTACCAGGATGATGGTCTTATTGGAAATGTCTTTAGCTTAAGTCTTGCTAAGAGAGATGTTTCAGGTGCGATTAAATCCTATGCTGACCTCACCGAATTTATGATTAGATTTCCTGAAAGTGAATATATTGATTCTGCTAGAGAGAGATTAATTTTCTTGAGAAATCTGATTGCTAGCAGTGAGCTTGATGGCGCTGAATATTACATGAAAAGAGGAGCTTACATAGCAGCACTCAATAGGGCAAACTATGTGCTGGTAAATATTCCTAATTCTACTGAAAAGGACAGAGCACTAGATATAATGCAAGATGCCTATGAAAAACTGGGCTACTCAGAATATGCTCAAAAAGTCGAAGAGCTAAAACAGGTTAACTAATCATGAATTTTATTTTGGTTGGGGTGCTTGCGCCACTGGCATATATCCTTTTACGTCTATTTATAAAATCAATAGTTATGATGATGTTAAGAAATTTTCAAAATAACTCTGAGATAAAAGAAATGGTTGAATGTAGTTCGTGTGGAGTTTTTTTACAGCAAAGGGAGGCGGTAAAAAAAACAGATAAATTCTTCTGCAACAAAAAGAGCTGTATAAAGAATGTCTAGTCTTAGAATAATCTCCGGCAAATTAGGCGGCAGAAGAATCAAAACTGTTAAAAATAAGAACCTAAAACCAACGCCAGAAAAATTAAGAGAGCAATTATTTTCATGGATTAGGCCTGAGCTGCCTGAGGCAAGATGTTTAGATTTATTTGCTGGCTCTGGAGCTCTGGGGTTTGAAGCATATTCCAATGGCGCAACTGAAGTTGTAATGGTCGAACAAAATCCTGAAATTTTTAAAAATCTAAAAGAGAATTATGAGACGCTTGATGCAAATGCAGCAATAAGCATGCATCGACAAAGTGCTGAGGATTTTGTAAGAAGAACTAAAGAGAAAAAGTTCGATTTAATTTTTTTTGACCCGCCTTACTTAAAAGACTATATCAATATTCTTATCCCAAAATTAATTGCAAAACTAGCTGCTGATCATACCAAAATTTATATCGAGTGTGACTCACATGAGATAGTTGAATCAATCCCTGGTCTAAATATAATTAACTCTTCAAGTTCAGGGAAAGCTAAAGGATGCTTGTATGAAATCATTACGAATTAATATAGCAACTCGCTCTTCCAAGCTTGCCTTAGCTCAAACGAATATATTCATTAACAAGCTTTCTGCTGATAAAGATTTTGACTTTGAGATCTGCAAACAAATTACATCAGGCGATATAAGAAGCATGGAAAATAAAGTTCAGTTTGATAAAGCAAATTTTGTAGAAGATATTGAAGAAAGTTTGCTTTCTGGCAAAGCTGATATAGCAGTTCATTCATTAAAAGATATGCCTGCAGAACAGAATTCTGAATTAGAAATTATCGCTTTGATACAACACAAATACTGTAATGATCTACTAATTTTCCCAAATAAAATTGAAAGAAATATGTTGCCTGAAATGCTTATTGGCACATCAAGCTTAAGACGAAGATTTCAGTGCAAGCACTTTTTAAACCATAATAATGTCGCCAACATTAATGGCAATATTGACACCAGATTAAAGAAGCTTGAACAAGAAGAATATCAAGCAATTATCTTGGCTCAAGCAGGTATCGATAGATTAAATCTCAAAGTTAATAGTACTCCTTTAGATGAAAACAAATTTTTACCAGCCATAGGCCAAGGAAGCATCGCTATTCAATGTAGAAAGAATGATAAGAAAGTAAAGGATTTGTGTATGAATTTATCAAATAAATCGGATATTGACACAATTGAATTGGAGCGAAAAATCATTAGGGGACTAGAAGCTGACTGTAATTCAGCCATAGGCATAAAACTTATCCAGCATAATGCGGAACAAAAATTAAAGGTCCAAGTATTATCAGAAAATGAATTCATTGAGATCAATGAGATTAACAAGACCAACAATAAAGAAAAATTTATTGATCTGTGCTTAACCAAATTAATAAAGATGGGAGCTATGAATCTATTGCATGAAAGTTATTGAAACCAGGCCCGAGATGGTCTCTGATTCTTGCAGATTTGAAAATATTCCACTCTATGCTATTGAGAGGTTAGATCATTTAGTTGATTTGGATGGTTATGATCTGCTTATTTTCCAAAGTCCGGTAGCAGTCATGACATTCTATAACTTGCCAGAAAGATTTTCATTTCCAATTATTGGAATGGGATCGGGAACAGTCAGAGAATTAAACAAAAAAAACTTGGAAGCTCTTGCTCCGAAAGAAGCAAATTCTCAAGGGGCAATAGATCTCTTGGATAAATTAAGCTTTAAAAAAGCGTTAGTAATAAAAGGTAAAGGAGGGCTTGATCTGATTGAAAAATACCTTAGCTCATCAGGTGTTAATTATGATGTTTGTGAGTCATATGGCCGTCAAAGGCTTGAAAATTATTTGGATGTAAAAAATAAATTTACTGATCTGAAAGGAATTATATTTTCTAGCGTATTTGCAGTTGAAATCTTCTTCTCAGAAATCTTCAATGAATCTTTAGATTGTCATTACTTCGCCATATCAGAAAGAATCAAAAAATCAATTCTGAAACATGGACATAAGGCAATTGTTGTTGATTATTTTGCTAGGGATTTACAGCAAAAAATTGAATCTACTTTGACTTAGTCTTAGTCATAGCAGAAAAGAATTCCTCATTCGTTTTGGTATTCTTAAGCTTTGAAATCAGGAATTCTGTTGCACTTACCTCTTCCATTTCACTGAGAACTTTTCTTAATAAATGCATTCTGGTAAGTTCGTCCTTATCTGTCAGCAGATCCTCACGTCTTGTGCCTGATCTAAGAATATTAATTGCAGGGAATACTCTACGTTCAGCAATCTTTCTCTCAAGATGAACTTCCATATTTCCTGTTCCTTTAAATTCCTCATAAATAACTTCATCCATCTTTGAACCAGTTTCCACTAGAGCAGTAGCAATGATAGTCAAGCTTCCGCCTTCTTCGATATTTCTAGCTGCACCATAGAATCTTTTTGGTCTTTCTAAGGCTTGTGAATCAACACCCCCCGACAAGATTTTTCCACTGGCTGGTTGGACTGCATTATAAGCGCGCCCTAATCTGGTAATTGAATCAAGCAAAATAACGACATCTTTTTTATGCTCAACAAGTCTTTTTGCTTTTTCAATAACTAGGTCTGCTACCTGTACATGCCTTTGTGGTGATTCATCAAACGTGCTTGCTACAACTTCTGCATTGACTGATCGTTGCATGTCTGTAACCTCTTCAGGTCTTTCATCTATGAGTAACACTATGACATGCACCTCTGGGTTATTTTTAATGATTGATTGAGCCATATTTTGCAGTAACAATGTTTTTCCTGCTTTCGGTGGGGATACAATTAATCCCCTCTGTCCCTTACCTATAGGAGCTACTAAGTCAATAATTCTTGGCGACAAGTCTTCCGAGCTGCCTGATCCTGTTTCAAGCTTCAATCTTGCGTCAGGGAATAAAGGCGTCAGGTTTTCAAAAGCAATTTTTTCTTGTGTTTTTGATGGTTCTTGATCATTAATTTTATCAACTTGAACCAATGCAAAATATCTTTCTTGTTCTCGAGGAGGTCGGATATTGCCCACCACAAAGTCACCGGTACGTAAATTAAATTTTCTTATTTGGCTTGGTGAGACATAAACGTCGTCTGGGCCAGCCTGGAAAGAACCCCAGGGTGATCTAAGAAACCCAAAGCCGTCTGGAAGAGTTTCTAGTATGCCGCCGCCATAGATTTCTGATTTATCTGTAGAAATTGTTTTTAGGATATTAAAAATAATATCTGCTTTTTTTAGTCGGGAAACATTTTTAAGACCATGCTGTTCAGCAATTTCGAGAAGGTCTTTCGTACCCTTTTGTTTTAATTCTAATGCGTTCATATGTAAAAAATTGAATTAGATGGAAATGTTGGATTTCTTAAGATAACACTTTAAATGGTTTTGTAAAGCTTTATAAGTTTCGTGTCACTAGATCTTCTAGCTCTTCAATACTAACAGCTCCAACAAGCCCATCAACTTGCTCTCCACTCTTAAATACCATTAACGAAGGAATGCTTCTGACGTTATATTCAATTGCTAAATCTCTATTTTGATCTACATCAACTTTACAAACTGATAAATTTTCAGAATATTTTTCTGCAATTTCCTCAAGCCTTGGAGCAATTTGTTTGCATGGCCCACACCATTCTGCCCAAAAGTCTACCAAAACCAATTTTTGTTCTGAAAGAACATCTGTTGAGAAAGAATCTTTATTTGTAATTTTAGCCATATTTTTCTGCAAACCATTTAGCAAAGTAAGTTAATACTGAAGCGGATCCTGATCTGAAAAGAGCCATTAAACTCTCTTCGATAACATTATGGTCAAATATTTTTTTGTCAATAGCTGTTTTTAACATTGTGTACTCTCCGCTGACTTGGTAGGCAAAGACTGGAACATCAAAATTATCCGAGATGCTTTTAATAATATCTTGATTAACCATAGCTGGCTTGACCATTACAATATCTGCCCCCTCATTTAAATCCATCTCTATTTCTTTAAATGATTCCTTGGAATTTCTAAAATCCATTTGGTAGGTCTTCTTAGAAATACCTTTCTTTTGCTTTGATCCTACTGCATCTCTGAAGGGACCATAGAAATTTGATGCATACTTTACTGCATAACTTAACAAAATTGTGTCAGTGAAGCTTTCTTGTTCAAGACCTTCTCTTATAACTCCAATTCTTCCATCCATCATATCTGAAGGTGCCAAAATATCTGCTCCTGAATTAGCTAGATTCAGAGACATTTGAACCAGAGCATCTAATGTCAAATCATTATCTACTCTTCCATCAACAACAATCCCATCATGCCCGGTGGAAGTGTATGGGTCCAATGCTATGTCCGCTATTAAAATTAATTCTGGGAATTCTGCCTTGATTTCTCTAATAACAGAGGAGATAAAATTATCGGGTTTCAGGGCTTCATCGCCAAAAGTTGTTTTTCTTACCGATTCAAGATTAGGAAAAATAGCTGCAGTCCTAATACCGAGTCCAAGCAATGTTTCCAATTCCTTGAGCAATCCATTCTTAGAAAAGATTTTTTGGCCAGGCATAGTCTCTATATCAATATTTCTTTTGCTAACATCCGAGACAAATAAAGGCTGTATTAGTTTGCTCTTTTGTATACTGTGCTCTGCAACAAGATCTCTTATTGCTGTATTAGATCTTAGCCTTCTAGATCTTGTATATGGAAATTTTCTTGAAAGTGCTTTCATAAAGGTGAATAATTATAGAACTACTTCATAGTTTTTTCTATCTAAGAAGTTTTTTTACAAATTTTCATTTTTGCTTGAAAAAGCGTATATAAAGGGGCAAATTCTCCAAAATAAATAAAATTAGATTAATTAAAGTCTCTTAATTTCGTTGAAAATATATTTATTTTCTTTTAAAATCGTTTAAATGAAAATATTAGTATTAAATGGTGTTAACCTGAATATGCTCGGCAAACGTGAAGAGGATATTTATGGCTCCGAGTCCTTAGATGATCTATATGAAAGACTAAATGCTCTTGGGCTTGATGCAGATATTGAATATTTTCAAAGTAATTCTGAAGAAGAAATAATCGAAAAAATCCATTCACACAATACAGCATGCTACGACTGTGGTGTTTTTAATTTTGGTGCACATACACATACAAATGTTGCTATAAGAGATGCGATTCTTGCAGTTAAGTTTCCATTTTATGAAGTTCATATTTCAAATGTATATGCCCGAGAAGAATTTAGGCATGTTTCCTTCTTTAGTGATATTGCTCTAGGCTGCATTGTTGGGTTTGGGTTTGATGGTTATGAATTTGCGTTACAAAAAATTATGAGGAGTAAAAATGGATCTTAGGAAAATAAAAAAACTTATTGAAATGCTTCAAGAATCAGATCTCAATGAAATAGAGGTCAAAGAAGGTGAAGAAAGTGTCAGAATAAATAGAAAAAAGGAGGTTCACGTGAGCTCAATGCCTCAGGTTGCTATGAATACTCCTGTTCAAGAGCAACAAATCTCTCAACCAACTGCACAAGAAATTCCATCAGATCTTATTAGTGTTAAATCTCCTATGGTTGGAACCTTCTACAGAAGTCCTGCCCCTGGAAAACCACCTTTTATTGAAATTGGGCAAAAAATAAGCGTTGGTGATGTAGTTTGCATAGTAGAAGCAATGAAAATGATGAATCAAGTAAAGTCAGATGTGGAAGGAATTATTAAAGAAATCCATATTGAAGATGGCCAAGCTGTAGAATTTGACCAAATTTTAATCTCAATTGAATAACACAAAGAAAATATTAATTGCTAACCGAGGG
The DNA here is from genome assembly GCA_038133485.1 of Gammaproteobacteria bacterium. Classification (GTDB taxonomy): domain Bacteria; phylum Pseudomonadota; class Gammaproteobacteria; order Magnimaribacterales; family TMED112; genus TMED112. The sequence continues at coordinate 114,578 of JAYPTH010000001.1, read as the reverse complement.
GTTATTGCAATAAGGGCACTAAGAGCAGCAAAGGAACTTGGTTACCAGGTTGCCTCAGTTTATTCAACAGCGGATAAAAATCTTAAACACCTAAGACTATCTGATGAAGCAATATGCATTGGCCCACCAAGTTCAAAAGAAAGCTATCTTAATGAGGCCGCTATTATTTCTGCAGCAGAATTATCAAATGCTGATGCTATTTATCCTGGCTATGGCTTTCTTGCTGAAAATGCTGAATTTGCAGAAAAATGTACAAATAGTGGTTTCAAATTCATTGGACCAGATCACAAAATCATTGCATTGATGGGTGATAAAATTCGAGCTAAAGAGCTTGTTAAAAGTCTTGGTGTCCCAGTAGTTCCAGGATATGAAGGAAAAGTTGAATCAAAAGATCAAATAGAAAGTGAAGTAGATAAGATTGGCTACCCTGTAATAGTAAAAGCTGCAGCTGGTGGTGGAGGCAAGGGCATGAGAGTTGTACATGAAAGGTCAAACTTATGGGAAGAAATTCAAAGCGCCCAAACGGAAGCTGATCTAGCATTTGGCAGCAAAGAAGTTTTTATAGAAAAATATCTAAAAAAACCCAGGCACGTTGAAATTCAAGTTTTTGGAGATGGTCGGGGTGATGCTGTTCATTTATTTTCTCGAGACTGTTCACTACAAAGAAAATACCAAAAGATTATTGAAGAAGCGCCGGCTGGGAATATTCCAGAAGCAAAGCTTGCTGAAATTCAAAAGATTAGTGTTGATGCTTGTAAACAGATGAAATATGAAGGTGCTGGAACTATGGAGTTTCTGTATGAGAATGAAGAATTTTTCTTTATTGAAATGAATACAAGAATTCAAGTGGAGCATACAGTAACTGAAATGATTACAGGGGTTGATCTCGTACAAGCACAGCTTTTAGTTGCTTTAGAAGGGGAATTTAACCTAAAACAAGAGGACCTAAAGATTAATGGCTGTGCCATGCAATGCAGAATTAATGCTGAAGACCCTGAAACTTTTATTCCTTCACCGGGAAAAATTGAAAGTGTTCATCGTCCAGGCGGCTATCATGTAAGGTTTGAATCACAAATATATTCTGGCTATGAGATTCCTCCGAATTATGACTCGCTAATAGCAGAAATAATTGTTAAAGATTACAACAGAGAAAGAGTTATAAATAAAATGAGAATGGCTTTAAATGAAACAATTATTGATGGTGTAAAAACTAATGTAGATTTACATAAAAAAATTATTGAAGATAAAGTCTTTCAAAGCTACAACCACTATATTAAATACCTTGAAGAGGATCTCCTAAGTAATGAATGAGTTATATGATCATCATGATGTTGAGTCAGCAGCTCAACTTAGTTGGGAAAAAAACAACAGTTTTTATGGAACTGCAATTGCTGACAAACCTAAATACTACTGTCTCTCAATGTTTCCCTACCCTTCAGGAAAATTGCATATGGGCCATGTTCGCAACTACACCATTGGAGATGTCGTATCACGAATAAAAAGATTGCAAGGGTTTAATGTGTTGCAACCTATGGGCTGGGATTCATTTGGACTACCTGCAGAGAATGCAGCCATCAAAAATAATACACACCCACAAAAGTGGACTGATGAAAATATTTCTGCAATGAAAGATCAGCTTAAGGCTCTCGGGTATAGCTACGATTGGAAAAAAGAAATTAAAACTTGTGACTCTTCCTACTATAAATTCGAGCAAGAATTTTTTATCAAACTCTATGAAAGAGGATTGGTTTATAAAAAGAAATCTCTTGTAAATTGGGATCCAGTCGATCAAACAGTATTAGCAAATGAACAGGTGATTGATGGAAAAGGCTGGCGTTCAGGGGCTGAAGTTGAATTAAAGGAAATTGAACAGTGGTTTATCAAAATAACAGATTATGCCGACGAACTAGATTCTGCCTTAGATAATCTTGATTGGCCAGAAAATGTAAAAATCATGCAAAGGAATTGGATCGGAAAATCCAAAGGTGCAAATGTATTTTTTCATGTTGAAAATACAGACTATAAGATTGAAGTTTTTACTACACGCCCTGACACAATATATGGAGTCACTTTTTTAGGAATCTCGCCTCATCACCCTATTGCTAAAGACTTGTCTCAAAATAATGAGGCTATAGAAGCTTTTCTTAAAGATTGCTCAAAAAGCAAGGCTGCAGAAGCAGATCTCTCAAAAGCAGAAAAGAAGGGATTCAAGACAGAGCTAAAAGCAATCCATCCACTAACAGGAGAAACAGTACCAATTTGGATAATTAATTACGTTCTTATTGACTATGGCTCAGGAGCAATCATGGGTGTGCCTGCACATGATGAACGAGATTTTGAATTTGCTAAAAAATTTAAGGAAAAAATTACTCAAGTTATCAAAACTGATGATTCAGATTTGCCCATCGTAAGCAAAGGGACGCTCATTAATTCAGAAAATTTCAATAATCTAAATTCTGATGATGCTATAGATAAGATCTGTGCCCTGCTAGCAGATAAAAACTTTGGTAATGCACAAGTGCAGTACCGACTTAGAGACTGGGGAGTAAGCAGACAAAGGTATTGGGGATGCCCAATTCCAATGGTATACCGAAATGGCAATCCTGAAGCTGCTAGCTACAATGAGCTGCCAATTACCCTACCAACTAGTTTAGGTAACCCCACTTTGCCCTTAGCTCAAAATGATGAGTTTTTGAATGTTTCTGAAAATATTACAAGAGACTCAGATACTTTCGACACATTTATGGAATCATCTTGGTACTATGCCAGGTTTCCCTCAGCTGAAAATGAAACCCAACCATTTGGAAGTGAGACAGATTATTGGTTGCCAGTTGATCTCTACATAGGAGGCATTGAACATGCGATACTGCATCTTTTGTATGCCAGATTTTTTCATAAAGCATTGAGGGATCTTGGGTATGTAGATGGAGATGAGCCTTTCAAGAAACTTCTCACACAAGGTATGGTTCTAAAAGATGGGGCTAAAATGTCTAAATCTAAAGGAAATACTGTTGATCCCGAACCTTACATCAAAAAATATGGTGCTGATTCAATAAGAACATTCATGATCTTTGCAAGTCCTCCAGAACAATCATTAGAGTGGTCAGATAGTGGATTAGAAGGATGTCATAAATTCCTGAAAAGATTATGGAACCTAAGCTTTAAAGTAAGCAAACTTAATTCATCTAATTTTTTAGACAGTCAAAATTCATTAATTAAAGACAATATTAAGCTCTTCAATAAAATTAATGATGACTACAACAAGCGACTCAACCTTAATACAGTCGTCTCTTCATGTATGGAATTATTCAATAGTTTAAATTCATGTTTTATTGCAGATGATATTAGCGCAAATGAAGAAGAATTTATGACTTCATTTAGATTCTTATTAATAGCTCTATTTCCAATTGCTCCACATATATGTGAAAAAATATTTATGGAGATATTCTCTGAAAATATAAATAAAGCAGAGTGGCCTGAAGAAGATTTCTTTGCTTATAAAGCATCAGAAGAAAACTATATTATTCAAGTTAACGGTAAGGTGCGAGCAAATATAACAGCCTCATCTTCTATCACACAAGACAAACTAATTGAAATTGCTAAAGAAGATGCAAATGTAGCCCGCCATTTAGACAATAAGACTATAATTAAAATAATTTTTATTAAGAATAAGCTTTTAAATTTTGTTCACTCGTAGTTTTTTTATTATTTTTTTGCTGGTGTCTTGCAGCAACGTTCCAAATTTAGAGACAAAAATTTATTTTGATAATTCTTTCTCAAATCAAAATAAGTTTAATTTAAAATCTTGTTTGCTTGGGACTAAGTTGCAAGAGTTATCGCTTAAAAATCTTTCTATTACCAACACCACAAATAATGTAAATGCTTTAGGCCTTGAAATAGATAGAACTATCTCATTAAGCTTTGAAGTATTTTTTTCTGATCAAAGTAATTTGGAAATAAATGAGAGCCTGAGTCACCCAACAAATTATTTATCAAGCAATATGGCTATTGAAGAAGACAGGTATCTCATTGAATCCCTTTTTTTAAAGGCTTGTAATAAAATTATTGATTCATCAAGATGATTGTCTCAGCCTTGGATTTCCTTAGCGAAGAATCATTTTCTAAAAAATTCTTTGTAATTTTTGGAGATGAGCCAGGCCTAATTTTCAAAGTGAAGAAGAAAATTAGATCTTCTTTAAATAATGTAGAAAAGATATTTATTGAACTAGAAGATAAGAATTTTGATGAGCAACTTCAAAGCGCAGTTTTGTCTAATAGTCTTTTTAACGATCTAAAAATTATTGAATTTAATTTCAATAAAAATAAATTTAATAAAGGTGTCTTAGGAAATATTCAATTAGCAGCTCAAATAGAAACTGACAACATAATAATTTTTGAGCTACCAAATATTTCGCAAAAAATTATAGCCACTGATTTAGTAAGCAATCTTACAGAAAATTTTAAAATCATTAATTGCTCCTGTCCTAATAATTCTCAAATTTCCAATTTCCTTAGAACAGTCTTACCTAAAACTTTTATAAACCAAGAAAACATACAATTGCTTGTCGATATGTATGAGGGGAATTTTAGCCTTCTGCTAAATGACATAGAAATTGCAATAGAGGCCAATATAAATGAAGCTGATTTTGATGCAGTGTTTTTTTCAAATGCTATTAAAAATAATTTTAAGCTTTTTGAGGAAATGCAGAAGGGTAACCTTGATACCTCGTTACAAATCATAAGCTCAATGGAAAAAGCTGATAAAGGTTCATCAGCATTGCTACTATGGATGTTTGCGAGAGATTGCAGAGCAATATTAGATATTAAGGCAGAAAGAAATTCATTTAAACAGCTTAAAATCTGGAGCAATCAAGAAAACATATATAAATCCTTTGCCAGCAGCATCTCGGAATATAGTCTTAAAAAATTATTATCTTTACTAGAGAAATTTGATAAAAGTATTAAGGGCGTTCTGGATTTTCATAGTTGGGAAATAGCAAGAGAAATTGCTGTTGAATTTTGTAAGAAAGCTAGGTAAATAAGGATTTAATCCAATTCCACAATATGGCAATTATCCTCTGAAAGAAGCCTAACTCTTCAACTGATTCTAGATAAAGCAGGGCTTTCTCTTCGACAATCTTACCTTCTTCATCCATGACTCTTAATGTGCCTGCTATTTCTCCTTTAGTTACTGGAGCTAGCACTTCAGTTGGAGCTGCTATCTCGTAGGATAAAGAATCCTTTTGATCTTTCTGCAAGGTCAAAATTATATCTTCATCTATGCCAAGATTTACTACATCTGAAACCCCTGCAACTACTTTCATTTCTTTTAATGAAGTGTTTTTAGCTACTTTCTTTTCTGTCACAAAATACTTAAAGCCATAACTCATTAATGCTGAAACATCGTTAAATCTTTTCTCATCTTCACTGCCTAGAACTACTGCTACCAACCTCATATCACCTCTTGAAGCTGAACCGACTAAACAATAACCTGCATTTGATGTAAAACCTGTTTTAACGCCATCAAAAATTTCATCTCTCCAAAGAAGTCTATTTCTATTAGGTTGAGTAATGCCTCCATAAGTGAAAGATTTTTGAGAATAGTTTTTATAGTGGCTAGGAAAATTTTTAATAATTGCCGATGTCAATAAAGCTAAATCTTTTGCAGTAGTTAAATTTAATGGATCAGGCAAACCGGTAGAATTATTGAATGATGTATTCACCATACCTAATTCAGCTGCATAGTCATTCATTAGCAAAACAAAATTATCTTCACTTCCGGCAACATGCTCTGCTAAAGCAATGCTAGCGTCATTGCCTGATTGGATAATCATCCCTTTGATAAGATCTGAGACTTTAACGTTTGTGCCCTCTCTTATAAACATTCTTGAACCCGGAGCTTTCCAGGCTTTAACTGAAATTCGTGGGTCATCATCTAGACTAACAAATCCCTCTTTTATGTAGTCGGCTACTACATAGCTTGTCATTAGCTTGGTTAAGCTTGCTGGTTCAACCTGATCATTTTCGTTATAACTAACAAGAATTTTTTTAGTAGTTGGCTCATAAAGAATATAACTCCCTACACCAAGATCAGGTGGTTGTGGGATAGCTAATAAAGCCGAAGAAACAATAGTTAATAAAATTAAATTAAATTTTTTCATTAAATTTTTCTGAGATTGCCATAGCCAATTGATGTATCGCTAAAGCATAAAAACTACTTCGATTATATTTAGTGATTACATGAAAATTGTCAAACCCCAAATATAACTTAGTTCGAGTTCCTTCATAGACAACCAATGGTGTAGCCTGCCCTTCATAGCTAACATTTGACAAGCCAGAAGATTGTAAAGACTCAGCAGTAATTTTTGTATTGAAGTTATTCACCTTAAATGGAAAATCAACTTCTTTGACGTCGCTATCTCTGAGGCCAGAATAATTTTCACTAAGGTAAATCTCATTGATTGTTCTTTTGCTGTCGTCCCAACCATGAACTTTAAGGTAGTTTGCCACACTAGCCAAACCATCTTCTATGGAACCTACTAAATCTACTTTTTCATCATCATCGTAATCAATGCCATACGCCATATAGCTTGATGGGATAAATTGCCCTATCCCAATAGCTCCAGCCCAAGAGCTTTGCATATCTTTAGGGTTGATATCATATTGTTTAGCTAGCAATAACAGCTCTTTAAGCTCTCTTTGCCAAAAGCTACTGCCAACTTCAAATGCAAGTGTTGAAATGGTATCCAGTGGATTAAATCCACCTAGATTTGCACCGTAGGTTGTCTCTGCTCCGACAATTGCAGCTACATAGAATTTTGATACGCCCATTTCCTGCTCAATCCTATGCAGTAGTTCATAATTATCCTGAACAAATGAAGCTCCCTTATTTACTCTTTGGGAATTGATAAAAATATTCCTATAACGGTTCCAGGAGAATGTAGTTTCAGGCTGATTGCTTCTAAGCTCTATGACTCTATCAACAAATTCTGCATTAAGCAGAAAATTTTGGATTTCTTCAGATGATAATTCAGTATTTTTTGAAGTCTCTGCTATAAATGCCTTAACATCTTCACGATCTGTAATATCAGATAAACAATATAAGGAAAGGAATAAAACAAAAATTGCGATTCTCATGCTTTTAAAAAACCTCTTGAACTAAAAATAAACCCTAACATTATTGAAAAACATAATAAAGACGAACCTCCTTTTGTAAAGAAAGGTAAAGGCAAACCTACAACTGGAATTAGTCCACTCACCATCAGAATGTTAACCAAAAAGCTAAAGGCAATTACGAATATAAAATATGTGCCTAGATAATATGGAGACAAATCCTCAGATAGACGCTTTTCATTAAGCAATATCCTTATAGACATAAAAACAAACACTCCCAACAGAAAAAAGATAAGCATAACACCAAGAAAACCAAACTGTTCAGCATATATTGAGAAAATAAAATCTGTATCAGCTTCTGGAAGAAAGTTAAATTCATTTTGCTTACTAGCCAAAAAACCTTCACCCAAGAATTGACCGGAACCTATACTAATTTCCGATTGTAAAATATTCCATCGCTCTGATAATGATCCTTCAGATGAAAACCAATTTATGATTCTTCCCCTTTGATATCCAGTAAGAGCAAAATTATAGATGAATGGTGAAAGCACAATTAGTGAGACCACCAATCCAAAAAAATACCTTCTATCCATTCCACATATAAAAAGCAGCAACGTACCAAAAGCTATGTATACAACTCCTGTACCAAGATCTGGTTGGATAATAATTGGGATAGATGATAGGAACAACACACCTAATAAAAACATAGACCTGAATACAGAAAAATTAAAGCTATAGAAACGCAGATATTGGATTGCAAAAATAGCATATGAAATCTTCATAAATTCTGATGGCTGCAAACTCAAAAACCCAAAATCTAGCCATCTTCTTGAACCATTAATTTCTTGTCCAAAGATTTCAACGGATAATACTAATAGAAGATTTGCAAGCAATATCACCCAACCTACAGAAAGAATCCTATTGATATTAATTAAATAGAATAATATTGCGACGAAGGTTATTGAGATAATAGTTATAAGCAAAAATCTTAAGAAATAATTTAGATCAATTGATGTAACTGAAAAAATTGTCAAACTACCAGCAAGAATAATTCCAACCAATGAAACCACAACAAGCAAATTTTGAATATTAATCCTGACCAACTAAGACCTCCAAAATTTCTTTTGCAATAGGACCTGCAACCCTGCCACCACTTTCACCATTTTCAATAACTACAGCAATTGCATATTTTGGGTTGTCATAGGGCGCATAACCAATAAATATTGCATGATCTCTTAGTGCAGGGTTTTCTCTAACGAGGTTATATTCTTCCCTAGAATTAATATCTACAATCTGAGATGTTCCACTTTTGCCAGCCATTTTCAAGCTGCCTGCATTCACACGAAAAGCGGTTCCATTAGGAGAATAAACTACCTTAATTAGCGAATCATTCAGCCTCTTCCAGTCGTATTCAGTTAACTCATTGGCAATCTCAAAGTCTCTATTCTGTAATGGTTCTATGAGATATGGGATTTTATATTTTCCTTTGTTTGCTATGGCCGCTGTAATTAATGCAAGATGTAATGGAGTCACTAACATATAGCCCTGACCAACTCCTAAATTAATAAAATCCCCTTTGTATAAATCTTTGCCAAAGTTTTTCTGCTTCCAGGTATCATCAATTAAAGGGCTGTATTGGTGTGGGTAACAGTCGCTGCATAAAATTGAACCAAAAGAAGCAGAGCTCAGGAAGTTTACAAATTTTTCTTTTGAAAATTTAGTTGCAAGATTCATAAAAAAAGGATTCGAGCTTTCAACTAATGCTTTTTCTAAATCGGTTAAGCCATGTCCGCCTTCTTTCCATGCATTAAACACTCTTTGCTCTTCTTCGAACCTAAAGAATCCATCATCAAGAATGGTTTCATCCCAATCTGTATATTTTTCACTTAAAGAAAATATTGTTAGCAGTGGTTTTATAGTAGACCCAGGTGGGTAAAGACCCATAAATGCTCTATTAAATAAGGGTCGCTTTCTATCCTCTAATAGCTCAGCATAATTTTTAGAGGATATGCCGCTAAGGTCATTGGCACTTATGGAAGGCACACTGACAGCTACAGGGATACTGAAGTCATTTAGGTCAATAGCCACTACTGCACCCTGTCTTTCAGCTAAGAGATCAAAAGCCAGTTTTTGAGCATCAAAATTAATTGATGTTTGTAACTCTTTCCCTTCTTGAAAATCATCAACATTGGTAATTTGCTTTCTTGTGCCTCGAGCATTCCTTTGAAAATATCTTTTACCATGTTCACCTCTCAAATCTTTTTCATAGACCCTCTCGATGCCTGATTTGCCAACTTTATTCCAAATGTTAGCTTCATACTGGGGTATTTTTTCAGAAAAATATTCTGCATCAGCATCGTTTACAAAGCCAAGATGACCCAGTACATGAAATATGGATGGATGAGCATTATATTTTCTTGTATAACTTTCTTGAACAGAGAATCCTCTTAACTCTGAGCTTCTTACTAAAAATTTTGATAATTCTTCCTGCGTTAAACTATCGAGAATAGTCTCAGGTTTGTTAGTCCTGATTGATAAAGCAACGGAATTTTCAACCTTATCGACACTGAGAGCATCTTGATAAATGCTAGATAATAGCGCTACTGACTCTTCATTGGGTTTTTGTTCTAGGTCAACATGGATTGAAAAAACTTTTTCATCTTCAGCAAGAACAAAGCCATCTTTTGATAATATTCTGCCGCGCTTAGGATAAATTGACTCTGAAGCATTGATATTTTGCTCGCGCAAACCTTTATATTCTGGACCTTTGATGATTTGTAATTGAAAAAATCTGCCTATGAGCAATAAAAGTAATATAGAAAAAATTATTAATAAAATATTGATCCTTTGTTTTAAGAAATTAAGACTCTGATTTCTCATAGCTGGTGAAATGGGTGATTATTTTGTATGCAGTTTGCCCTGTAAATCTGCTCCAAAAGCATTAATCTGGATAGCTCGTGAGTAAACTCCATATCTGAGAGCGAAATTAAACCTTGAGAATCATCAAGTAATTTTTCATGCAAACCGTAAGTCCCTCCAATTAATAGTGATATATCTTGTCCCGAATGAAATAAAAATTTGGCAAAACTTTCCGTATCATATCTTTTGCCATGTTTATCAAAACAATAAAAACCTCTATGTTTTTCTAGAGCAGATAAAAATAAATCTCCTTCATATAACTTTTGATCAGTTTTTCGTTTAAAAGTTTTTTTTGAGATCAATGGCTTCATCTCTAAGTTAATTGGAGTTTTGATTCTTTTTAAATATTCTTGCTCCATATGTTCTCTATTATTTTTATAAGAAATATAGAAAATTTTAACTAGCACTTTTGGCTCTGTCCCAGAGAGATTCTAAATCATAATGCTCTCTAGACTCCTCTGTCATGATGTTGACCAATACATCGCCAACATCAATGAGAATCCAATCTTTAGCTTCAACACCTTCCAAGCCTAAAATTTTAATTTTATTGTCTTTTAAATTATCAACGACTTTATCTGATATTGATTTTATATGTCTGGTAGAGGTTCCAGTTGCAACGATAATATTTGAGGTGAAGGAGGAAATTTTTTCGACATACATCTCTTTTATGTCTATGGCTTTTAAGTCTTCGAGGGCTTCCAGGCACAGTTCTTTAACTTTCTTAGAATTAGAAACTTTGCTAGGCATTGTCTAAATTATAGAATCTTAATTTAAAGATTAATATCTAATAATGCGTTTAAAAGCATTTCTTGAAGGCCATTGAAGTTTTTATTGCCACACATTAAAAACATTTTCTTTTTTGAATCTGTTTCCAATAAGTCCAATAAATTATCCGCAGTTAATTCTGAACAGTTATTGAAGGTCTGCAATTGATCATTGCTGGCATTTATTAAAAAAGTATTTGTTAAATTAAAAATCTCTTTTAACTTAGCATCGTGGTAGCCACTTTTCATCGTATTGGATCCTATTTCTACAATTAAATTCACTTCCATATTTTGCAACAATGCTTTTTTTAAGGTCTTTTCAATTGCTGTTGGATGATGTGCAAAATCATTTATTAAAACATATTGATCATTTTCAAATAGAACTTCAAATCTCCTTCTAATGCCTTGAAAGTCCCCAAATAAACTTTCCCTAGAGATGGAAATCTTTAAATGATCAATAACTGCCATTGCAGATGACATATTCAGACTATCAATATCATCCTTATTGGGCTCAAAAAATTTAACTTTACATTTAATGCTTGGGTTAGTCTGAATTGCTTCAATAAATTGCTTTCGTACTCCTGTTTTACAAATTAAGACTGTAGATTCTGTTTCAAGAGAAGCAATGAGCTCTTTAAACTGCTCTTCTATTGCATCTATATCTGAAAAAATATCGCCATGATCAAATTCAATATTATTGATGAGTAAAATTTCAGGCCTGTAGTGAACAAATTTTGGCCTTTTATCAAAATAAGCAGAGTCATATTCATCTGCTTCGATAACAAAATATTCACCAGAGCCTAGCTTGCAAGAATCTAATTTACCATTTGGCACGCCAGCAATTAAGTGGCCTGGATTGAGCTCTAATTTATTGAGAGCATGCGCTAATAATGTTGTAACTGTCGTTTTACCATGCGTACCTGAAACAGCGATCACTTTTTTTTCTTTTAGAATATTTTGATAAAGCCAATCTGGTGAAGATTGGATTAGACCATCATTTTCAAGGATCTCTTGCAATAATTCATTATTCCTAGAAATTACATTTCCGATAATGTAGCTATCAGCTTCTTCAAAGTTCTCTTTTATAAAACCCTCAGAGAAATTGATACCGGCTTCAAATAACTTCTCAGACATTGGTGGGTAAACCTTAGTATCTGCACCACTAACTTCATGGCCAAGCTCTTTAGCCATCAAGGCAATATTGCCCATAAGTGTCCCGGAAATACCAAGAAAAAAAACTTTCATACTTTTAGTAATTTTAATTGGAGTATATGATATCTGACATGAAAAATGCATTTTACGCACAATCTGGAGGAGTTACATCTGTAATTAATTCTTCAGCGTATGGAGTTATGTCTAGTATAAAAAAGATCGATAACTCAATTAATATTTTTGCTTCCCAAAATGGGATAGTTGGGCTTTTAGAAGATAAGTTATATGACATAGGCAAAACGCAAAAACCTCTAGAACTATTAAAAGATTCGCCAGCGGGAATGTTTGGCTCATGTCGGTATAAATTGCCTGATCTTTCAGACAAAGATTTTTATGAAAACCTTTTTAAGAAACTCGATGCTAAAGGAATAAAGTATTTCTTTTATAACGGTGGAAATGATTCAGCAGATACATGTCTAAAAGTATCTCAAGCAGCCCAAGAGTTTGGCTATGAGCTTTTTGCAATTGCTGTACCTAAAACTATAGATAATGATTTAGCAGTAACTGATAACTGTCCAGGTTTTGGCTCAGTGGCAAAATACATTGCAACATCTGCTAAAGAAGCTTCTCTGGATATCAAATCTATGTGTAAAACTTCAACTAAGGTCTTTATTCTCGAAGTTATGGGCAGGCATGCTGGCTGGATTGCTGCATCAGCTGAACTTGCAAATGACCAGACTAACACCTATGTACATAAAATTTTATTGCCTGAAGTATCCTTTGATGAATCTAAATTTTTAGCAGGAGTAGAAAAAGATGTTAATGATTTTGGTTACTCAGTTGTAGTGGCTTCTGAGGGTTTAAAAGATAAAAATGGTGAGATTTATTCCTCATCCAATGAAAAAGATTCATTTGGACACAGCCAGCTTGGCGGCCTTGCCCCAAAAATTGCTAATTTAATTAATGATCAATTAAACCTTAAATATCACTGGTCTGTGTCTGACTATCTACAGAGGAGTGCCAGACATCTTGCTTCCAAGACTGATCTGGAGCAAGCAGTTGCCGTGGGTAAGCATGCAGTTGAATTTGCTTTGGCTGGCAAAACAGGGGTTATGCCAGTTATTCAAAGAATATCAAATGATCCCTACCAGTGGTCAATAGGTGAAGGTGATCTAAAAGACATTGCCAACGAAGAAAAAATATTGCCGAGCAATTATATTTCAGATTGTGGCTTTAGAATCACAGAAAATGGAGTTAGTTACTTAAGTCCTCTGATTCAAGGTGAAGATTATCCTAAATTTAAATCTGGTGTGCCAGCCTATGAGCAACTTGATCTGCATCTATCAGACTGAGGTATTAAGTTCTTGCACTTTAGATTTTAAACATTGAATTAAATCTTCAACTTCCTCTTCATTAAGAAAGCTTCCAATTGGAAGCTTTTCTTTTTTATGAACCAGATATATCTTTTTATTTTGATCTTCCTCAATCACAAATTTGGAATGAAATCGATCGTATTTCTTCAAGTCTTCCTTTTTTTCCGATGTTCCAAAATAAACATAAAGCTTATCAATAATTAATGTTTGACTTTGATTAACCCAAGATCTGTTTATACGCAAAACCAAAAATAATGCAATTATCTCTAAACCTGCAAATGGCAAAATCATCACAGCGCCCACAAAGAAAAAACCAATTCCAAATGTGATGCAAAGCAGTCCAAGCAAACCAAAAAAAATTATATTATTCGTAACAGTTGATGAGTTATTTGGTTTCAAGGTAAGGAGCAATTTTTCACCTTCTTTGGAAGAATTAATCATGAAAATGTCTTAAAGGGCCATTACCTGAACCAAAATTTGGCGCATTTAATATAGATTTCTGCACATACTCGATCGATGATCTCACTGCATCTTGGATGCTAACCTTATGACCTATTTGCGCTGCTATTGCACTGGCTAAAGTACAGCCTGTTCCGTGAGTATTCTTTGAATTTATTCTTTTGGATTCATTAACAATAATTTCCTCATTCTCAGTAAGCAAAAGGTCCACAACAGTTTCATTTGAAGTCACATGCCCTCCTTTTATAAGAACATTTTTCGCACCAAGCTCCTGCAATTTTTTTGCTGCTTTGGTTTGATCATTTACATTCTTAATCGATATGCCTGTTAAAATTTCAGCCTCATAACTATTTGGAGTAACCAAATAAGCCAGAGGCAATAGAGATTTTTTGATTGAGTTTATGCAATTATCCTCTAATAATTTATCACCAGAGGTTGCTACCATTACTGGATCTAAAATTGTTTGAAATGAGTCAATTTTTGAAGATACCAAATCAACTACTTCTATGGTGCCAAGCATCCCAATTTTTACTACATCGGGCGATAGATCTGATATTACTGAATCAATCTGTGCCTCTAATACATTAATTGGAACCGAATGAATGTATTGAACACCTAATGTATTTTGAGCTGTCACTGCCGTAATTGCTGTCATGGAGTAGGCTTTGAAGTGGGTTATGGCTTTAATATCCGCTTGAATACCAGCACCTCCTCCAGAATCAGATCCAGCAATAATAAGAATTTTTGGTATTTTCAGACTCATATATGCAACTATTAATAATTTCTAAAGATATTACTTTTAATTGTACATATGAAACTTATATATCAGAATACAATCTAATTTTTACTTATGAAAAAATATTTTTTAACACTGCTAGCTCTTTTTGCCTTATCTGGAAAAGGTGACGACTTATTATCTGTTTACCAAGAAGCACTAGAAAAAGACCCAAATTACAACTTAAATAAAGCAGATCTTGATCTAAGTTCAGAATTTTTAAAGCAAGCAAGATCAGGCTTAGGGCCAAGATTAACCCTATCGGGTGGCACCAACTGGAACGAATACTATCAAGATCGAGAACTTCAAAATGACTACAACACTTTTTCCTATAATCTCAATTTTTCCCAACCCATATTTAGGCTGGATGCTTGGTTTAATTCTAGAAGAGCTAAACAAAATCTTGATGCTGCCGAAGCAAGATTTGCCTACCAACAACAAGATCTGATAATACGTGTTACCAGAGCTTACTTTAATATCCTTTCAGCACGAGCAAGCCTAAAAACTGCTTCAGCTACTGAAAAAGCTCTCGATAATCAATATCAACAAGTGCAAGAAAGGTTTAATGTCGGCTCTGCTTCTAGGATTGAGCTGGCTGAAGCAAAAGCTGCTCTCAACAGAGCAACATCAGATAGGGTGCTGGCTGAGGGAACCTTGGACATAAGTTTTGAAGAACTTAACTCAATCGTAGGCAGATCAGTTACGCTTGTAGCTCCTCTTTCAGATAATGTAGTCTTTCAAACACCGACCTCATCAGTCGAAGAAGAAGTAGCAGTCGGGCTTGAAAATAATTTTCTAATTCTAGAAGCTAAAAAAAGACTTAAAGCTGCTGAAGCTAATACTGCTGCAAGAACATCCAATTTTTTACCTAAAATTGATGCTAGCGCCAATGCAAATAGAAGAACTTCCAAACAATATACTTTTGATGGTTTAGATTCTGATCTGGATTTGCCATTTAGAATCCCTTCAGAAACTGAAAATAGGAGTTTCTCTATACAGTTTTCACTACCATTATTTACCTCAGGTCAAAATTCATCGCAAAGAAGACAAGCTCTTCTTGAAGAAGTTAAGTCTGAAGAACAGTTGGTTCTGATAGAAAGAAGTGTTATTCAGCAAATTCGCTCTCTTTATTCTGCATTAGAAACTTCTAAACTCAATGTTGAGTCTCTCACAGCCTCTGAACAAAGTTCAAAAGATGCCCTAGAGGCAACTAGACTGGGTTATGAGCTAAGCAGCAGAAACTTAATTGATCTTTTGCAAGCAGAAAGAGCATATTCAGATACGCAAAATAGATTGTCACAAGCAAAATATGTCTTTCTCCTAACCTCTTTACAATACAAACAAGCAATTGGCACACTTTCTCCAGAAGATCTTTTTGAATTGAATAAATTTCTTGATTAGTGCCAGAGCTGCCAGAAGTTGAAACAACTAAAAGAGGCATTGAACCTTATTTATTAAACAATAAATTTATCGATTGTTGGTACAGTGGCTTATCACTTAGATTCCCTTTTCAAACAAAAAAATTTCAGTTAATTCAAAACCAAAAAATCGGAAAAATAGACCGCATTGCTAAATATATAGTGATGGAGTTTGCAAATAAAAATAGACTAGTTATTCATCTAGGGATGACAGGAAACTTAAGAATAGCGGAAGAAATTTCACACTTAAAGCATGATCACATTGTTTTAGCTTTAGATAATTCAACTCATCTTATTTATAACGACTCTCGTCGTTTTGGCTTGGTGACCATCTTAGCGGAAGGAGAGTCTTTCAATATGCTTGATAATAATGCTGAAGACCCCTTCGGTCCTGGCATGACACCAGATCATTTCTACAAAATAATCAAGAATAGAGCCTCAACAATTAAATCTATACTACTGAACAATAAAATAATTTCTGGGATAGGCAATATTTATGCTTCAGAGGTGTTATTTCAATCACATATTTCACCCTTTAGATTAGGTAAAGATATGAGTTTAGCTGATTGCAAACTGGTAATTGATAATTCTAAGAAAGTATTAAAAAGAGCAATTAAATCCGGTGGTACAACCTTAAAAGATTACTATAATGCTGAGGCTAAACCAGGGTATTTCAAAATAAAACTCAAAGTTTATGATCGAGAGAACCAAAAATGTAAAGTTTGTGATGAGCTGGTTTCGAGGGTAAGTCAAAACAATAGAAGTACTTTCTATTGTCCTAATTGTCAAAAATCTTAACTTTTTGTTTTAAGGCTTCTTTTACTATTGGAGCAACAAATTTCCCAATCTTGCCTTTATAGGCTGCTATCTCTTTTACCATTGAAGAAGATACAAAAGTTAATTTGTCGTCTGCTGCAAAAAAAATAGTTTCTATATTTTTATTCTGAGATCTATTTATCCCAGTAATCTGAAATTCATATTCAAAATCAGACATGGCTCTTAAACCTCGCACAATTGCACAAGCGCCGATTTCCTCTGCTAATTCAACAGTAAGTTTTGATTCCAATGCTATGCACGTAACTCTATTATCATCGGCATAGATCTTTTGAATTAAATTCTGTCGCTCCTCGAGATTAAAAAGCATATTTTTTGAGCTATTCTTTACAACAGCAATTACAACCTTATCAAAGACATTTAAAGCTTTTTTAACAATGTCCATATGTCCTTTAGTTATGGGATCAAAGGAACCAGGATATAGCCCTATTTTTTGAAGTTTGGTGTTCACAACTAGATATTAATTGATTTGGTTAAAGATTTGGCAAATTCTTCTTTAAGTATTTCAACATTTTTTATGTTAGGGTAAGCAGGGCGCATGATTATGGCAATTTCTCGGTGAGGTCCTGGCTCATCTAAAGCCAATGCTATCAGTTTTTTCCTAGATTTAATTAATGGATTTAGCGCTATGTGAGGGACCAAAGTTGATCCCATTTTTCCAGCAACCAGCTCTACAAGAGTTGATAAGTTTGAAGCCTTAACTTCATACTTTGTTTCCTGTTTGATGTTGCATGCAGCAAGAGCATGTTCTTTTAAACAATGACCTTCTTCCAATAACATTAGATTTGCTTTTTTTATTTCATCCTGTGTTATTTTGCCGGAGTTTTCATTTAAATTTTCTTTGTGTGTGACCCAGAAAAAATTTTCACTCCAGAATTTAAAGCTCAGCAAACCCTTAATATCATAAGGTAATGCGATTATAGCCATATCTATTTCACCCTCTCTTACCTTATCTATTATTTCATCTGACTTACCTTCAATTATGTTAAGACTTATATCTGGGTAGTTTTTGCTTAACTGCGGCAAAACTATAGGCAGTAAATATGGCCCAATAGTCGGAATAATCCCCACTGAGATTTCATTGGTGCCTTGACCGCTTAGTGTAATTGAGATCTTCTCTAAATCATCATACTGGAGCTTAATTGCTCTAATTTTTTCTAAGATTTGCTCCCCTTTTTTGGTAATTAAGACTTTTTTATTATCTCGTTCAAAAACCTGAATATTTAAAATTTTTTCAAGCTGAACAATGCCATTGCTGAGTGTTGATGGCGATACATAACAGGCATCAGCAGCTTTTTTAAAATTCCTATACTTGGCTGCGGACAATACATATTTAATCTGTTGATGTGATATCATGTTCTATTAAATCGAATATAAAATACAATAATATTATATTTTATAATACATAAATTTCTTAATAAGACCCTATAATTAAATTTAGGTAAATAAAATCTAAGGATACTATGAGCGAAGAAACAAAATGCCCAGTAATGTCTGGTGCAAATAAGCAAACTCTCGTTGGTTCACCATCAAATGTAAATTGGTGGCCTAACCAATTGAACTTAAACATACTTCATCAGCATGACAGAAAGTCTGATCCAATGGATGAAGGGTTTGATTACAGTGAAGAATTTAAAAAGTTGGATTATGCAGCTTTAAAGCAGGATCTAAATGATCTAATGACAGATTCTCAAGACTGGTGGCCTGCTGACTACGGTCACTATGGCCCATTCTTTATTAGGATGACCTGGCACGCTGCTGGCACATACAGAATCGGTGATGGCCGCGGTGGTGGAGGCACTGGCGCTCAGAGATTCGCACCTCTTAACAGTTGGCCTGATAACGGTAATCTAGATAAAGCAAGAAGACTGCTTTGGCCTATTAAACAAAAATATGGCAAGCAAATCAGTTGGGCTGACCTTCTAATACTTGCTGGTAATGTTGCAATTGAATCAATGGGTGGCAAAACCTTTGGTTTTGGTGGTGGAAGGCCAGATATTTGGGCACCAGAAGAAGATATTTATTGGGGGCCAGAAAATGAATTTCTTGGCAACAATAGATATACAGGAGAAAGACACCTTGAAAATCCACTAGCTGCTGTGCAAATGGGTCTTATTTATGTCAATCCTGAGGGTCCTGATGGCAATCCTGATCCCAAAGCAAGTGCTTTTGACATTAGAGATACATTTGGCCGTATGGCTATGAACGATGAAGAAACTGTAGCACTAGTTGCAGGGGGTCATACCTTCGGAAAGGCACACGGTGCTGGAGATGCTGGTCTAGTTGGAGTTGGTCCTGAAGACGCACCAATAGAGCAAATGGGCTTTGGTTGGAAAAGTGGTTATGCTTCCGGTCAAGGTGGAGACACAATAACAAGTGGAATCGAGGGTGCTTGGACGCCAAATCCTACACAGTGGGATAATGGCTACTTTGAAACACTATTCAAGTATGAATGGGAACTGGTTAAAAGTCCTGCTGGTGCCCAGCAGTGGCATCCAATCAATCCTGCAGAAGAAGATCTTGCACCCGACGCAGCTGATGCATCAAAGAAAGTAACAACCATGATGACAACAGCTGATATGGCTATGAGAGAAGACCCTGCATATAGAGAGATATCATTAAGATTTAAGGATAATCCTGATCAATTTGCTGACGCTTTTGCCAGAGCTTGGTTTAAGTTATTGCACAGAGATATGGGTCCAAAAGTAAGATACTTAGGACCTGAGGTTCCTGCTGAAGATCTAATTTGGCAAGATCCTGTGCCAGCAGGTAATACAGATTATGATGTTGCTTCAGTCAAAGCCAAATTAGCTGATAGCGGTTTAAGCATTCAGGAAATGGTTGAAACTGCATGGGCTAGTGCGTCAACTTTTAGAGGCTCTGACTTAAGAGGGGGCGCCAATGGAGCCAGAGTAAGACTAGCTCCACAAAAAGATTGGGAAGGCAATAAACCTGAACAACTTGCTAAGGTTCTCGAAGTATATGAGAGCATAGCTTCCGAAACCGGGGCATCAGTGGCTGATGTAATCGTGCTTGGTGGAAATGTTGCTATTGAAAAAGCATCTGGTTCTGATGTGCCATTCACTCCTGGTCGAGGCGATGCATCTGCGGAACAAACAGATGTAGAATCATTTGCTGTACTTGAACCTTTAGCTGATGGCTTCAGAAACTTCCAAAAATCTGATTATGCAGTGAGCCCAGAAGAAATGCTGGTTGATAAAGCACAACTGCTTGGTCTAACAGCACCAGAAATGACTGTTCTAGTTGGTGGTCTAAGATCATTAGGTGTAAGTGCCAATGGATTGGGAATCTTTTCCTCTGATACCAATAAACTATCTAATGAATTCTTTAAAGTTCTGCTAGATATGTCTGTTGAATGGAAACCAGCAAGCAAAAACTCATACGATGCTTTCGATAGAGTAAGTGGCGAGAAGATTAGATCTGCCTCAAGAGTTGATCTTGTCTTTGGTTCCAACTCTCAATTAAGAGCATTGGCTGAAGTTTATGCAAGCGATGATGCAAACGATAAGTTTGTTTCAGACTTCATTTCAGCTTGGAATAAAGTAATGAATGCCGATAGATTTGATGTAAATTAGAGATATCGCATCTTTGAATAAAGGCTCCGCAAGGAGCCTTTTTTATTAACATTAAAAAAAATATAAAATACAAAATAATGATTCTTAAAAAAGTAAGCCTTTTCCTTTTAGCTACATCGTTGTTTGCCAATAATTCAATTGGCCAAGAGAATAAGTCTATAAAAGATTTATTTTTATTGGTAAATAAAACTCCGTCTTGCGGATGTTGCAAGGAATGGGTTAAGCATGCTGAAAATAATGGGTTTGTTACCTATACAAAAGATTATCAGAGCCTTAATGACATTAAGAAAAAATACAATATAAAACGAGAATTTCAATCATGCCATACCACTGTTTCCTCTAATGGTTATGTTTTTGAAGGACATATTCCTGCAAAGTTTATTGAAAAATTTCTTTCTGAGAATCATCCCAATGCAATCGGTTTAACCGTGCCAGGCATGCCATTAGGATCACCTGGAATGGAGTTTGACAATAGATTTATGCCTTATGATATATTGATCATGTATTCAGATGGCAGCAGTAAAGTTTATGCAGAGATAAGAGAATAATTTCTATATCTTTCTTTTAAGTTGGAAGGTTCTCTTGTATGTCATATTTCGCCACATCCATTCCAAAGGGCCTGCGTGATATCTCTCAAGCCAATATCCCGAAAAATAAATTTGAAATACCCATATAGCAAGCACAATGAGATATAAGTTTGTACGACTTAGCTCATTAACCAGACCAAAACCAATACCAGTGAACAATACCATACAAATAATTGAATGCAGAATGTAATTAGTTAGAGCCATTCTTCCAACATTATGTAATTTTTGCCTTAAAACTTTAAAAACATCAGCTTTAATAACAATATTAATCACGGAGATATAGCCCAATGCCATGCCCAACCTGCCAAGATCATATGAAGACAAAAACACTCTTGAGTAACGATAGTCAAAACCGGATGAAGTAAATAAATACAACTCAATAAAGTTTACGGTTAACCCAATTGCAAAACTGATAACTGCTAACTTTTTATAGAAAGATAAATTTCGTTCACCTTGAAGGATCCCCAATTTGAATAAAGCCATACCTAAGACCATCATTAAAAAAATATCCCAGAGGTAAAATGGCAGAGAATAAATCACTATGTTCTTGCGCTCAGCGTTCCATGCAAAAACTTCTGCATAAGTGCCTCTTCTTTGTGACACTTCCGCGTCTATCTCTGCTTCATTTGGTTGATAATTGACTCTAAACTCATCCCAAGCTTCAGCCCATAATATTTTCTCTTCTGTTATGTCAGTTTGTTCAAATGAGTTCACCTCTACATAAGCATTTTTTGAATAAGTGATTACTTCCTTGCCAAGATAATTTAGAAACGCAGTGAAAAATAAAATAGCAACGGCAATTTTTAATAGAGTCTTACCAGTCAAGTTTCTCAAAAAATATAAGATAAAGCCGGCAACTGCATAGGTAATCAATATATCGCCGTACCACAGCAAAAAATATGCATCAACAATCCCAAAACACAGTAAAAAAAAATTTCTTCTTAAAAATAGTTTTTGATCTGCTTTTGATTTATTGGCACAGAACAGCACAATCCCAGCCCCGAAAAGAATAGAAAAAATTCCACGCATAGCACCTTCAGCTGTAACTTCAATAAAGCCCCATATAGCCCAATCTATAGTAAATGAGTCGGGCAGATCCAATGAAGGATTAATGTAAGATTGGGATAACAACCCAAAGGCGATGATATTAAGCAATAAGATCCCCAGTAAAGAAAATCCTCTAACAACATCAAGCACTTCAATTCTTTGAGATTCATTAACAGGAGATTGCATAGAAAAAATAATACCACATAGAAATTATTTGATATTGGTGGGCCCGCCAGGACTCGAACCTGGGACCAATGGATTATGAGTCCACTGCTCTAACCAACTGAGCTACAGGCCCAAAGATCAAAATTGTAAAGTATTTTTACTTACTCGTGTAGAAAACTTTTTAAGACATCAGATCTGGTAGGATGTCTTAATTTTCGAAGTGCTTTGGCTTCAATCTGTCTAATTCTCTCTCTGGTAACATCAAACTGTTTACCTACTTCTTCAAGAGTATGGTCATTATTCATGCCAATGCCAAACCTCATTCTTAGAACTTTTGCCTCTCTAGCTGTTAAAGATGCAAGAATTTCATCAGTGGCATCTTTTAGCCCCCTAATGGCTGCATCGTCAATAGGTGAATTAATAGATGTATCCTCTAAGAAGTCTCCTAGGTTTGAATCTTCATCATCACCAATTGGTGTTTCCATGGAAATTGGTTCCTTAGCAATCTTCATCACCTTTCTCATTTTGTCTTCAGGGATATCAAGACGTTTTGACATTTCTTCTGGTGTTGGCTCTCTCCCAATTTCTTGCATCATCTGTCTAGAAAGACGATTTAGTTTATTAATTGTCTCAATCATATGCACTGGAATTCTGATTGTTCTGGCCTGATCGGCAATTGATCTGGTAATTGCCTGTCTAATCCACCAGGTTGCATATGTTGAGAACTTGTAGCCTCTGCGATATTCAAATTTATCGACCGCTTTCATGAGACCTATGTTGCCTTCTTGAATTAGATCTAGGAATTGCAAGCCTCTATTGGTGTATTTTTTTGCAATGGAAATAACTAATCTTAAATTGGCTTCGATCATCTCTTTTTTGGCCATTAATAAGCCGCGATATGCTTTATTGATTCTTCTATTTAATGAAAGAATCTGGGTAACTGGCATTAAATTATTTTCATCAATCTTAATCAGATCTTTTTGAATCCTAATAAATGTTGGTTTTACTTCATCTATATCTTTTTTGTTGAATCTTTTATCTTTAGCAAGTTTTGTTAAAAGTTTTGTATCAATAAGATTTTCTTCCACAAGCTCTCTGGCTTCTTTGTTTGGTACTTTTATGTTTTTAACCAGCATAGTTTTCAACTCTCTTTCAAAAGCACCGACTTGAGTTTTTCTTTCTGCTGGAATTAAGACTAGGGTATCAAAAACTTTTGAGTTGAATTTAATTCTTTGAAATTCATCTTTAAGTTTATCTAGTGCTTTTTGAGCTTTTGCATCAAGCGCTCCACCATCAAGGGATTTTACATACTTGCTGTATTCTCTTTTGATAATTTTTATCTTTGCTTCACATTCTTCGAAAGAAATAACATTGGCTTCTTCATCATCATGGTCGGCATCCGAATCATCGTCTGCCGCTTCAACGAATTCTTCTTCTTGAATTTCTTCTTCGGGTTCATCTAACATAAAGCCAGAAATTAGATCTTGAACTTTTTTCTCCCCAGCCTTGATGCGGACAAAGAAATCTAAAATATATTCGATGCATAATGGGTATTCTGCACACAATGATAAAACTTCTTTCATTGCTGCTTCTATTCGCTTAGCAATATCAATTTCACCTGTTTTTGTCAGCAGATCAACGCTTCCCATTTCCCTCATATACATTCTGACTGGATCAGTTGTTCGGCCTGATTCTATTTCAGTCTGTGATAACGCGGCTACAGCATCTTCTGCGGCTAGATCATCCGTGTCTTCATCTTCTCCGAGCATAAGTTCATCTTCATCTGGAGTGCTTTCGAAAACCTTAATACCCATGTCACGAAGCACTTGAACTATTTCTTCAAAGTTGTCTTCATCTGTTGACCCATCTGGCAATGTGTCTGTGATATCCGCATATGTTAGGTATCCTTGTTCTCTGCCAAGCTGGATTAACTGTGCAATATCATTTTGCGGTGAGGTTTTTTCTGACATTTCTGTTATATGTTTCTTAAATTAAAAAAATCAACTAATAAGCGTTTAGCAATTGTATAAGTTGTTTCTCTTGATCTGAAGCATTTTCTCTTAAATTAAGGATTTTTTGCAAACTTTCTTTTCTAGTTATAGATAATTTTTTTTCATTGGCTAACTCAATTAAATATTCCATAAAATTGTTATCAAAAATGTATCTCAGTTGATCAGAAGCTCTTTCAAACTCTTCCATTGCCTCATCAGGTGTAATCTTTAGATTTATCATCATGGCATTTGCGAAAACTGCACTTTCTTTGTGAGTTGTATTTTTGTCACTTATTGATTGCATGATATCAAGCAAGTCGAGCATTTCTTGATGCTCGCTTTTCTTTAAAAAATTGAAGAAATCTTTTGCATTAAGCGCATCTTTATAAGATTCATAGAGATAGATAACCAGTAACAGATTATTCTCATAGCTGGGTTTTGGTTCCTTGTTTGCAGCAGGTTTATTTGCCTTTTTTACATTGACATCATCTCTTAGAATGCTTTCTTTATTGATTGATAGTTCTTTTGAGAATTTTGCTAATAAGGTTTCCTTAAGCAGCTCTGATTTTATATTTCCGATTATCTTCTTCAGCTCAAAAAGTATGATTCGCATATCTTCTGATGACTCAATATCTTTATTTCTTTTTAAATATTGATAGATAAATGTCTCAATATCCATTGACCTTTCAGCGCGATCAAGTAGAGCTTGGCTGCCATTCTTTTTTATAAATGAATCAGGATCTTCACCTTTAGGAAGAAACATGAAACGAATTGTTTTATCATCAATCGTTAGAGATAATGAAATATTTAGTGCTCTCCAGGCAGCTTTTAAGCCAGCCTCATCAGAATCAAAACAGAAAATAACTTTGCTTTTGTATCTAAATAAATTATTTAAATGGTTATTGGAAAAAGAGGTGCCAAGTGAAGCCACAGCACAATCGATGCCATTTTGATGCAACATATTTACATCCATGTAACCTTCAGTGACAAAAAAATAATCATATTTTTTTGAAGTTCGTGCTAGATCAAAACCATATAATTCTTTTGCCTTACGAAAAAAAGGGCTATCTTTCGAATTAAGATATTTTGGCATGCCATCACCCAAAGCTCTGCCACCAAAACCAATTATTTTCCCTTTAATATTTTTAATAGGAAAAATAATACGCTCTCTGAAAAATGGAAAAAAACCATTGTCTCGCTTTAAAAATGTGCCACTTTTTTGGATATCTTCTTCAGAGAATTGTTTAGTAAGCAGCTTGAGTAATGCTGGTTGATTTTTTTCTGCAAACCCAATTGAAAAATCCTTTACAGTTTGACCCTTAAGACCGCGCTCCTTTAAGTATGCAACTGCATCAGATTTAGGATGATCTTTAATGAACTGGTAGTAAAAATTAGCAACAACTTCATTAATTGCATAAATTGATGAAAAGCTGTCGTATTCATTTTTAGATGATTTAGGGATTTCCACGCCATTGATTTCAGCTAACTTTTCTACAGCCTCAATAAAATCTAAGCCTCCATAATCCTGCAAGAAAGTAAGTACGTTACCTCCCTTCTTGCAACCAAAACAGTGATAAATAGATTTCTGTGGACTCACTGTAAATGAGGCAGTCTTTTCCTCATGAAATGGGCAATTTGTCACATAATTACTACTTTTTTTGCTTAGATTTAAGTACTGTCCTAATACTGAAACAATATCAGATTCATCAACTAATTTATCTATAAATTCACGAGGTATTCTAGCCATAATTTAAGTTAAACCAATCTTGAAATATTAACATTGCAGATTCAGAATCCTTTTTTTCTCCAGATATTCCCATACTTGTAAAATCTTCATTGGTTATCTCAACTCTTAGCTGGAATTCACTCTCAAGAGTATGTATAAAAATTTTGATGCTTTTTTTAAATCCTTCAGTTGGCTTACTCGGCATGCCAATTAAAAACAGGTTTGGATTCCATTCTTTAACCACTGCTTTAATTGCATCATAAAGTCTGCTGTTGTTTGCAAGCACATCTAGCGGTGAACAGGCTCCAGTATAGGTTTCACCTATACATGCCCCGACTTTATTTGTTCCATAGTCGAAACAAATAACTACCTCTGCCTTTTTACTATTCAAATTTGTCCAGATTGTCCCAAAAAACCCTTCCAGGATTACTGTCAGAGTTATTGTTAATTTCTTGTAAACAGGTTGGCGAAGTGATGTTTAGCTCAGATAACTTACCGCCTAAAATATCTGCCCCAGCGAAGTAAATATTTTGCTCATTAAGAAATGGGATTAAATTCTTAGCTATGCTCACGTCGTTCGGGGTCACTTTTTCAACTTTTGAAGTAGCTCCTGCAGCTAGATTGCCTCTGAAATCTTTTGGATCTGGTATACGTATCAATTTATTTTCAAGCAAAGCACCATTGATGATCACGATTCTGTTGTCACCCTCTTGAGCTGCTTCTATATATTCTTGCACCATGATTTGATGTTTACCCCTATGTGTCATGCTTTCCCAAATTACTGATAAATTCTTATCATCCTTATTAACAAGAAAGATTGATTTTCCACCCATTCCATCGAGAGGTTTTAAAACCAGCCTACCAAAACCCATTTCAAACATATCCTTGATGACTTCTAGATCTGCAGAAACTCTTGTAATTGGTGAAATTTCTGGAAAATTTAAAATAGATAATTTTTCATTAACTTCCCTTAAAGCTTTAGTTGGATTAATGCATTTAATTTTAAAAGTGTCTAAAAGAATCGTCATATATAAATATTCTTTATTGAAAGGCGGATTAACTCTGTTAATAACACATGAAAAATCTGTTAAATCTTCACTGCCATTTGGCTGTAGTTCAAAATTTAACGAATCCTTAGATGGGAAAGATAGCTTTGAGGTTTTAGCAAATAGTTGGTTATTAATTACAGAAATATTATTGGTATTGAATGTGTGCACTTCCATACCTCTTCTGAATGCTTCATGTGCTAAATAAATGGATGTATCTTTCTTGATATCCATAGAATGAAAATCATTAATGATGAATGCTACTTTCATAAGTTCATATTATTAATTGCTAGAGCTACCACCGGTGCAGTCTCTGCTCTAAGTATATTTTTACCTAAATTAGAAAAAGTTGCTGTTGTTTGCTTAAGAAACTTTTCTTCATTATCGGAGAAACCAAACTCTCCCCCGGATACAATTAGATCATAAGTTTCTTTGTTATTCATTTTTACCTCAGCCATCTGATGCAAAACACATATTGATTGAAAATTATTGAAGTCCATAGCATATATGTCTTCTAAGATATCAATCTCGGGCAAGTAAAAATTTTCTGATTGCAAAAATGCTGCCTCCACTATCTCTTCATACCTTTTGCTTCGTGTTGACTCTTTGGCAGCAGAGAATTTATGTTTTGTTTTTTCAGAGATATAAAGAAATATCTTGCTCACACCAATTTCAACTAACTTTTGTAGGCAAAATTCGAAATGATTTTTTTTTAAGAAAGGAACTAAAGCACTGCAAGTGTAGTGTTGGTTAAAATAAGAAGTCTCAAGTAGTGTAATTTTATCATGATCAGTAAAAATACAACTTGCCCTGCTGCCACTGCCATCATATACATGAAACGATTCATCTTTCCTAACTTTTAATACTTTTTTTAAGTAATGAATTTGACTATTGCTTAAAAAATGATCAATATCTTTATCTAATTTTTTTTTGAGGAGTATCGAGGCTGTCTTCATTTAGGCAGTAATTATACCATTTGATGTCTACCAAATTTAATACAAGTAAAAGAAGTCTTCGCGGGGAAGTTAAAAGAGCAATCAAGAGATATTATCGGAATCTAGATGGTGAGACTCCTATAGAACTATATAAATTAACTCTTAGTCAAATCGAACCCCCTTTACTTGAAGTAGTGCTGAAAAAATGCAAAGGGAATCAATCTGAGGCGAGCAAAATTCTAGGACTGAATAGAGGAACTCTTAGGAAAAAACTTGAAAAATACGGCCTACTCTAATGATAAAAATTAAAACAGCACTCATTAGTGTCTACAATAAAGATGGAATTTTACAGTTAGCTCAATCTTTAGATAATGCTGGTATTAAAATCATTTCCTCTGGCGGCACAGCAAAATATTTACTTGAAAATAATGTCTCCGTGGTAGAAGTTTCTTCTTATACAGGGTCACCAGAATTATTTAATGGCAGGGTAAAAACGCTGCACCCAAAGATTCATGCTGGTATTCTTGCTAGAGGCAATAAAGATCAGAAAGAGCTAGAAGAATTAGGTGCTGAAAAAATTGATTTAGTAATTGTAAATCTCTATCCATTTGCTGAAGAACTCAAAAAGGAATCTGCTACTGAAGATGATCTGATTGAAAAGATCGATATAGGTGGGCCGGCCATGTTAAGAGCTGCAGCAAAGAACTACAAACATACGGTTAGTGTTTGTGATCCAAAGGACTATCAAAAAATTAATATCAATGGTATGACTGTAGAGGAATCTAGAGAATTAGCAGGTCATGTATTTGCAACTACAGAATCTTATGACAGTCTTGTCCATAGCTGGTTACATCAGCACCCTATTTCATTAAATCAATCTAGCAAGAAATTACGTTATGGTGAAAACCCCCATCAAAATGCCTCTATAACAGTAACTGAAAATTCTCCCATAGATTTCTTGTCGCCATTACAAGGTAAAGAAGTTTCCTATAACAATGTTAATGATTCTCTTGCAGCCTGGGCATGCGTTAATGAGTTTAAAAATCCAGCAGTATGTATTGTTAAGCATGCAAATCCGTGTGGAGTGGCAGAATCTGATAGTTTTAGTGATGCTTATAAAAAAGCATTCTCAACTGATCCTACATCAGCATTTGGCGGAGTAATTGCTTTAAATGGTGCTCTTGATGGAGGGCTAGCGAAACATATTCTAGAACAGCAATTTGTTGAGGTAATAATTGCTGAAAGCTTTGATGCTGATGCAAAAATGTTACTTGCTGATAAGCCAAATATACGCCTTTTAATTTCAAAATCATTAGCAATAAGCTTCACTGAAAATAGATCAATCTATGAAGTTAACCTTACCCAAACTTCTGATTCTTTAAATCCAAGTGACTATGAATTAAAAACTGTTTCAGAAATTAAACCAAACTCTGAGCAACAAGATGATCTAATCTTTGCCATGAAAGTTGCTAAACATGTGAAGTCAAATGCCATCGTCCTTGCTAAAGATAAAATGACTATAGGAATTGGAGCTGGTCAAATGAGTAGGGTCATCAGTACCAAAATAGCAGTGATGAAAGCTAAAGAAGAAGGTATAAACACTGCTGGCTGTGTATTGGCTTCAGATGCTTTTTTCCCTTTTAGGGATAACATTGACTTGGCAGCAGAAGCTGGCATTAAACATGTCATTCAGCCAGGAGGTTCTGTTCGCGATCAGGAAGTAATTGATGCAATTAATGAGCATGGTATGACGATGTGTTTTACAGGAATAAGGCATTTTAAACATTGATGAAAGTATTGGTTATTGGTCAAGGTGGAAGAGAGCATGCCATTGCTTGGAAACTTGCTCAATCAAGTGACTGCAAAAAAATCTTTATTGCACCTGGCAATGGTGGTACATCTTCTGAGGAGAAATGTGAAAATACCGGAATTAAAGTAACAGATTTTTCTGGAATAAAAGACTTGATTGAAAGCGAGCAGATAGATTTAGTCGTTGTAGGGCCTGAAGACCCCCTTGTAAATGGCATTAAAGACTATTTATCAGAAACTGGTACATTGATTTTTGGACCGGATGCTATCGGAGCTCAGCTTGAAGGATCGAAGATTTATTCCAAGCAGTTTCTTTTTGAAAATAACATCCCTACAGGTGATGCACATTTTTTTGACTCTGCAGATAATGCTTGCGAGCATTTAAAAGCTTGCAATTATCCAATAGTTTTAAAAGCAGATGGGTTAGCTGCCGGCAAGGGTGTGCTGGTAGCCCAAAATGTAAATGAAGCAATTAATTGGGTACAAGAAGTAATGAAAGATTCTAAATTTGGAGAAGCTGGTCAAAAAATACTAATTGAAGAATGTTTATTTGGTACTGAATTAAGTTTTATGGGAATCATGACACCAGGAAAATTTATTCCATTTGAGACTAGCGTCGATTATAAACCACTTTTAAAAGGCAACGAGGGGCCAAATACTGGAGGAATGGGCTGCATTGCCCCATCACCATTCATGAGTGACGAATTAAAAGAAAACATTATTCAGCAAGTTGTTAATCCAACCATAAAAGGACTAAACAATAGAGGCATTACATATTATGGCTTTATGTATTTTGGGCTAATGATTAAAGATAACAAACCTAAGGTACTTGAATATAATTGTCGATTGGGTGATCCAGAAACCCAATGTTTGATGATGCAAATGGATTCAGATTTCCTGAACATTCTCCTAGATGCCTTAAATGATAAAGATCCAAAAATTAGTTGGAAAAAAGGTGCAGCAATGGGAGTTGTGATTGCATCTGGAGGGTACCCAGAATCATATAGAAATAACTTGCCAATTGAAATTGGAGATTTAGGTGAATGCAAACTTTTTCATGCTGGAACAAATATTTCTGACAATGTACTAATAAGTACTGGAGGCAGAGTTTTTTCACTGAATTATCAAGGAGATTCAATTGAAAGTTGCCAAAAATTTATTTACAGCAAAATTGACTCTGTAAATTTCGAGAATTGCACCTATAGAGATGATATTGGGGAAATTTATGAGTCTTAGTGATAAAGTTGCAAAAGAATTTAGTCATTTCCTTAGAATAATAAACTACAAAGATAAGGGAGAGCTTGAAAATAATCTTTCTGACACAGATAAAAAGCAGTCAATCTCTCTGATGAGAGTGAATGCCTCTGGAGAAGTGTCTGCACAAGCACTTTATAGAGGGCAAGCATTTTTCTCAAAAACACCTGAAATAAAAAAACACCTACTTAAAGCTGGCGACGAAGAGTTTGTACATCTCGAATGGTGCAGTAAGCGTCTCGAAGAGCTTGGAGGAAAGAAATCTTTACTTGACCCTTTGTACTATGTTGGATCATTTACATTAGGTTCAATTGCAGGTTTGATTGGAGATAAGACTAGTTTAGGCTTCGTAGAAGAAACAGAAAAACAGGTTGTTGAACATCTGAAAAGACATCTTAATGAAATGTCTCCAAAGGATGTAAAGAGCAGAGAAATTCTTGAAAAAATGTTAGAAGAAGAAGAAGCGCATGGTCAAGAAGCAAAAAATCATGGAAGTGCTGAGCTGCCTTTACCAGTAAAAGGAATTATGACAGCAACATCTAAGATAATGACAACCTTAAGTAGGTATATTTAGTCTAATAAAGAAACTTTAGATAAAATCCTAATATCTTTTTCCTTGAACCAATCTTTATTCACCTCCAAGGCATACTTTATCTTTTTAGATTTAGAGCAAACATTTTTTTCAGAATATGGAATCAGGTCATAAATTTCTCTGATTACATATCTTTCATCGAGGTAAGCAACACTTAAGGGAATAGATGTATTTTTCATCCACATACATTTTCGGTCAGCTTCTGGCCATATGAAAAGCATGCCTGCGTTGGCATCTAGTTCTGTTCTATGCATTAAGCCTCTAGCTCGATCTTCTGTTGATTCAACAATTTCTACAAAAAGTTGAAAATCTTTAATTTTTATCTGAGCAGATTCAAAGAAACTACTAAGCAATAAGGCTATAAGCAGTAGAAATTGTTTTTTTATAGTCATTTGAGCCAAAAATTGCTGAACCCATCACAAAAGTGTCCGCACCTGCATTACTAACCTCTTTAATATTATCTAGATTGATGCCGCCATCAACTTCCAACCTCACAGGCCTCTTGAGCTTATCTAGCTTTTTTCTGAGTTTTCTTATTTTTTCAAGAGTTTTGCTGATAAATTTTTGTCCTCCAAAACCTGGATTGACAGACATTAATAAAACTAAGTCTACTTCTTCAAGAAGATCATTAACTAATGAGATTGGGCTTCCTGGATTTAGCACAAGCCCAGCTTGGCAACCTGAATCTTTGATTTTTTGAAGGGTTCTATGCACGTGATGGCTTGCTTCAGGATGGAATGAAATCATATCAGCACCAGCATCAGCAAATTTACTAACTAGATCATCAACTGGTTCAACCATTAGATGAACATCAATAAAATTTTTAATCCCATAATTTCTTAAAGACTCACATACCATCGGACCCACAGTTAAATTAGGCACATAATGATTGTCCATCACATCAAAATGTATCCATTCAGCACCAGCATCAATAACTTCCGTTACCTCTTCTCCCAGGCGAGCAAAATCAGCAGACAAGATAGAAGGAGCAATTACTTTATTCATTCCTAAAATTTTTTAACGCATCCATAGTGCCTACATCATACCAGTTTGCGTCTATAATTTCTGCTTCCAATTCATTTAAAGCAGCAATAGGTTTGAGAACTTCTTGCCAATAATCAAAGACTTGTAAATTGATTTTAGAAAAGAATGATTGATTGATAATGCTTATACCAGTAAAGGTATATCCCCGACTGCCATCTAGAAAAACTTTATTTTTTTTAATATTAAAATCACCTTTTTTAGCCCTAACTGCAAAAACCTTAGGTGATCGGCAATCTTTCAATTTTCCATAATCTATGTCTGAAAAAATATCAGCATTTACAATCAAACAATCATCATTATTAATTAATTTCATAGCATTCTTAATGCCGCCGCCTGTGCCAAGCAATTCCCTTTCCTCACTAACTTGAACGTTCTTCAGTGCATAATTCTCGGTCAAGAAATTCTTGATTTGATCTGCATGAGTAAAGCAAGTAACTACTATATTTTTATAATCTTGAGCTAAGAGTTTATCTAAATGGTATTGCAATAATGGTTTACCATTAATCTTTATTAATGCCTTGGGGGTATCTTTTGTTAAAGGCATTAATCTTTTGCCTTCTCCTGCCGCCAGAATTATTGCATTCATAATAACTTTTCTAAAAATTTATAATTTTCTAAAATCTTTAATTCCTTTAATGCAAATATCAACCTGCCAATAAAAAGATCAATATCTTTTTGCCTATTTAATAATTTGCCTTCTTTGAAATACCCTATAAATGTACCAATTATTCTCATAGAGCGATGAGCCAAAGCGGTATGGATATCTTTTATCAATGTTTCTGGATGATTTAGCCTCGACTCAAGAGCATGTATTTCAATGGCAACTCTAATTTCTTCTTGCTCATAATCAAATTGATGTTCATATACTAAAGATGCTAGATCTATTCCTATCGGCCCCACACAAAGATCTTGGAAGTCAATGACATAAATTTTTTCCCTAAATGCTAAAAGATTTCTTCTCTCAAAGTCTGTATGACAAGGCACATATTCCTGAGAGATAAGAGAGCCAACTAGATCATGGCGAAGTTGATTCAATTTTTCTTGATCATCTGAATCTAGATGAATATTTTTGTATTCAAATATTGAAAAAAAATTACTGGTTTGGTTTAACAAAACTTCTTGATCGTGTGTTTTTAAGACATCCAGTGGGACGTTATAGATCTTTCTCAACTCCTTAAGAGCACCATCAAGAATCTCATCTGAACTTAAAATTATATTTGTGTCCAGAACATCATTACCAAGATCTTCAATCAAAAGAAAATTTAAGTCTTCTGAGAACGCATAGATCTCTGGCACACTCACATGAGAAGATTTCAATAATTTAGATGCATAAAGAAAATTCGCTGCTGATTCTGGATTCTTAGTATTTTCCATAACAACATAACTTATTTCCTCACTTTTAACACGGTAGTAGTTTCTGTCACTAGCTTCTTTTCTTAGTTGCTCTATATAAAATTCATGTTTGCCTGTTGTTTGCTCTATCCAATCAATTAACTTTGGGCTTGTCTCGCTCAACTGTCTTTAACTGCCTTTGGTACAGGATATGAATCTGCAGGAACAAAAAAATCGGGCATCAGCTCAGCAAATGGATAGTCTGCATATTTTCTAAAGTTAGTTTCGCCATGCTCTGCCAAAAGAGTATCATCAATAACATAGTTGCCAGTAAACAAATCTTTGTCCTTATTTAAAATGATATAAGCAGCGTCGGCCATGATTTGAGGGTCTCTTGATTTCTGCATCATTTCATCTCCTCCTAAAATATTTTTCACAGCAGCCGTCTTTATTGCCGTTCTAGGCCATAGCGCATTTACAGCAATTTGTCCCTTAAACTCTGCTGCCATGCCAAGGACAAACATGCTCATATTAAATTTTGCAACTGTATATGCTACAGAACCTTGAAACCATATTTCGTTCATATCTAGTGGTGGCGATAAATTTAGAATATGAGGATTTTCAGATTTGAGCAGATGCGGAATACAGGTTTTAGATACTAAAAAAGTACCTCTGCCATTGATATTATGCATCAAATCATACCTCTTCATATCTGTTTGCAGTGTTGGGGTAAGGCTAATTGCTGAGGCATTGTTAATACAAATATCAATACCTCCAAAATGCTCAACAGTTTTTTTAACACAGTTATTAACACTTTCTTCACTACGAATATCACATTGAAGCGGTAATGCTTGGCCCCCGGCTCTTTCTATTTCTTCTGCGGCCGTGAAAATGGTGCCTTCTAATTTTGGGTGTGGGTCAACAGTCTTTGCGGCAATCGCAATTTTAGCGCCATCTTCAGCAGCCTTTTTGACAATAGCAAGACCTATGCCTCTGCTTGCCCCAGAAATAAATATTACTTTGTCTTTTAAACTCATTGTTTGAACTTATAGATTAATTTATAGCTCTAACAACTATAATAACAACCATATGTTTAAAGTGAAAAAACATTATTTGTATTTAAGCTTATTAATGGCAAATTTTTTAAGTTCTGAATGTCATGAAAATGATACAGATGCTGATATTATTGTTCAAAAAGGGTCATTAGAAATAGAAAATAATGTGGGCATTAATTTTAATTCCGCAAAGATCGAGGAAGATATTTTTGAACTAAGTGATATCGATTTTAATACTTGTCAAAGTGATTCTATCTGGAAGATAACTGCAAAAAATGCCCAATATGATCAAAATCAAAAAAAACTAAGTGTTAGGGATGCACGCGTTGAAATTATGAATGTGCCTGTCTTTTGGGCAGGCAACATACAAATTGGAGAAGAGGAAAATCTAAACATACCTAATCTTGGCATAACAGATTCAGAATTTGATTTTAGCTATAAATTTAAATCACAAACTGATAACTCTAAGATTGAAATTGAACCTATTTATACCAATTCAAAATTTGGCTTATCTTTTGATTACGAATATAACTCTGATAGAAATTCTTCTAGACTTCAGACATTTCTGATAAATGATGATGATAGCTCTTGGGTTTATCAGCTTAACTCTCAGTTTAAACTTACCAATGCCTTAACCTTATACATTGACTATAGTGATTTTAGTGGTGATAGCTTGATCCAAAACTATGGTTATAAATTTCTAAATATAAAGAGAAGAACCCTCGATTTAAAACAAAGCTATGGCATAAATCTTCTTACTGACAGGCGTATTTTCGAAATTGGGCGTGAATCATTTAAAAATATTAGCTTGCCAAGGCCAATAACACATTCGAAAGATTTTTTTAGATACATATCCCTTTATAGTTTTGGAGGATGGAATGCTACTCGAGAGACTGAATATTCTAAATTCAAGATACAAAATAACGTAACCTTACTAAATAAGATATTGCCACCACATCCATCAGCAGACTTTCCATATCTTGTTTATCAAGATGTAGATAGAGCACACAGGAATATCACTTTTGAAAAAAAATCACAGTTACAAAGCTCAAATCTAGTTACCACGATTGTTGGTGACTGGAATGAATACACAATTAACTATCAAGAAACAAAAGAGGATATTCAGTCAGCATCCTACTCGATAAGACAAATAATTGAACTGTCAGATTCTAGTTTTAAATTTGGGTATATTTATTCGAGTTTTGATGATCAATTTAAAAATCCTTTGTTGGATTCGTACCCAAAATCTCCTAGTCCTGACTCAAATATCAGCACGAAATTGTGGGTTGGCAAAGATAAATTTGCTAATCAAAGAAAGGTTTTCATCTACAACTCGGGAAATTTAGGGTCGCTCAATTATTCATTTTCAACAAATTTGTATGAAGAATATAATTTTCAAAATGAGGGTCCAATCCTGAGTCAATTCTATGAAAATCAACCATTTTTTTTCTCGTTGAACCAAAAATACGGTCATTTGAGTGTTAGTGCCTCAGGCAACTATAGCCTTAAGAAGAATGAAATAATTGGACTCGATCTTGGTTTAAGCTATCAAACAAAAAACAGCTATTTTGCCATAGAAAAGAGGGAACTGATGATGACAAGCTATCCCTTAAATTCTATGGATAATTACTTAATGAAATTTAAGAAAGATTTTAATAATTTTTCTTTTTTTGGTCGCACACAATATTCAACTAGAGAAAAAACAATTAATGAAAATATATTAGGAATAGAATGGGAACAGTATTGTTTTCGGCTAAGATTAGCTTTTGAAAGAGCTAGATTTTTTCCGTTTACTTCTCCTGATTACTCTAATCGTAATTATTTTCAACAAATATATTTGACTAATCCCGTTCTAAAAAATAACCTTAGCTTTGAGTTTGAACTTGTTGGTTTGTCGGAAGCATTAAAACCAATAGAAAAAATTATTCAAAATGGCATATTTAATTAAAATTCTTTCTTTATTTTTTTTCGTCTTAGCTTTCGAAGCTGAAGAGCTGGATAGCGTTGCCGTAATAGTAAATGATGGCGTAGTTCTTGAATCAGATATCGAACAAAGAATGTCTGACTTTAAAAAAGAGGCTGCAGTAAGTGGACGAAGAATTCCAAGTGACGAGGAACTGAGAGAAAGCATTATTGAAGAGTTAATTCTAGAAGAACTCCAGCTACAAATTGCTGATAGAGTTGGAATTAAAGTTAGTGATGAGGAATTAAATCTCACCTTGAAGCGATTAGCACAACAAAATGAAATGGATCTAGAATCATTTGTTAAGTATGTTGAAGATCAAGGCGATTCTTATGAACAAGTCAGAGAAGAAGTAAGAAAGTCTTTAAAAATTCAAAGAGTGCAACAAGGACGTATCCAAAATAAAATTTCAATCACCAGAGATGAGTTAGATAGTTTTCTGGATACTGATGAAGCAAAATCTCAACTTGGACCAGAATTACATGTTAAGCAAATATTGGTAAGGAATAATTCTGATAAAGATATAGATGAAATCTCAAAAGTTATCAAAGCACAACTTTCTGAAGGCACTAATGCCAATGATCTTTTTGCCCTTTATTCAGAAGATAACAACTCTGGAGATCTGGGTTGGAGAAACATAACCGGATTTCCTCAGGTATTTCAGGCTCCAATTGCAGACCTAAATATTGGTGAATTTTCTGAGATAATCCAAACAGGTGCTGGTAAACATATTTTATATTTAGAAAATAAAAGAGGTCCCATGGTTACTTTTGAGAAGCAATGGGATGTAAGACATATACTTCTTATACCTAATAGAATAAGAGATGAAGAGAGCAGTGAATCTGCCTTAGATGCTATTAGAGAGAGAATTATTGCTGGGGAATCATTTTCAGAGCTCGCTAGAGAGTTTTCAGATGACCCAGGCTCAAAACAAGAAGGTGGAAATTTAGGTTGGGCTGGCCAAGGTAAATATGCTCCTGAATTTGAAGAAAAGATGATAAATTCAGACCTAAATACTATTACTGAACCATTCTTAACTCAATTTGGTTGGCATATTCTTGAAGTATTAGCGACTAGAGTGGAAGATAAAACAGACGATAATGTTGCTGAACAAGCATTTTCCTATCTATACAACAGAAAATTTCAGGAAGAACTTGAGTCAGATCTCCAAGAGCTTAGGGCAGAAGCATTTATTGAAGTTAAAGACTCTTGATATTTAATAATAAGGTTGTTATTTCTTTGGGAGACCCATCAGGAGTGGGGCCTGAAGTATTTCTCAAATCACTTAATGATGAGGTGATACGATCCAATCTTAATAACATTCTTGTAATATCTGATCCAAAAATACTCGAAGATTTAATAAAAAGAATTCCTATCAATTTAGCTCTTAACAGAGCAAACGACCTTAAGAGCCTCAAGAGTAACTGCCTAAATTTTAATTATGTTGATGCTTGCAAGCCAAATAATTTAGGATTGCCCAATAAAAATAATTCCGAATATATACTCAACTGTATTGATGCTGCTATAAATCTTTGCAAACAGCATAAAAGCAATCTTGTTACTGGCCCAATAAATAAAGAATTCATTGCGGAAATTTCACCTGGCTTTAGTGGTCATACTGAGCATTTAAAATTAAAGACAAATACACAGAATGTATTAATGGTCTTAAGAAACACAAAATTTACTGTTGGCTTAGTTACTACCCACTTACCTTTAAAAGATGTTTCACGTTGCCTGACTCAAGAAGTCCTCAAGGAAAGCATTGAAACTTTTACCAAAGGGTTGACGCAGTATTTTGGTATTACAGATCCAAAGATTGGTATTATGGGTTTAAATCCACATTGTGGTGAAAGCGGTAGATTTGGAAATGAAGAGAAAGAAGTGATAAAACCAGTCATACAGCAGTTTCAAGAAAAAGGCCTAAGGATTGAAGGTCCTTTTTCTGCAGATACAGTCTTTCTTAAAGATGGATATGACGGCTTGTTAAGCATGTATCATGATCAAGCCTTACCAGTAATTAAAACAATAGATTTCTTTGGGACAGTTAATATTACATTTGGCCTTCCATTTATGAGAACCTCAGTAGATCATGGAACAGCTTACGACATTGCAGAAAAACTAATTGCAAATCCTTCTAGCATGATAGAAGCCATTAAATTAGCTGGCTATGGTAAGAAAATTTAAGAAATCATTAGGACAAAATTTTCTGCGTGACAATATTATTCTTGATAAAATTTTTTCTTCTATAGACTTTACAGGCTGTAAAAGAGTAATTGAAATTGGGCCTGGTGACGGCGCTTTAACCAAAAATCTTATTCATACTGGCTTGCCCATAACAGCAATTGAAATCGATAACAACCTTGCAAACCATCTTGCCAAAAGATACATAAATCAGGAGGGCATAACAATAATTAACCAAGATATCTTGAAAACAGATCTTAAGAAATTTGAGGGTAATGGGAATATATTTGTGGGCAATCTGCCTTATAATATTTCTTCACAAATCATCTTGAATTTGCTTGAATCTGGAATCAGTTTTAATAGTGCTACTTTTCTTATACAGAAAGAACTTGCCAATAGATTTGCTCCAAAGGAAGGGAAAAGCACAAAAATTTCTTTGCAAGCAAATTTCTTTGCAAATGTAGAGCAGCTATTTGATGTCCACCCTGAAGCATTTGTCCCTAAGCCAAAGGTAACGTCCACACTGATCAAGATTTCTCCACATAATAGAAATCAAAAAAGAATGAAAGACTATGCGAGGCTAAAAAACCTTTTAAGTTTATGCTTTGCAAATCCACGCAAGCAAATAAGAAGCTCGCTGAGGAATTTAATTAATAGTTTTGAACAACTCACATTTGAGGTATCTCTAAGACCTGAAGAGCTTGCTCTAAAAGATTATTTTGAAATACTAGATATAAGTGAAGAGCAAATTTAGATTTATTGTCGGAGATATCCAGGGCTGTCATTCAGAATTTAAGAGCCTTTTAAAAATTATTGATCCAAATAAAGAAAATAAACTTTTTTGCGTTGGTGATCTTGTGAATCGTGGCCCTGAATCTGAAAAAGTCATTGACTATATCATAGCCAATAAAATAAAAAGTGTATTAGGCAACCATGACCTGCATATGATGGCTATGATGCTTGGAGTCCATAAGATAAAAGATAAAAATCATACTCTTCAAAAGGTACTTAACAAAAATAAAAAGATTGAGATTATCGAGTACTTTTTAAAATTTCCATTTGTCAAAGTATTAAGAGTTGAGGGCAAAAACTCTCTAGTTGTTCATGCTGGTATTTTACCGACTTGGGGATTGAATGAAATTCAATCTGCAAATGAAGAGCTTACGGAATCACTAAAAAAAGACCCTGAAAAATTTTTAACAGATATGTATAGTGATAGAAGACTAGCAATATCTAAATCAACGAACAAAAGAAATAGACTTAGATACCTTGTAAATGTTTTTACTAGAATTAGGTTTTTATCTCAGAAAAATAAATTAGACCTTAAAACTAAATTAAATAAATCTACAAAAGAAAATTACAAACCCTGGTTTAGTTACCAGCATCAAGCTTTAAATGAAATTGATAACATAATTTTCGGACATTGGGCGGCTATTAATGGGGTGACCAATCACAACAGAATTAAAGGCATTGATCTTGGTTGTGTGTGGGGCGGCTCACTGGCTGCCATAAACTTATATGACAATTCAATAATTACCGTTAATTCAGAGAAATGAAAATCTATAAAGTTGGTGGAGCTGTTAGAGATGAGATCATGGGGATAAAACCCTCAGACTCAGACTGGGTTGTTGTCGGCTCAACTCCAAAAGAAATGATCTCATTAGGCTATAAGCAAGTTGGGAAAGATTTCCCCGTATTTATCCACCCAGAGACCAATGAAGAATATGCATTAGCAAGGACAGAGATAAAAACTGGCAAAGGGTATAGTGGTTTTACAGTTGATTTTGACTCCTCTGTTACTCTTGAACAAGACCTATCAAGGAGAGATCTAACCATTAATTCAATTGCTATGGATATGAAAGGCAATATTATTGATCCTTATAATGGAGTCCAAGACATAAAGAATAAATGTTTGGCGCATACCTCAGACGCTTTTTTTGAAGATCCATTGAGGTCCTTGAGGTTAATAAGATTTAAAACAAAGTTCGAGGACTTTTCAATTCATAAAAAGACTTTGGGAGCTTTGAATAAAATTAAATTATCAAATGAACTAAAATATTTAAAAGCGGAGCGAGTTTATTTAGAGCTTGAAAAAGGTTTTGCT
Organism: Gammaproteobacteria bacterium; assembly: GCA_038133485.1. Taxonomy (GTDB): domain Bacteria; phylum Pseudomonadota; class Gammaproteobacteria; order Magnimaribacterales; family TMED112; genus TMED112. The sequence goes on along the minus strand of JAYPTH010000001.1, from coordinate 73,344 downwards.
ATCAGCGCAACTAGATTCTTACAAAATATTATTGATTTTCAATTAATTGAGCCTTGGTTTACCACGCTAAGTAGACTACCAACAAAAGTTTCAAATGATTTTGATATTGCTTGGTGCCAGATTTCTAGTATGAATAATTACAAGTTTGCTCAAGCATTATTATTAAGAAATACTACGAAAAAAACATTGGATGTCTGGAAAGCAATGGATGCCTACAATTCAAATGATGCAGTTGAAGTACGGGCAAATTTTTATTTAAAAATGACCTCCTCTCAGTATGATCAACTCTTTATAAAAGTGCTCCCTTACTTCGAGAAATCAAACTTAAACCATAGATCAATTTATGAAAAAATAAAAAAGGTTGATTTCAGCTATCTTTCAAATATAAAAAAAGAACTCATACCGCATGAAAAAAGATTAAAAATTATTAAAATTATTGAGCAAAATGAATAATGCAATTTTCGTTACTGGTGGAGCCAAAAGAATTGGAAAAGCTATCTTATTGCATTTTCATAATCTTGGTTGGGATGTTATCTTTCATTACAGATCTTCAAACTCAAGTGCAGAATCGCTAGTTGATGAGCTTAACAAAATACGTAAAAATTCATGCTATGCGTATAGGGCAGACCTTGATAACCTAGACGAACTAAATGAAATGTGCCAACTTATAGCTAAGAGGCATAAGAACCTAACTGCTCTAGTTAATAATGCATCTACATTTTATTCAAAAGCAATAGATGAAATTACTGAAGCCGATTGGGATGCCTTAATATCATCTAATTTAAAAGCTCCAATTTTTATTTGTAAAAATTTAGGCAGTTTGTTGAAGATGAACAAAGGAACCATTGTTAACATGGGAGATATTTATGCCGAGTTAGGCTTAGCAAATTACACAGTATATGCATCAGCTAAAGCTGGATTGCTAAATTTAACAAAATCACTCGCTAAAGAATTGGCACCAAACATTACAGTAAATGCCGTATCGCCAGGGATAATCCTTTGGGATGAAAACAACCCACCAGATGAAGAGAAACAGAAACAGATGCTTTTAGAAGTCCCTCTCAAAAGAATGGGCAATGAAAATGATATAGTCTCTACAGTGGATTATCTAATTAGAATGAATAGGTACATGACTGGTAGGAATATTAATGTTGATGGAGGCAAATCTTTAGGATGAATGAACAAATAGTTGAACTTGTGGTTCGAAATAGAAAATTTATTTTTAAAATACCCTACAGCGATTATTTGCCATTTAAAGAGGCAGAAAGAGAGATATTACAATTAATCGAAGAAATTAATCCCCCAGAAGATAAGCTTGATTATGGCTTGGTTTATTCTGCTCTAAAGCTTGCTATTGAAAACAAAAAACTTAAAGAAATTAATAACTCCGAAAATATTGAGACCGACAAAAGAATCAATGCCCTTACAGAAAAATTAGAGATTTTCTTAAACCAATAATTAAAAAACATCGAAAAAAAGATTATATTAATTCTATCTGGATCATTGGTTTTCAGAATTTACTCTAGAACCGATATTGTAAATATAGGGAAGCAGAGTTTATTTAGCTGTGCAATACTTTTAAAGGAAGCCTTACTTTATAAATGAGCTGCCCACCTGACCTTAAGGGTTCAGGGTGACTGTAAACTATGATTCAGATGCCATCAAAATTAGAAATAAGACAAAAATCCTTAGATAAAAGATTAGAACTTACCTATAGCCAAAAACTTATTCTTTCAAAAAAAATCAATCAAAAATTATTTGCTGAAAGTGCATTCGTGAAAAGCAAGAATATTGGGACCTTTATGTCAACGAGAAATGAGCCTATGATCTTTTTTCATCCGAGAAAAAAATATGCAACCCCGAAAATTATTAAAGATAAAATCAAATTCTGCAGAATTTCCAAATGCTTTAAGAGAGGCAAGTTTAACATCCTAGAACCCAACAAAGCAGACCATATAAATCTCTCCCAACTTAATATTATTATTGTGCCGTTGGTGGCCTTTAATCTAAGTTTGTACAGAATTGGTTATGGTAAAGGCTATTTCGATAAATTATTTCAAAATATCAAGAGATCAAGATACAGGCCAAAATTATGGGGCGTTGGTTATGATTTCCAATTGCAAGATTATCCATTTCAAAATAAAACTGATATAAGATTAGATAAAATTATTACTGATCAAAATATCTATGAATAAAAAACTTAATGCTGCTAAAGGCGCCTTTAATAAAATTATTGAAATGAATGTTGAAAATTTTGTTTTAGGTCTAGGTACTGGGAGCACTACGGACCTCTTTACTAAAAATTTTCTTCCCAAACTAAAAGATAGAATTGATCTAATTTATTCAAGCTCAATAAGAACAACTGAACTTGTTGAAAGCTTGGGTATTAAGGTTGAGAAAACATTGCCGAATACAAAATGTCTAGATATCTATGTAGATGGAGCAGATGAAATAGATCCAGAGTTAAATTTAATTAAGGGCGGAGGCGGAGCACATTTATTAGAAAAAAAACTTACTAAACATTCTAAATACTTTATTTGTATCGCTGACAATTCAAAACAAGTACATATGCTTGGCAAGTTTGGTATTCCTGTTGAGGTCTGTGAAACAAAAATAGATAGAGTTATTACTTCGCTAAATGATGATTTTCCACAAATTATGCGTCGAAACTCTTTGTCTGATAGTGGCAACATTCTTTTAGACCTGAGAGGCGTGTTGGTCGCCAATCCATTAGAGCTTGAAAAAAAAATTAATGCTATAGATGGGATTTTAGAAGTCGGAATATTTGCAGAGAATAAGCCTAATACAGTGATCATTGGTCATGATAATCACTACGAATTAATAGAGTCTAGAATCGCCTGAACAATAATAGGATCTTGTGGATCAAGTTTGTGAGAGAAACTTTTTACTTCACCGTTGGGTTTTATTAAGTACTTATGGAAGTTCCATTTTGGTCTTTCTTGTGTTTCCTTGAATAGCTTTTTATAGAACGAACTTGTATTGGCTGCTCCTACATTAGTAAGTGAAAAGAGTGGAAAAGTAATATCGAAATTTGTTTGACAAAATTCTGCAACCTCTCCCTCATCATCAAATTCCTGGTAAAGAAAATTTCTTGATGGGAAACCTAAAACAACAAGCCCCTTAGTACTAAATTCTCTATATAAGTCCTCTAATTGCTCATACTGGTAGGTAAACCCACACTTGCTTGCAGTGTTTACCACTAAAATTGTTTTATCTTTGTACTCACAAAGATTTTTAAACTCTTGTTTGTTTAGAATTTTGACGTCTTCGTTTAGCAAATCTGGGCAGTCAGCCAGTATGTCGACTGCAACAAATAATAATAAAGACAGTAGGTGTTTAGCCATTAGGTGATATGCCCAACAATAATATTAAAAATATAAGGCATAGTACCACAAGCTCAAATGAATCAGAAATCTTCTCTCTCATATCGCCCAACCTAAAAAAATTAAAAATATTTTCCATAATCTCTTCCTAAAAAATGGGGCCGAAGCCCCATAAGTGCCAGTCATGGGGGAGAGGAGAGACTGACTTAGATAAACAATATTATATGTTTTTGAAGTAATATCAATATTTTTTATAAATTAATATAAATATTTTTTATATCTTCTTAAGGCAGTATATTTACCAAGGTTCCAGCGTTGATAAGGGAAAATAATTCAATCACATCTTTATTTGACATTCTTATGCATCCTTTTGATGCTTTTTGTCCAAGTCGCCATTCTTCTGGTGTTCCGTGAATATAAATATATCTTTGAAAAGAATCTATCCCAGCACCTCTATTTACTCCTTCCTCAAGACCGTCCAGCCATATAATCCGGCTTTGCACAACATCTTCCTGCACTATTACATTATCTTGAAAATAGATAGGATATATCTCGCCCTGATAAACCCTTCCAATTAACCTGCCTCCATAGGGCACATCTTGACCTATCATTTTCTTAACGATGTGTTTTCCTAAGGGAGTTTTATACGAACCTTCTAGCGACCCTTCACCATAGGCTGAGGAGGAAATATTGTACTCTGTAACTAAGCCGTCATTATTAATTAGAAATAACTTTTGTTTTGAGATTGAAATTTCAATCTCCTTGGCATACACAAGGGACATCAATAACAGAGTATATAAAATTTTCATTTGGGTTTTCTGCTATTCATCATAGCAAATGTCATAACCAAACAAGATAAAATAAATAAAGGCCAGTTTCCAAAAATAAGAAAAATTGTATTTTCATTATTAAAACTGATTGTTTCTGAAATATAACCCTCTTTGCCTCTTAGGATTTTTTGATCATTATGCGACAGTGAAGGCGAGATAATTGCGCTAATTCCATCTTTGGTTGATCTAATGACCCATTTATTCGATTCGACTGCTCTGGCTTTTACATGCCTAAAGTGTTGCGGAGGCATTGAGTCACCATACCAGCTGTCATTACTAACATGGAAAATAAGACCAGTATTTAGAGTTCTCTTTATAAAAGTTTGATCAAAAACCAGCTCCCAACAAATTAGGCCTGATACTGCTTCACCTAAGACTGTAAGCTTTTCCTGATTATTTGAACCTGGGGTGAGATCTTTGAAATAGGGACTCACAAAAAAAGAACTTAAGTTATTTAATGCCCCATTAAAAGGCTGAAACTCGCCGAATGGAACCAAGTTTCTTTTATTGTTTTTCTCACCATTATTTAAATTAACAATTGAGTTAAAAATTTTGTTATTTTCTACTGTATAAAATCCTCCAACAATTACTTGTTTTGAATTATTTAGCGGAATTGTGTCTAGCCTGGCAACACCTTCAGGCCAAACGACTATGTCATCATCTAAGCTTGAAGTTATATTTTGTAATTTAGTTAAATTATTATCAACTGGCTGAATAACAGCTACTTTTACAGCTCTTGATTCTGGTTGTTGTTGAAAATGACCAGGACCAAAGACTAGAGATAAAAATATCAGGCCTGAGAGGGGAACATAAAATCTTGATTGTTTTGATTTAGCTAGCAAAGCTACACCCAAGACAATTAAAAAACTAGTGCCAGCAACTCCCACTAAGGGCAACATTCCCCAAAGTTCATCTGCGAGCATGCCAAGCCTTAACCAAGGCACACCAGTCAAAAGATAAGATCTTAAGGCTTCAAGTAAAAAGAATGAAGATGGTGCAATAAGCACAAAATATTTTTCATCCCAAAATCTGCTACATATATAAGTGAAGATTCCAATATATAAGGACAAATAAATTATCAAGAATGATGAGATGAGAATGCTAAATAATATTCCTGCTCCATAAAAATTTATAGCGCTGAATATCCATGAAACATTAATGGTCCAATACAGGATCCCAATAGCTAAACCAAGCAAAAAAGGGTATCTATTCAATTAACTCTTACCGTGATTTTTTTGATTTTTCTTTGATCAGCAGATGTCACCACAAGCTTAAGGTTTTCCAAACTCAGTGACTCACCAACCTTAGGCATGAAACCTATCTCCTTTAACATAAAGCCACCAAGACTCTCTGCTTCTGGACAAGCCAAAGATATATTAAAAAATTCTTCAAATTTCTCTTTTTCAAGAATTGCTGAAACAATAAATTCATTCTCATTAATTTTTATTATCTCGTCATTTTTTTCTTCATAAAATTCATCTTCAATTTCGCCTACAATTTCTTCTAGAATATCTTCAATAGTGATTAGCCCAACTAGGATGCCATATTCATCGATTACCATTGCTAAGTGAGCTCGGTCTTTTTTAAAATCTTCTAACATCGATGTAACTGATTTGGTCTCAGGAACTATTTTTACGTCTCTTATAAGCTCTGAGATTTCAAAATTTTTGCTGGGCATGCTAATAATTTCAATTAAATCTTTTACATGTAAAATTCCTATTACTTTACTTTTATCTGAGCTATAAACTGGATATCTAGAGTGCCTAGTTTCGTTGATTATTTTAAAAATATCCTCAAGATTTTGATGCTCAGCTATTGATGAAATATTTACTTCAGGAATCATTATTTCTTTAACAACTGTGCCTTTAATTTTTAAAACATTTTCAATTAATTCCTGTATCTGTTCGTCATTAGGTTGATCCGAAAATTCTTGGTTCTTAGTATCTGAGCGAAAAAGATTTGTGATTTTAGATAAAATTGTTTGCGAAGGTTCTTCAGACATTATTTGTAAGGATTATCTACTCCGATATTAGCCAAAAATTCAATTTCTCTACTTTCCATTAATATAGCATCATCTTCTTTATCATGCATGTATCCTAGTAAGTGCATAAACGAATGAATTAGTAAGTGAAAAAAATGGTTTTCAATTTTTTTATCTTGAGCAATACTCTCTTGTTCTAATACCTCCATGCATATCAATATCTCACCATGGCAATTATTAGTCATACGCTTTAATTCTTGGCTTGGGAACGTAAGCACATTTGTTGCTTTATCTATGTTGCGAAATTTTTTATTAATTTCTTTAATTTGTTCTTTTGATATGAAACTAATTTCAGAAAAAATTTCTTTAATCTCAAAATAATTTTTAAATTTAATCACAATATCCTCTAATGAATCTTTCACAAAGCTTAATTGCTTAGGGTAATTATGTAATTCAATAGTTACAGAATCACTCGAAATTATCATATGCCTGAACTATCTCTTGGACTAATGAGTGCCGGATAACATCCTTTGCACCAAAATAGGTGAATTTTATAGAATCTATAGAGTTTAGAACTTCGATTGAGTGTCTTAGCCCTGAAGTAATATTTTTCGGAAGATCTATCTGGCTTAGATCTCCATTTACGACAGCTTTTGAACCAAATCCAAGTCTTGTTAAAAACATTTTCATTTGTTCAATAGTAGTATTTTGACCCTCATCCATAATGATAAAGGCCTCTCTTAGAGTCCTTCCCCGCATATAAGCTAAAGGAGCAATTTCAATAATATCTCTTTCAACAAGTCTGTTAACTCTTTCAGCGCCCAGCATGTCATGTAGTGCATCATACAGAGGTCTTAGATAGGGATCTATTTTGGAGCTGAGATCCCCAGGTAAAAAACCAAGCCTTTCTCCAGCCTCAACTGCAGGACGAACCAGAACTATTTTTCGTATCTTTTCTTTTAACAAATCATCTACTGCACAAGCAACAGCTAAGAATGTTTTTCCAGTGCCTGAAGGTCCGACTCCAAATGTAAGATCAGAGTTCTGGATATTCTGAATATATTCTTTTTGATTTTTTCCACGAGCTGCAACATTTACTCTAGGTGTTTTTATTTGTGCTAGATTTTTTAGATCGGCATCGTCAGAGAATTTTGCAGTATGTAGGCTAAGATGGACAAGATCAGGAGTTATCGATGTATTTAGTTCTATCTTTTCCTTTAAATCAAGCAACGCTGAAACTGCAATGCCGACATCTGACTTTCTACCTGAAAGGTCAAATTCAGTGCCATTCTGGCTTACTTTTATTTTTAAAGCCTTCTCTATTTGTTTAAGGTTTTTATTTAACTCGCCACACAATAGCTGCAATCTATCTGGGCTCAGGTTTGAAAAGTTTAAATTATGATTGTACAAAAGCTTTAGTTTTCGATGGATCCTCTAAGAGAATTAGCCAAAACATCATTAATTCGAATATTAACTAATTGGCCAGCCAAATCAATACCATTAGATGGAAAATTTACTACTCTGTTGCACTCTGTTCTGGCTTGGTATTCCTTTTTATCTTTCTTTGATTTTCCAGTAACCAAGCAACTCTGTATGGTATTTTGCAATTTTTCACTTCTTTCTAATGCATATTTATTTAGTAAATCTTGCAGATCTTTTAGCCTTTTTTTCTTATCGTCAGCAGAAACATCATCTTTCATCCCTGCAGCAGGAGTTCCGGGCCTTTGGCTATATATAAAACTATAGGAATTATCAAATTTTACCTTTTCAACTAAATCCATTGTCTCGTAAAAGTCTGCTTTACTTTCACCAGGAAATCCCACTATAAAATCAGAAGAAACTGGGATATCTGGTCTAACTCTCTTGATCTTGTCTATAATGCCAAGATATTTTTCTTTGGTGTAATCTCTTTTCATTCTTCTTAAAATTTCATCTGATCCAGACTGCACTGGAAGATGAAACTGATTTGCAAGCTTTGGAACGGATTGGTAGCAGTCTATTAAGTTTTTATCTACATCATTTGGGTGTGATGTTGTAAACCTTAATCTTAATATTTCATCAAATTGAGAAATTATTTGAATTAAATCACCGATCCTCAATCGTCTTTCTTCCCAGATTGCTGTGAAAGCATTCACATTCTGGCCTAAAAGAGTAATCTCAGTTGCTCCATTTCTAATAAGATCTAGAACTTCATTAAGTATGCTATCCAGACTTCTGCTTACCTCTTCTCCACGTGTATATGGCACAACACAGAAGGTGCAAAACTTTGAACAGCCTTCCATAATGGTTAAATAAGCTGAATTTTCAGTTCTAGAAATTTTAGGCATTTCATCAAATTTCTTGATTTCATCAAATGTTGTCTCCACAACAGGTATTGATTCTGATTTTTCTAGAAGTTCATTTGTTTTATGGAGGTCTTGTGGACCAAAAACCAAATTTACATAGGGGGCTCTTTTAATAATTTTTTCGCCTTCTTGAGATGCAACACAACCGGCAACAGCAATCTTCAAATGAGTATTTTTTTCTTTAATTTTTCTTAATCTGCCTAATTCTGAATAGACTTTATCTTCTGCTTTTTCTCTAATTGAGCATGTATTTAAAACTACTATGTCTGCATCTTCAGGGCTTTCAGAAATTTCAATTTTTTCTTTTGCATTCAAGACATCAATGATTTTGCCAGAATCATATTCATTCATCTGGCACCCATAGGTCTTGATGTATAATCTTTTCGTCATATATTCTTATTGTGAAGCAAAAAATTTATAAAATTAAATTTATTCAAGTAGGGGAAGTATACGAAATATTTGCAAAGAATATATATCAAAGTGATCTCTATGGTTTTGTTGAAATTGAGGATTATATTTTTGATACAAGTTCAAGTCTTGTGGTCGACACTTCAGAAGAAAAGCTAAAAACTGAATTCAATGGTGTCAAAAGAACCTATGTTCCAATTAATTCCATTATACGAATTGATGAAGTTACAGAACTTGGTAAATCAAAAATATCAAAAGCAGACCCCAAAAATATTGCACATTTCCCTTTAAATATTTCGACTAAGAACTGATTTTATTTAAACAGAAGACTTCTGTAATATTTTAATTCTTCGACAGACTCTTTTATATCATCCATTGCCCTATGTGATGATTTCTTTTGGAACTCCTCTGAATTTGGGTACCATCTAGTTATAACCTCTTTAAAGGAACTAACATCAATATGCCTATAATGGAAATGGTTTGCTAGTTTAGGCATATATTTTATTAGAAACCTTCTGTCATGAGACACGCTGTTTCCACATAAAGGTGATTGGTGTTGTCTTATATAATGCTTAAAAAAATTTAAAGCTTCCTGCTCTGCCTCCTTTAGGCTAATTGTGCTTTTATTAATCTTATCTATTAACCCAGAAGAAGAGTGTTGCTTTTGGTTCCACTCATTCATTAGAGTAAGAATTTCTGCTGATTGAGATATTGCAATCTCTGGTCCTTCTTTGACGATATTTAGTTCAGAATCAGTAATCAAACAAGCAATCTCTATAATATGATGTTTCTCAGGATCTAGTCCTGTCATCTCTAAATCTATCCAAGCTAGTAAATTTGATGTTGCCATTTATACTTATCTACTCACAATAATACTATATGAGCAATAAAGATAACGAAAAAGTATTTTTTGGAAGTGATAAAGTCTCTAAAAACGATAAAAAATTAGGCGTTGATAATATCTTTACCAAAGTAACAAAAAACTATGACCTCATGAATGACCTCATGTCACTCGGAACTCATAGGCTTTGGAAAGAGCATTTCGTTTCTAGCTCAAATCTAACTGAGGATTGTATTGCACTTGATCTAGCAGGTGGCACTGGAGACATATCAAAAATTATTGCAAAGAAAGTCACCAAGCAACAGATATATTTGTGTGATCAAAATAAATCTATGGTAGAAGCTGCTAAAGAAAGAGCATTGAATGAAGGGTTTTATAATTCAATGAATTTTTGTGTTGCAAGTGCAGAAAATTTACCCTTCGAGGATAATTTTTTTGATCATGTCTTTATTTCTTTTGGCTTTAGAAATTTTTCAGATAAACCAAAGGCACTGTCTGAAATATGCAGAGTCCTTAAGCCTAAAGGCAGCTTAAATATTCTAGAGTTTTCTAAAGTAAATAATAAAACTCTTTCAAAAATCTATGATTTTTACAGTTTTAATATTATTCCAAAAATTGGTGATTTAGTTTCGGGCGACTCAGATAGCTATGATTATCTTGTGAAATCTATCAGAACTCATGAAGACCAAGAAACTTTAAACAATATGATTATTAAATCTGGCTTTGAAAAATCATCATATCAAAACTTATTCAATGGCATAGTTACCATTCACAAAGCTCACAAATGAGACTTCTAAGACTAATACATATCATTCTCACTTTAAGAAATTCTGGAATATTTAATAAACTTGTGCCCTCTTTTAATCCATTGCTTAAAACTTTCTTTAAAGTGAGCAATTGTGAAAAAAAATTTAAAGAGTCTCTTGAAAGACTGGGACCAATATTCATAAAACTTGGACAACTTTTATCAACTAGAACAGATCTCTTTAATAGAGAAATAACTTCTGAGCTCAATAAATTAACAGACTCGTGCGCACCGTTAGAATTTGAAATTATAGAACAAGAGATTAAGTTACAGCTTCTTGAAAAAGCAGACATCGTTCTTTCTACAATTGAAAAATCGCCATTAGCATCAGCTTCCCTTGCACAGGTGCATAGATTTCAGCTAAATGGAAATAATTTTGTCATAAAAGTTCAAAGGCCAGGGCTAGAAAGAATGGTAGCTAAAGATATCAAAGCACTTAAACTAGCAGCAAAGTTTGCTTCGTTAATTCTTGGTGACTATCCAAGAGTGAAACCTCTAGAGATCTTAGAACAATATGAAAAAGTTATTTTGCAAGAGTTAGATTTTAGGGTTGAAGCGGCAAACTCAAATAAAACATATGAAAATTTTTTAGAAAATTCATTTTTAGAGATTCCAAAAATTTCCGATGAATTTACAACCAAAAAAGTCTTGGTCATGCCTTATTTAGATGGGATTCCTGTGACAGATACTGAACAACTTGAACAATATGGCATTAATAAGAAGTCACTATCTGAAACTGGGGTAAAAATTTTTCTTAAACAGGTTTTTGAAGATAATTTTTTTCATGCAGATATGCATCCTGGGAATATTTTTGCAGCAAAAAAGAATCCAGAATCACCACACTTTATAGCAGTAGATTATGCCATTTGTGGCTCAGTAACTGAGTCAAATCAAATCTTACTAGCCCAAATGATATCATCATTGATTGAAAAGGATTTCTTTTCCCTTGCTCAATTATTCATCTACGCAGAATGGGTCGATAAAAAAACTAAAACTGAAGAATTAGAAAAGGTTCTACGAGCTAACTGCGAACAACTACTAAATCAACCTCTATCTGAGATACTATTTGGTGAGCTTTTGCTTGATTTATTTGCAGCTATGCGCCCTTTTAATCTTTACATTGATGATGATCTTCTGCTGTTAGTTAAAACTTTAGTACATATTGAAGGCATGGGTCGACAAATTTATCCTGAGCTTGATTTTTGGGGAATTGCTTCTCCTTTCTTACAAAATTGGTTTAAAGAAAAATATAGTGTGCAGGGTTTAGTTAAGTATCTTGTATCAAAAAAACATATACTTACATATATGGTTGTTAAGAAAATAGAAGAGACACAAGATATGTACTCTGAAATTTATGGAGATAAATCATGAGCATAGGTTTCTGGCAAATAATTATTGTCATACTTATTATTCTTCTTGTTTTTGGTGGAAAAAGAATTGCTAATTTAGGATCTGATCTTGGGAAAGCATTAAAAGGATTCAAAAAAGAGGTTAAAGAAGAAGATGATTCAAATCGGGATTCCTGAAATCCTTCTACTATTCATAGTAGTGATTCTTTTTATTCAGCCCAAAGACCTGACCAAGTTCATACAAGACATTACAAAATTTTTCTTTAAATTTAGAGCTAATGTTGAAAGCATAAAAGAAGAGGCTGAAGAAACTTTAAACCTAAGAGAGCTGAAGCAAGATGCTTTCAATGAGCAGAAAATGAAATCTTTTGAAGATGAATCAAGAAATAAATAAAGCACTATTTCCACATTTTGCCGAACTTAGGCAGCGCATCATTCGTGTTTCAGTCTGTTTTCTGGTGGTCTTTTTAATCCTCTATCCGTTTAATAGTGTATTGTTTGATGCTTTTGTTACATTCTCTAGAGGGTCTTTAGGCTTAAACCTAATAGCTGTAGAAGTTGCTTCGCCATTCATTGTGCCATTAAGGCTTACACTTTTCTTTGCCTTTCTTATGACAACACCTTTTTTAATTTATCAGATTTTAAGTTTTATGGCCCCAGGTCTGTACGAAGATGAAAAAAAATTTATTTTTTCAAGATCAATTATTGGAGCTTTTCTTTTTGTACTTGGTATCTGCTTCTGTTTCTTTGTGGTGCTTCCTAATGTCTTTAACTTTTTTCAGACTATAAGCCCTACAACGGTAGAAATCTCGACCGACATAACAAAATTTTTAGATTTTAGCCTGATGTTATTCTTGGCTTTTGGATTAGCATCACAAGTGCCTATAGTTGTAAATGGCTTGGTTGTATTTGGCGTTATAAATAAAAAACATCTTGAAAAGAACAGGGGTTGGATATTAGTTTTAGCATTTACCTTTGGCATGTTGTTATCTCCGCCTGATGTTATTTCACAAATCATGTTAGCAGTTCCAGTCTACCTATTATTTGAACTGGGATTGTTATTTAGTAATGAAAAAGAAAAGTCGTAACTTATTAAACAAAGATCTCATTACACCAAAATATCGACAGCGTATTCAAAAGGACAAAAAAAAATACTCTAGAAAAAATCAAGATATAAACGATACAGAAAATAATAACTAATTCATTTGTGACATTTCTGTAACATTACTGTAACATATCTGTTGCATGAAACGTTTTACAAAAATTGGATTATTAATCTTCGCAATGGAAATATGGCCTGCAGCCATATTGATTCTGCCAGATGTTATTCAAGTAGAAAAAAATCATATACAACTAGATTTAAATATAGAAAATGATGCAATAAAAGCTGAAGCAGCTTGCCCATCTTCCTCAAATGGTTGTTTGGTTAAATCTGAAAATGGACAATTAACAATATATATTAAAGATTTAGGTTCTTCGGAAATTGCTGATGTTTCATTGTTTGGTTTGATGTTTGATGCTTATCAATTGCAAGAATACGGAAATGTAAATTACCTCAAAACATGTCGTATGAAATTAGCTTATGCTAAAGAAAATAAATTTAGGAAAGCATCAAACATTCTTAACCAAAAGTGCTAATAAATCTTTAATTGAAGGTTAAGCCACCATCAACTGTCATATTTTGACCAGTAATAGCATCAGAATCGTTGGAAGCAAAAAATAAAATAGTTTTTGCAAAATCTTCAGTGGTAGTTACTGCTCCAACGGGAGTTTGTTCAGATATGTAGTCAAATACTTCATCTGGAGTTGATGAGCTTGCATCTGTCACTTTTAGTAGCCCCCCTGAGATCATATTGACTCTGATACCAAATTGTCCAAGATCTTTTGCAAATGATCTTGTTAAAGCCAAGAGCGCTCCCTTTGCAATAATATAGTCATGATAAGGAACAACAGGATTCTGAAACAAGTTTGTTCCAATATTAATAATTTTCCCATAAGATTTTGAACTCATATCAGGTATCAAACTTTGAATTAAGTTCATTGACCCTTTGACTGTAACATCCATTTGCTTTTGAACCTCCTCCCAAGAAATATCTTGTGCTTTAGCCCTAAAATCACCATTAAATTGATAATTTGCTAAAGCATTATTGATTAGTATTGCAGGTGCATCGTTAAAACATTCTTTAATGTTTGAGATCATATTAATTACATCATCTTTTTTTGATACATCGGCATAAAAAGCGCTACAGTTTTCTCCAAGTTGAGCTGCTAGCTGCTTTGCTGCATCTTCACTTTTAAAATAATTAATTGCAACTTTATAGCCATTAGCTGCCAAAATTTTTGCTATTTCAGCTCCTAAGCCTCTGCTGCTACCAGAAATTAATGCAAGTTTACTCATTGTCTTCCCTCAATTAAATCATTAACAATCGTTGGATCAGCAAGAGTAGTTATGTCTCCAAGATCATCAACATCATTATTTGCTATTTTACGCAAAATTCTACGCATTATCTTCCCTGATCTTGTTTTGGGCAGATCTCTAACAAATTGGATTTTATCTGGTTTTGCAATTTTTCCAATTGAGTTTGCCACCTGATCTAAGATCTCTCTATATAAATGATCTTGTTCCTTTTCCTTGCCTTTTAAAATGACAAAAGCATAAATTGCTTGTCCCTTTATATCGTGCTCAATTCCTACTACTGCAGCTTCAGCGACAATTGAATGTTCAACAATTGCACTTTCAACTTCTGCAGTACCAATTCTATGTCCAGAAACATTGAGCACATCATCCACCCTACCTGTAATCCAATAATAACTATCTTTATCTCGCCTAGCGCCATCGCCAGTGAAATATTTTCCTTCATAGGTTGAAAAATAAGTCTCTAACATTCTTTTATGGTCGCCATATACGCTTCTAATTTGACTTGGCCAACTTTGCTCAATACATAAATTTCCTTTAGCTTCTCCACCGATGACATTTCCTTCTGCATCAACTATAGATGGTTGAACACCAAAAAACGGTAATGTCGCTGAGCCTGGTTTTGTAGGAGTAATGCCTGCTATTGGACTTACAAGGACTGAGCCTGTTTCAGTTTGCCACCAGGTATCTACCAGTTCACACGAAGACTTGCCTACTTTCTCGTAGTACCACTGCCACACCTCAGGGTTTATTGGTTCGCCAACAGTGCCTAATACTTCCAATGAATCTCTAGAACTTGATTCTAAATAGCTATCTCCTGCTGCGATTAACGCTCGGATGGCAGTTGGAGCTGTATAAAAAATATTAACTTTGTGATCATCACATACTTGCCAGAACCTTGAAGCATCAGGATAGCTTGGCACCCCTTCAAACATTAAAGTTGTTGCTCCGTTGGACAATGGTCCATAAAGAATATAAGTATGGCCCGTGATCCATCCAACATCAGCTGTACACCAGAAAACTTTATTTTCCTTGTACCCAAAAATATATTTAAAAGACATATGTGCGCCTAATAAATATCCCCCTGTAGTATGCATAACTCCTTTTGGTTTTCCTGTGGAGCCAGATGTATAAAGAATGAATGAGGGGTCTTCTGAATTAAGTTCTTCACATTCACAAAATTCATCTTGTTGTTTTATTAAAGTATCGTAATCAATGTCTATTTTATTATTCCAAGCTATATCTGACCCCGTATATTTTTTTACAATTACTTTTTTAACTGAGCTGCAACCTACCAAGGCTTTATCAACACTATCTTTTAGGCGAACTCTCTTTCCGCCCCTTATTCCTTCATCAGCTGTCACAACATATTTACACCCTGCATCATCAATTCTTGACCTAATTGCTTCTGGAGAGAATCCTCCAAAAACTACAGAATGAATTGCCCCTATTCGCATGCAAGCTAACATGGTATAGGCAGCTTCTGGAATCATAGGCATATAGATACACACTCGGTCGCCCTTTTTCACTCCAAGCTCCTTAAAGCCATTAGCGAGCATGGATACTTCTTTAAGTAATTCTTTATAGGTTATTTTTTGAGCTTTTGGTCTCTCATCACCTTGCCAGATAATAGCTACTTTGTTTGGTGTTTTAGCTGCATGCCTATCGACACAGTTGTAAGAAATATTTAACTTGCCATCCTCAAACCATTTTGGCTCAGTAAATTTGTTATTAAAGCCTTTTTTTGGGACTTTAAACCAACTTAAGTTATCTTTTGCTTTGTTTAAAAAAAATGAGTCTGGGTTATTTATAGATTCAAAATATTCACTTTTAAAATGTTCGAAGTCTTTTAAGTAAGGGTTTTTGAATTTTTTTTTCTCAGAGCTGCTCATTTCTAGTTATTTGTTGAAGCATCTCTTCAAATGACTCTGAAACATGTAAATTTGGAGGGGCAAGTGGGATATATTCCATCTCTAATGCTTTGTTCATCCATGCAAGTAGCTCTGTCCAAAAACCATCTTTATTTAAAAGATAAATGCCTTTTCCAAGAATTTCCAAACCATCTAAATTAATTACATCTATAAGTTCATCAATTGTTCCAAGCCCTCCCGGAAAAATAATGAAAATATCTGAGTTATCAATCATGCGCTGTTTCCTATCAGAGAATGTATCGGCAATTTCTAGATGATCAATATAGTCTGGAGTAAATCCTTTTTTATGAAACATTTGTAGGCTATAGCCGCTTATTTTTGCTTCTTTGTCCGAAAATTCTCTAGAAACGACGCCCATATTGCCCCTATTGCCTCCACCATATACAAGCCCATACCCTTTAGATGAAAAAAACTCAGCCAAAAGGCTGAGTTCTTCGCTTACATCTATCCCCACATTTTTTGAGGATAAGAAAACACATACGTTTTTCAATTTACCACCGGATCAAGTTCTCCATTTTTATATCTATCTGTCATATCAAACAAAGAAATTGTCTTAATCTTTGATGCATTTCCACTACAGCCAAAGGCTTCATACCGATCAACACATATTTTCTTCATAGCATCAACTGTTTTGCCAAGATATTTTCTTGGATCAAATTCACTTTTATTTTCTGCCATAAATTTTCTGATTGTTGCAGTTGATGCCAATCTAAGGTCGGTATCAATATTGACTTTTCTTACACCATTTTTGATGCCCTCCTGAATTTCTTCAACAGGAACTCCATAGGTTTCAGGGATTTCTCCACCATACTGGTTAATAATTTCTAATTGGTCTTGTGGCACACTTGAAGATCCATGCATTACAAGGTGAGTATTTGGAATACGCTCATGCAACTCTCTAACTCTTTTCATTGATAAAATATCTCCTGTTGGTGGTCTTGTAAATTTATATGCGCCATGAGAAGTTCCGATAGCAATTGCTAAAGCATCTACTTTTGTGTCTTTAACAAAAGATGCGGCTTCATCCGGGTCGGTTAAAAGCATATCTTCACTTAAAACCCCTTCAGCACCGCTGCCGTCTTCTTCACCAGCCATGCCAGTTTCAAGCGAGCCTAAACAACCAAGCTCTCCCTCAACCGACACACCGCATGCGTGTGCAAATTCAACTGTTCTTCTTGTTACATCTACATTGTATTCATAGGATGACGGAGTTTTCATATCCTCCATTAATGATCCGTCCATCATTACTGATGAGAATCCAAGCTGAATAGAACGCTGACAAACATCTGGAGACGCGCCATGATCTTGGTGCATTACTACAGGTATGTGTGGAAATTCTTCCATAGCAGCTAAAATGAGATGTCTTAAAAATGTTGGCCCCGCATATTTCCTCGCACCAGCAGAAGCTTGAACTATAACGGGACTATTGGTCTCGTTAGCCGCCTCCATGATGGCTCTCATTTGCTCTAGATTATTTACATTAAATGCTGGAACACCGTAGTCGTTCTCAGCCGCGTGGTCGAGTAATTGTCTTAATGATATTAGGGACATTGGAGTATTTTAGTTTAATGCCTCTATTGATGGAAGCTCTCTACCACCTAAAAATTCTAAAAAGGCGCCGCCGGCTGTAGAAACATAATGAAATTTTTCAATGCTAGAAAATTTTGTGATTGCAAAGATAGTTTCACCTCCACCTGCAATCACTCTACTTTTTGAGTCTGCAAGGTAAGAAACTAGATCTTTAGTTCCTTTTGAATATTTATCTACTTCAAAAATACCCAAGGGGCCATTCCAAAGGATCACTTCAGTTGATGCTTTAGAAAATTCCTCAACATTAAATGTTATATCCAAAATCATTTTATCTTTCGGAACTAAACTTACATCAACCATATCTATTTCATCAGAATCAATTGATGCTGCTACAACAACACTTTCCGGAAGTATTATTTTTCCAGTAGTTAGCATTTGTTTCGCTACATCAAGCATTTCATCTTCTACCAAAGATGTGCCAATTTCATAGCCTTTGGCTTTAAGAAATGTATTGGCGATACCTCCACCAACCAATACTTTCTCTGACTTAAGCAACAAATTTGAAATAACTTCTAACTTTGTGGAAACTTTTGACCCACCAACTATGCTACTTAGTGTTGTTTCTTCATTTAGCCCTAAACCGATATTTTTAACCTCATTGCTAAACAGAATGCCTGCACAGGCAAGCTTTGAATATTTAATAGCGCCATATGTAGAGGCAGCTTTTCTGTGTGCGGTAGCAAAAGCATCCATGACGTATACATCAAAGCAATCTGCTATCTTTTTCCCCAGAATTTCACTATTCATAGCTTCCCCATTTTGGAAGCGAACATTTTCTACAAAAGAAATTCCTTTTCCCAAGGAATCAAAATCTCGACTTAAGGTTATTTTTCTCTTTAGCTTATTCTGAAACCACTCCATGATTGGCCTCACCGAAAGAGCTTCATCAAAAATACCTTCTTGGGGTCTGCCAAGGTGAGTGATTATAGTTAATTCATTGGTATATTTTAAAATGTGAATAATTGATGGAAGTGCAGCTAACAATCTCTCATCATTGAGAATTTTTCCATTTTCAATTGGAACATTTAAATCGACCCTTATCCCTACTCTTTTTTGGTTCAAGTCTAAATCAAGCAAATGTTTCATTTCTAGACTAGATCTCTAACTTTTTTTGCTATTTTTTCAGCACTAAAACCGAAATGATCCAGCAAAATATCGCCTGGCGCAGATTCACCGTAAGAATTTATGCCAATAACATTGCTTGTGTGTTTATACCAAGAATTGGGGTGGGAGCACTCTACAGCAATATTCAGAAATTTATCATTAAAAATTGAATTATAGGCGTATTCATTTTCTTCTAAAATTTCTATGCATGGAACAGAACATACATTCACATTAATTCCATCTGCAGCAAGAAGATCAGCAGCAGCCAAACAAGTCTGCACCTCAGAACCAGTAGCAATTAGATTAATTTTTGCATCTTGTGATTCTTTTAAGTAATAACCACCGCTTGCTACTGCTTCTGGGGGCATGGCTTTAATTGGTTCAAGGTTTTGTCTAGATAAAATCAATGATGTTGGGCCATCTTTTCGTGTTAGTGCTGACTTCCAAGCGATTGCTGTCTCATAGGATGAAGAAGGGCGCCAAGTGTGCATATTTGGTGTTGATCTTAGTGTGGTGAGTTGTTCAATTGGTTGGTGTGTTGGGCCGTCTTCTCCAAGGGCAATCGAATCATGTGAAAATACAAATATTACTCTTAGCCCCATCAAGGATGCCATCCTTACAGCATTCCTACCATAATCCATAAAAACTAAAAAAGTTCCGCCATAAGGAATAAGCCCACCATGCAAGGCAATCCCATTCATAATTGCATTCATTCCAAACTCACGAACACCATAAAAAATATAGTTGCCATCTGACTCCCTTGCTATTGATTTTGAAAGACTAGTATTTGTATTATTTGAACCAGTTAAATCAGCAGAACCTCCAATAAGCTCATCTAATTCTGAAGAAACAAACTCAAGCACATTTTGTGAAGCTTTTCTTGTGGCAATTTTTTCATCATATTTAGCAAGGCTTTCTATATAGTTATCAAACATATTGATGAAATTATCTGGCAACTCATCTTTTAGAAGCCTGTCTAAAAAATCTGACTTTTCCTTATTGTCTGTTTTATGGGCTACACAGATTTTTTCCCATTCCTTTTCTAGCTCTTTACCTCTCTCTTTAGCATCCCAATCTTCATAAACTTTTTGTGGAATATTGAAAGGTTCATGTTCCCACCCTAAATTTCTTCTTAACTGGGACAAATGCTCCTCACCTAAAGCTGCTCCATGAGACGATGCATTATCCTGTTTATCGCCTGCTCCATATCCAATTGATGTTTTACAGACTATCATGGTGGGCTTATCTGATTGTTTTGCTGCAATAATGGCAGCATCTATCGCTTTTGCATCATGCCCATTAACGTTATCAATTACATTCCAGTTGTATGCTTTACATCGTAATGAGATATCATCTCGATACCATTCAGATATCTCTCCATCAATCGAAATGCCATTACTATCATAAAAACAAATAAGCTTTTTTAACTTCATAACGCCAGCAAAAGACATTGCCTCATGCGAGATTCCCTCCATTAAGCATCCGTCACCTAAAAAACAATATGTGTAATGATTAATAGGAGCTAAATTATCTGTATTTATCTTTGCAGAAAGAACCTGCTCAGCAAGCGCCATGCCTACAGCATTGGCAATGCCTTGGCCTAAAGGGCCAGTGGTTGTCTCTACTCCTGGAGTGATTTTGAATTCTGGATGACCAGGTGTTTTAGAATGCAATTGTCTGAAATTCTTTATGTCATCTATCGATAAGTCATAACCAGATAAGTGCAGCAAACTATAAAGCAACATTGACCCATGACCATTTGATAAAACAAAGCGATCTCTATTGAACCACTTTGGATTTGATGGTGAATGATTAAGGTGTTTTCGCCATAAAACTTCTGCAATATCAGCCATACCTAATGGCATACCGGGATGGCCAGATTTAGCTTTTTCCACAGCATCAGCTGATAGGAATCTTAATGCATTAACAGTTTGGTTATTGATCAACGTAGGTTATCCTTTCCACAATTATAATAATTAAGATTTTAATAAGAAGCATGATTACTGAATTAACACATAAAAAAAATCAACTTTACCTTGAAAAGGTTCTTCTTAAAGATATTGCAGAGAAATATGGGACTCCTTGTTATGTATATTCGAAAAGCTATATCTGTAAAACTGTTAAGGAATATATGTCTTCTCTCACTAAGCAAGATCTTATGTGCTTTGCCGTTAAAGCTAACAGCAATCTTTCAATATTAAGAATTATTGCTGAACTGGGTGGTGGTTTTGATGTTGTCTCTGGTGGCGAACTAGAAAGAGTAATTTTGGCTGGCGGCAATCCAAAAAAAGTTGTTTTTTCTGGAGTGGGTAAATCAGATGATGAGATTTACTACGCATTAAAAACTCAAATTAAAAGCATTAATATCGAATCAAAATCAGAATTACAAAGGGTAATAAATATCGCACAACGAAATAACTTATCTCAAGAAATTGCCTTAAGAATAAACCCTGAAACTACCCTTGAAACACACCCATATCTTGAAACAGGTGCGCTGTACAACAAATTTGGTATATCTTTTGATGAACTTGATTCTTGCTTAGAAATTATTAAAAAACAAAAACACATCATCTTAAAGGGTATAGCTTTTCATATTGGTTCTGGCATAAAGAATTTTACAGAATTTCAAATCGCATTAACTAAAGCCATTGAAACCTATAATGGTGTGGACAAAAATTTTGGATTAAGTTTTTTAGATGTTGGTGGTGGCTTATCTCCATATACTGATGAAGAAACAATTAATAGCTTTATAAGTAAAATAAAAAAAGAGCTCCCTTCAAATATAAATATCATCGTTGAACCTGGAAAATCTATTATTGCCAAAGCTGGTGTTTTGCTTACTAAAGCCCTTTATCTTAAAAAGCTTGAAAATAACATAATCGTAGTTGATGCTGGCATGAATGATATGATTAGAGTGCCCCTCTATCAAGGCAAACATCCAATCATCAATCTAAGCCTAAGACCTAAATCAAAAACCCCTTCAATGGTGGTTGGGCCAATATGTGAATCAGCAGATATTTTTACAAAAGATTATATGTATGATGTTCATGAGGACGATATTCTTGCCATCACTGATGTGGGGGCTTACGGTTTCAGTATGAGTTCAAACTACAATAGCAGACCTAGAGCATGTGAGGTTTTGGTGCAAGATGATTCAGCTAAACTAATCAGACAAAGAGAAAACAATAAAGAGAATCTAGCCCTAGAGATATTTGATGACAATTAAGTACCATAAGATGAACTCAAATGGTAATGACTTTTTAATTACCGAAGACGAGAAAATCTTGAGCTGTGATATTAAGAAGTTAAGCAGCAGAGTTGATGGCATTGGTTTTGATCAGCTTCTTTTATTTAACAAAAAATTGGATCCTGCAACAGCAAGAATTTTTAATTCCGATGGATCAAGTGCTAAAACTTGCTTTAATGGACTTAGATGTATAGCAGGACTATACCAATTAAAAAATCAAAACATATCAACAATTGGTGGCACTATCAGTGTCGGCATTATGTTGAAAGAAGCATACATTCAAACTTTCATGCCTGATGTGGAGATTTATGAAAAATTTGCATTAGTTGATGTTGGTAATAATCATGTTGTAATGGAGGCAAAGGATATTCATAAGATCAACCTAAAAGAAATCTATGAAGAGTTTTTAACCATTAAGGAAATTCCATCGGATTTCAATTTTAACTTGTATGAAATTATAGATGGTGTTGTTCATATTCGCACTTATGAACATGGTGCAGGAGAGACTAAATCATGTGGCTCAGGAACAGTTGCAACATTTGCCGCCATCAATAAAATCCATGATTTTATATCTGCAAAATTTTCTTCTTATGGCGGCAAAACTAAAATCAAATTAGAAGATAATATAATAACCTCCATAGCCCCATATGAATTAGAACATCAAGGATTGATAGATGAATAACTTAACTGAAGATTTAAAAAATTTTCTTAAGATAAAAAATTATTCCCATCACACTATTTCAAACTATGAAAGAGATATTTCAAGACTACTTATGTTCTTAAAGGATGAAGGCCTGAATCTAGATGACATAACCAAACAAACTACTTCAAAATGGTTGATTGAGTTGAGAAGAATGGGGCTTGGCAACCGTTCAATCCATCGAAACATTTCTTCTGCAAGAAATTTTTTTAAGTATATGCAGAGAACCAAAAAGATTGATAGCAACCCATTTGAAACTGTTCGAGCTCCCAAAATAGATGACACTCTCCCAAAAACCCTTTCACTTGAAGATGTAGACAGGTTGTTGTCATTTCAACCAAAATCAGATTACGATTTTAGAGACAAGGCTTTTCTAGAACTTCTTTATTCATGTGGTCTAAGGGTGTCTGAAGCTGTAAATACAAATATTTCATCATTTGAACAAGATTTTTCTTTCCTAAGGGTCTTAGGTAAGGGCAACAAAGAGAGGCTAGTTCCTGTTGGTCAATTTGCCAAAAAAGCTATCGCCTCTTGGCTTGATATTAGAACCAACGTATCTGATGTCGATGCACTGTTTACTAACAAATATGGAAAAAGAATTTCTGTACGAGCGATGCAACAAAGACTTTGGAAAATATCCTTATCTTTGGGGATGGCGCCTGTCCATCCTCATATGTTAAGACATAGCTTTGCTACTCACATGCTGGAGTCCTCAGGAGATTTAAGATCAATTCAAGAAATGTTAGGTCATAGCAGTTTAAGCACAACTCAGATTTATACAAAACTAAATTTTCAACAGCTAGTGAAGATTTATGATAAAGCTCATCCTCATGCCAAGAACTAAAATTAAATTAATCACTTTAGATCTAGATGACACTTTGTGGCCAAATACTAAAGTCATTGTGGCAGCAGAAAATGCTATGTGGAAATTTATCTTGTCGAAATTTCCAGACCTAAAGAAATATTTTACAGATGCATTAATCAGTGACATTAGGACTGCATTAGTAAAAAAAGATCCTAGTTTGAAGTTTGATCTCACCAGATTTAGAAAAGCAATTATTAAAACACTATTACTT
Organism: Gammaproteobacteria bacterium; assembly: GCA_038133485.1. Taxonomy (GTDB): domain Bacteria; phylum Pseudomonadota; class Gammaproteobacteria; order Magnimaribacterales; family TMED112; genus TMED112. Next base: position 49,377 of record JAYPTH010000001.1, on the reverse strand, counting down.
AATCATGGTGCAGAAGAGAGTTCAGCTACTTACTACAGCAATGCAGCCTTTAATGAATTTTTTAAAGTAAGAAATAAAGTGCAACTTTATAGAGATGCAAAAATAATGCTAGAAAGATTGTCTCGTAAAGTGAATATTGTTTCATTATCAAATGGAAATGCTGACTTGAGCTTAATTGGAATTAATAATTTCTTTGTTGATCAAGTATCTTCAAAGGATGTGCAAAGCAACAAACCCTCAGCCGGCCATTTCAACAAAGCCCTTGAGATTGGAAAATGTCAGCCAAAAGAAGCACTGCACATAGGTGACTGCCCTATCAATGACATTGGGGGAGCAAGAAATTGTAATTTCAATACTTTATGGTTTAATTGTGATAAGCGGAAATGGGATGAAATAGTCCCATGTGAATTGCAAGCTAAAACTTGGAAAGAGGTTTACCTAGCAATAAATAAAAATTTTATCTTGGAGAAAGTAGATGTTTAATCCCTTCGCAATGAATAAAGACTTAAAAGGCATGGAGAAAATGGTTAAGCCTGCCTTGGAAAAGTTTATGCTTGAATCTGGATTTGTTAAAAAAGAAGAATTAGATAAAGCACTTAATAGAATAGAAGCATTAGAGAAAAAGGTTTCAGATCTTGGCGGTTAATTAACTGTTAAAGCATCAAGCATATACTGAACAGACTTCTCAATTTCTTCTCTTGAGCAATCCATACATAAACCTTTTGCAGGCATTGCGTTGTATCCGTTGTAGGCATTATCTGTTAATGTTTCCAATCCTTTTGAAAGCCTAATCTCCCATTGGGATTGATCAGCAAAGAGGGGCGCTCCGGCTAAACCTGCATTATGGCATGCTGCACACCCAATATCATATACGGTTTTTCCATCTCTACCAGATGCAACTACAGCTAGTTCTGTTGAATTATTTTTTACTCCTACTCCTGGCATTGACTTTGTTCCACAACTTTCATCTTGCTTACAAATTTTACCTTTAAGACCTAATCTTTCTCTAACTTCATCCTCATAAGAATCAGAAATTAGTTCTTGGGTAAAAAAAGAGAGAATTAAAAGAGTAAATATATTTTTCATAATCTATAAATTGTTTCTAAAAAATTTTTTTCAAGTTATTTATCCAAAAGAAATAGGATTGTTTCAATTTCTTTTGATCTGTCTCTTTGTCTGTTTACAAGGTAAATCTTATTTACAATAGTTGTAGGCGTTCCAGAAAATTCTACTCCTGAATTTACAAATTTTCTTGGTGTGTTAATAGCATTCCTCGCTTTAACCTGAACTCCAAAAGAATTAAATGTCTTTGCAAAAAGCTCCTCATCATAACCATGCCTTTTGGCAAATGCTCTAATATCTTTTTCGTTTCTAAATGTCTTCCTTTGAAGTTGCCAATCTTCAAAAACTTTTCGGTGAGCCACATCCTCTAAACCTAATGATTTAATTGTGTAATATGTTTTAGCTGTTGGCTCATCCCATAATGGTATCAAATTAATACTTACTCCTGGTTTTCGTTCTCTAATTTCATTTAGAGTTTCTTCGTAGGCAAAACAAGCTGGACACCCATACCAAAAAACTTCTGTAACACCATCATCTTTTACTAAGCCTTCTGGAATTACTACATAATCAATGCCTTCTTTTGGCTCAGAAAAAATAACTGTAGAAAAAAATAAAATAAATAAGAGTCGAACCATTAATACAAGCCTGTAATGTAATTGGCTAAAGCTTCAATATCTTCATCGCTAAGCCTTTGAGAAATTTCATTCATGATGTAAGCATTTACACCGCTTGCTCTGTCACCATTTTTATATGCTAATAAAGTGCTTACTAAGTATTCTTTGTGCTGACCACTTACAGCAGGATAGCCTGCTAGGGAATTTCCTGATCCATTTGCCATGTGACATGCCTGACATGATGGCACACCCCTGGAATAGTCACCAACTTTATAAAGCAGCTTACCTAATACTAAGGAATCATCAACAGATTGACCTAGAGTAGTAACATTTTTTGCATAAAATGCAGCAACATCTCTTAAATCCTCTTCGCTATAAGTATCAAGCAGGCCCTTCATCACATCAATATATCTTTCTTCAGATTTTATAAGTTTAAGTTGCTCAAATAGGTAGCGCTCATTTTGCCCAGCTATTTTTGGCCAATTGCCAACTTGTGAATTGCCGTCAGAGCCGTGACATGCTGCACAAACAGCAACTTTTTGCTCTCCGGCACTTGCATCACCTTTTTTAAAATTAACAGAAGATGTTTTTTCAGCTCCTACTAATACAAAAGAAATAAGTAAAAGAAATATCCTAATCATGCGAAAATGATTATATAACAACTTGGAATTAAATTTAGTAATAACATGGATATAAAGTTCCTAAACTTAACTTTTGAAATAAGTTATGCATTATATGAACAACTACATAATCATAATGGAAAAGAAATTGCATTTGTGGGTGCTTCCAATGCAGGAAAGTCATCAGCAATCAATGCCATAAGCACAAATAAAAAAATTGCTAAGACTAGCAAGACTCCTGGCAAAACAAAACTTTTTAATTTCTTCAGATCTCTTGAGAACTATATTGTTGATTTTCCAGGGTATGGTTATTCCAAAACCTCAAAGAAGCAACAAGCAGAATGGGCTCGAGAACTGCCTAAGTACTTTGAAAAAAGGGCCAATCTAGTATGCGTAGTGCTATTTACTGATATTAGAAATCCAATAAGAGATTCAGATCTGCAGATGATTCAGATGCTGAAAAGGCTAAAGTTAAATTATTTAATTGTTCTAACAAAAACTGACAAACTTAGTGAGTCAGCTGCTAATGCCAAGCTTAATGAGGTTAAAGAAAAGTTTCCAAATGTAAGTTTATTTTCTATAAAGGATCCTAAACAAATAAACTCATTAATAGAGCAGATTAATGTGCTTCTTTCCAGTTAGCGCCCATACCAAAATCAACTTTTAGGGGAACAGATATCTCGGTGCTGCTTTCCATGATTTGAACTATGTCATTAATGTCGGTTTCAGTGAAGCTCTGCGGTATTTCAAATACTAACTCATCATGAACTTGCATTATAAGATCTACATCGATCTTCTTCTCTTGAATATAGTCACTAATTTTTATCATTGCAATTTTGATTATATCTGCTGCACTTCCTTGCAAGGGTCCATTAATTGCTATTCTTTCAGCACCTTGTCTCAACATATAGTTTGGTGAATCAATATTTGGAACATGAATCTTTCTGCCATAGAGTGTTTTAACGAATTTTGTCTTCTTCGTTTGTTCCACTATATCCTCCATGAAACCTTTTACTGAAGAATATTTCTCAAAATAACTATTTAGAAATATTTCTGCCTCTGTGCGTGAAACTTTAAGCTGATTTGACAAGCCAAAAGCACTCATGCCATAAAGCAATCCAAAATTTATTGTTTTGGCTTGTCTTCTCATCTCAGGTGAAATTTCATCTAGAGACAGTCCAAAAATTTCAGCAGCTGTTCTTTTGTGAATGTCTTCATTATTGTGAAAAGATTTAAGCATGGTTGGATCTTGGGAATAATGAGCCATGAGACGCAGCTCTATCTGTGAATAATCAATTGCTAGAACTTTTTTTCCTGCTGGGGCAATAAAAGCTTCTCTTATTGTGATGCCTTCATTGGTTCTAATTGGAATATTTTGAAGATTTGGATCTGAAGATGATAGTCTCCCTGTAGATGTTACTGCCTGATGATAAGAGGTATGCACTCTGGAATTTTGATCACAGATTTCTGAAATTTTATCGGTATAGGTGCTTTTTAATTTTGCAAGTGAACGATATTCAAGAATTTCTTTAACAACTTCATTTTCTTCAGCTAGGCGCTGTAAAATATTTTCTGAAGTAGAAAAATATCCTGAGGCAGTTTTCTTAAGACCTTTTGATGATATGCCTAACTTATCAAAAAGAACTTCGCTTAATTGTTTTGGTGAATCCAAGTTAAAAACAGTTCCGCATTTTTTATGGATTGATTGAACTAATTTTATTAATTTGCTGCCAAAATCTTTTGATAATTTATTTAAATGTCGTTGGTCAATCAATGTGCCTTTCTTTTCCATGTGCATTAATACAAAAACAAGGGGATTTTCAATGTTCTTTAGAATTTCTCTATTTTCCTCAGAAAGCTTACCAAGCAAGTGCTCAAACAAACATAAAGTTACATCTGTATCCTCGCAAGCATAGTTAGTTGCCTCTTTTATGGATACTTCAGAAAAATTTTTGAGTTTATTTTTTCCTTTGCCTATCACATCTTCATATTTAATTGTTTTGCGAGATAAATAATACTCAGCCAGAGCATCTAGGTTGTGCCTTGAGGCTGTACTATTAAGCACATAAGACATAAGAATTGTGTCTGCCAAGAAAGATGAGAGCTCAATGCCGTAGTTTTGCAACACTGCATAATCAAATTTAAGGTTATGTCCAATGATCTTTTCTTCATTTTCCCCCAATAATTTTTTTAGCCATGGAATAACTTCTGATTCCTTAAGTTGAGTCTTTTCGTTGTGGTTAATTGGAATATATTTTCCATTTCCTGGTTGAGTTGAAAAAGAAATGCCGACTAGATTTTGTTCATTTAATTTTAAAGAGCTTGTTTCAGTGTCAAAGGCAAAGTATTTAGCATTTTCTATCTCATTCTGAAGCTTCATTAACTTGTCTCTTGAATCAACGGTGGTATAAGAAATTGAATTACTTGCAGGCGCTGAGGATTCAATAAATGAATTGAACTCTAATCCTTTGTAAAAAGTAATTAGATGATTATTGTTTTCTTCAGGAGATGGCAGTTTGTTAATCGAAAGATTAATATCTAAATCTTCTTTAAGTGATACTAAAAATAAATTTCTTTTTAGACATTGATATTCTGATCTTAGATTATCGCCAACAACTCCGGTAATCATATCTTTGCTTGCTAATAATGAATCTATAGAACCAAACTGATTCAACCATTTCGCAGCGGTTTTTTGGCCAACTTTTGTAATACCAGGAATGTTGTCTGCTTTATCTCCAACTAAAGCAAGAAGCTCTCTTATTTTGCTTGGTGCAACACCAAATTTTTCCAATACCTTGTCTACATTAAAAAACTCATCGCTCATTGAATTATGTTGAATGACATTTTGGGTTACAAGTTGTGTTAAATCTTTGTCTGGCGATGAGATTAGAACCTTTTTGTCCTGTCCAAATTTTTTTGCTAATGTTGCAATTACATCATCAGCCTCAACTCCTGGTTTCTCCTCAATGTGCATTTTAAATAACGAAGTTAGCTCTTTAATATCATCAATTTGTGATCTAAGCTCATTAGGCATTGGAGGTCTATTGGCTTTGTAATCAGCATAATATTCATCACGAAAAGTTTTTCCTTTCGCATCAAAAACCATAACCATTGGAACGCTTGGATATGTAGAAATTAACTTTCTCATCATTGAAGCAAATCCTCTTGTTGCTCCAGTTGGCCTTCCACTGCTTGTTGTTAATGGAGGTAATGCATGAAATGCTCTATATATATATGAAGAGCCATCAATTAAAATTATGTCTGGTCTAAAAATCATTTGACACTATATATAATACTTAATTATGAAGGTAATTTTTGAAGGCTATTTTAATTTTCTTGTAACTGTTGCTGCAACAATTGTTGTCATCAGTCAATGGTACTTAGAGAACGTTGAGGGGCTAGTGCCTTGTAATCTCTGTTTATTACAAAAATATTCTGCACAAGCAATTGCTTTAATTTTTCTCATCAAAATGGTTGTGCAAAAATTTAACATACTTTTTGATTTTTTTGGTTTGGGGGCTATGATTTTTGGCCTGTCAGCAAGCTTAAGACAAATATATCTACAAAATTTGCCTAAAGATGAATTGCCAATGGGTTTATGTGACATGCCGTTTGATGCAATATTCACTTTGTATCCTTTCTTTGAAGGCATGCAAAAAGTTTTCTTGGGTAGCAGCAAATGTGCAGAAGAAGAGTGGTGGTTTTTAGGTTTAAATATTGCTGAATGGTCTGGAATATTTTTTTCTTCAATGTTGTTATTAATGCTGGTAAGATACGTGTTAATAATGTTTAAGGGCCATAAATATAACTAATGTCTAGAAGTCTAGAACTTTCAAATACAAAATTAATTCAATCAGCAGTCGCAAATGGTGAAGGAGAATTGGTAGCAAATGGTGCATTTAATTCGCTCACGGGAAACAGAACTGGAAGAAGTCCTGCAGATAGATTCATTGTCAAAGAGAGCAGCACGTCAGATCAGATAGATTGGGGGGATGTAAATAGGCCATTTGATCCCAATCATTTTGATGCATTATGGGAAAAAGTATCAGACTATTTAGACAATAAAGATCATTACACTTCATCTGTTCATGTTGGCTCTAATAAGGATCACTACATACCAGTTGAAGTAAAAACTGAGCTTGCTTGGCATTCGCTCTTTTCAAAATTAATTTTTATCGTTCCAGAAGCATTCAATCCTGAAAATAAAGAAAAATGGAAGATTCTTTCAGCAGCAAACTATGTTTGTGATCCGGAGATAGATCATACCAATTCAGAATCTTGCGTAATTATAAATTTCTTAAGGAGAAAGGTTCTAATTGCAGGCATGAAATATGCGGGCGAAATGAAAAAATCAATGTTCTCTGTGCAGAATTTTTTATTACCTGAAAAAGACGTTTTACCTATGCACTGCTCTGCTAATCAGACCCCTGACAAAAGAACTACTCTTTTTTTTGGTTTATCAGGAACAGGAAAAACAACTCTTTCGGCTGATCCAAGGTGTAACTTAATTGGAGATGATGAGCATGGCTGGGGTGATGGCACTGTTTTCAACTTTGAAGGAGGGTGTTATGCAAAATGTATAAATCTATCTAAAGAAAATGAACCCCTAATATGGGAAGCCATACGTTTTGGTAGTGTTTTGGAAAATGTAGTCACAAATGACGTTGGAGAGCCAGATTATGATGATGGAACATACACAGAAAATACAAGAGTCTGCTACCCCAGAGAATTCATTGATAACTCTGTTCCTGAAAATGAAGGCAATGAACCAGATAACATAATTTTTTTAACCTGTGATTTGTCAGGAGTGCTGCCACCAGTTTCAGTTCTAGATGAAAATGCTGCTGCATATCATTTTTTGAGCGGCTATACAGCCAAAGTGGGTTCTACTGAAATTGGAAGCACAAAATCAATGGATTATACTTTCTCAACTTGTTTTGGAGCACCATTTTTTCCTAGGCCTGCTAATGTTTATGCTGACCTATTGATAAAAAGAATAAGAAAAAATAATACCAAAGTTTATTTAGTCAACACAGGTTGGACAGGAGGTAGCTATGGTGTTGGTGAAAGATTTTCAATACCAACTACTAGAGCAATAATTGCCGCGATCCAAGAAAATAAAATAGATCACAATAACCTAGAAATGTTAGAACAACTTAATCTTGCTGTTCCTAAAAGTGTTGACGGCGTTGATCAAAACCTGTTAAATCCAAGGAATACTTGGACTTCAGGTGAAGAATATGATCAGGAATGCGAGAAACTATGCTCTAGGTTTAAAGAGAATTTTCAAAAATATATTGTGGCTGATGAAATCTCAGCTGCCGGGCCAAGGTAAAACTACTTTAATATGATATTACCAAGCCAAACTAGGGTTGGGGCTTTTCTTAGTTCCGATAAAACAATTACAAAAGGTTTAGAAAAAGAAAATCTAAGAGCAAATAGCTTTGCAGAAATATCGGATAAATCCTACCCCAAATCACTTGGTAGTCATCATTTCAATAATTATGTAACTCTAGATTACTCAGAACCTCATTTAGAGCTTATTACGCCTACCTTTGAAAATAATGATGATCTATATAACTTTTTATCCCAATTGCATTTTTACGTCCAGCAAAATCTTGATGGTGATTATTTGTGGAATTATTCTATGCCCCCTATTTTCAAGGAAGATGTAATAACTCTGCCCAAAGCAGGTGTTACGAACAAATCAAAGCTAGCATACTTATATAGATTGGGTTTAAGAAATAGGTATGGAGATAAAATGCAAAGCACAGCAGGGATTCACTTTAATATTTCTTTTTCTGAAACCTATTTAAAAAACTTGGCAGAGGAAAAGAATCAATTTTATCTTGGGGTTGCAAGAAACTTATTGAGACTCTTCCCAATCGCACTAAGATTAACAGGCTGTTCTCCTGTTACACATTGCTCATTCTTAAAAGGGAGAGACTTGCATGTTGAACAAATAGGTGAAAATAACTGCTATTTGCCTAAAGCGACCTCCCTAAGAGTAAGCAGGCTTGGCTACTATTCAGAAGAACAGGAAAAGAATTTTATAGATTTTAATTCTCTTGATGGCTACCTAGATATCATGCGTGAATATATTAACAAGCCAAATAAAAAGTTTTCTAATATCCCATCATCTGCCCCTGACTACCAACAAGTTAATACAGGCACTATTCAGATGGAGAGCGAGTTATATAACCACATTAGGCCTAAAGCTAAGCAGCCAAACTTACGTCAATTTATTCAATTAGAAAGTGGTGGGATAGATTATTTAGAAATTAGATCCATCGACCTCAACCCTTTTTCTGATATTGGGGTGTCAGCAAACGATCTTTTATTTTGGGAAGCATTTACGTTCTATTGCACTATTTGTGAATCACCGGAAATTAATGCAATAGAAGCTGAAATTATTAAAGAAAATATTAGAAGAGCATCTGAAAGAGGACAAGATTGTAATCTTATAACCAGTTATGAAGATGCGAAAAGTGAAGCTTCAATAAAAACAATTACTAACGAATTTTTAAATAGACTTGAGCAAGTTTTAAATAAATCTCAAATCAATGAAAATTTTGATGAGATGATTGTTGAACTAAAAAGAAGAAATGAAAAACCATTGTCTGAAAGAGTAATTGAAGAGATTTTAGCGTGCGATGGGATAATTAATTTTGTTAAAACCAAATCTCTTCCTATTGAAATTGAAATAAACTCTGAGTTACAGGAATTATTTATGCAAGAGAGCCTTGAGTCCTTAAAAAAGTTTGATGACCATCTCTCTAAAGATAAGATAGGGTTTGATGAGTTTCTAAAAAACTTTAGAGGAGAGACAAAATGAATAAAATTGTTTGCAAAGATTTTGGTCCAGTTGAAAACCTTGTCTGGGAGCATGGTGAGAGCTTGGAGCCACAACCAAATGAAGTTGTGATAGAGGTCAAAGCGGCTGCCTTAAACTTTCCAGACTACTTGATAGTACAAGGCTTATATCAGTTTCAGCCGCCGCTACCTTTTACACCGGGCAATGAAGGTTCTGGGGTCATAAAGAAAATAGGGGAAAACGTTACAAAACACAAAATTGGTGACAGGGTCTATTTTATGTCAATAGTCGGAGCTTTTGCTGAAGAAATTTCTCTTGATGAAAATTTAGTTTTTAAAATCCAAGATGATATTTCTTTTGAGATTGCTGCCTCTTATCAGTTGGCTTATGGAACAAGTTATCATGCCCTTGTGCAAAGGGGGCAAACACAAAAAGATGATGAGATTTTGGTTCTTGGTGGATCCGGTGGAGTTGGATTAGCTGCTATTGATATTGCTAAAGCCTTGGGTGCTCGAGTTGTTGCAGGAGTTTCAAGTAAAGAAAAGGCCAAAATATGTAAAGATTATGGTGCCGATGAAGTTGTTGTTTATGGATCAGAAAAATTGGACAAGGATGGGCAGAAATCTTTTTCATCTGAATTAAAAAGTAAAAGCACTAAAAATGGATATGATATTATTTTTGACCCTATTGGTGATTGTTATGCTGAGCCAGCATTTAGAGCTATTGGCTGGAAAGGAAGGTATCTGGTAATTGGATTTGCGGCTGGGGAAATACCCAAAATGCCACTCAATCTTGCATTACTAAAGGGGGCATCAATTAATGGGGTCTTTTGGGGCACTTTTACGGGACTCCAGCCTGAAGAGAACCACTCAAATATTAAGGCTTTAAATAAAATGGTCGCTGAAGGCACACTCAACCCTTTTATTTCACAAACCTTTAAGATGAAAGATGCTATCAGTGCAATAAATCTGATCGGAAACAGAGGAGTCACTGGAAAAGTTGTGCTGATTAATGATTCATAATGAATAGTTTTATTAAGTGGCACAAAAAAATTGCTGAAGATTTTATGAAACTAATGGGTATAGATCACTATGGTTTGATGTGGTATTCATGGTTTGAAGGGTTTATTGTGGGAATCTTTCTATTTTGGCTATTAAGCTAGTTCACAACCAACAAAGATTTTATTACTAGCGACATTCTGGAACTATCGAATGGACCTCTAAAAACCCCAAGAATTTTTCCATTATCATTGACTGCTATCAAATGGTTTGTGTGAGTAATTACTCTATGGTTCTGATGATCTAAAGTAGGTGCAAGCTTTTCAACCCCAAGCTGATACCCCAGTTTAGTAATCTCTGAAAATTGCCCTGTTATCCCCATAAAATTATTATTAAAAGCTGTAACATAACTCTTTAGCCTTTCTTGTGTATCTATTTCTGGGTCAATGCTGATCAAATAATATGCAACCTGGCTGGTATCAATTTTTGCAAAAACTTGCTTCATTACAGACATCATTACCGGACATTCGGTTGGGCATGATGTATAGCCAAAATAAATTAAATTAATTTTATTTGTCTTTAAATTGGAGTTTATGAAATTATTACCATTATGGTCAACTAGGCTAAATTCTCTGATTTTTTGGTTGTTGCCGTATTGCAGGAAGCCATTAACTTTCATTTCTTCATCTGATAAAACTCTTGGTTGGGTTATTCTGTACATAGAAAATAATGCTAAAAATATAGTTAGAGATATTAAGAAGATAGTAAGCGTGTTCTTAGTCATTAATAAATATAAGAAAGTCTGCGTAAGTAATTACAAAAAATAAAAACATATACCAGACTGAGAAGTTAAAAATCTTCATAGATTTCTTATTTTTAAAATCATTTAAATAATCAATACACAAATAAACAAAAAATAAATTTAAAAGCAAAGTGCCAAAAAAATATAGCTGTCCTGTAAGTTCGTACAGATATGGAATAACAGATGCAATAGCTAGTAAAATTGCATAAATTATCATTTCTATTTTTGTTCTTTTTATACCTTTTACTACTGGCATCATTGGAACATTTTGATTCCTATAATCTTCAATTCTATGGATAGCTAAAGGCCAGAAATGAGGTGGTGTCCATAAAAAGATTACCATTACAAGCATAATTGGCATTAGAGATATCTCATTGCTTACTGCAGTCCAACCAATTAGAGGCGGCAAAGCCCCCGAAAAACCTCCTATAACAATATTCTGAGGGGTCTTCCACTTGAGAAATAACGTATATATCAAACTATAGAAAACAAAGCCAAAAATTGTCAGCATTAAGGTCAAGATGTTTGAATAAACATAAAGAAATAAACAACCTATGACAAAAAGTGAAATGCTAAAAATCAAGGCGTTAGCTAGCTTAAGGTTGCCCGAGGCAATTGGCCTATTTTTTGTCCTGATCATATTTTTATCTATATCCTTGTCAAAAATCTGATTAAATGCTGCAGATGAAGAAGCTAGAAAAAGAAAACCAATTAAACTTAATATGCCTGAATATGTATTTGTATAGAAATTAATCGACAATAACATCCCTACTAGAGCTGTCAGCCCAAGCATTAAAACTATTTTTGGCTTACAAAGCTCAAGATAAGCTGTTAAATTCATTTTTGCCTTTATAACTAAAATAAAGCATAACAACAAACCATAAAAACAGCATTACCCCAACCATATTATGTGCAACAGCGTTCCACAAAGGCAATGAGCTTAAAATATTATTGATGCCTAGAAAAATTTGTAGTCCTAATATTCCAAGGAAAATATAAACAAAGTTTTTTGTTTCTTTGGAGTAAATCTTATATGCCAACAAAAGAGAGAAAAGCAAAACAATTATTGCTCCAACCCTATGAGTTAAATGAATAGCTACCCGTGCCTCATTACTAAGTTGACCAAATAAATAATTGGGCCCAAGTGACTGAAAAAAATCAAATCCCTCTGCAAAATTAGTAGGTGGAACAAGCTGACCTTGGCATAGTGGAAGATCTAGACATGCTCTTGCTGCATAGTTGGTAGAAGTCCATGCACCAAGAAATATTTGTACTATTACTAAAAAAAAGCCTATAAAGATCAAATGCCTATACTCAGCCAATCTAATAAGTGAAATCTTATAGTTTGATGTATTCAAAAAAATTATTAAGAACAATGAGGTCGTTATTATTGCTCCAAACAGATGGCCGGTAACAATAAGAGGATAAAGTTTAAGGCTTACAGTTAAATAACCAAAAATCCCCTGAGCAATAATTACAGCAAGCAATATAGAAGAAATTTTTATGTGCTGGTTATTTTTTAGGGAGATGGTCAAAATAACTATGGCTAGTAATCCAAGTGAAGCAGCAAAATATCTATGTACAACTTCAGGGATAATCTTTTCTATTTCAACTGGGCTGTCTGGAAACAACATTTCTGCTTGAGCAATCTCATTAGCAGTAGTTGGGAATGTTATGAAACCATAGCAGCCTGGCCAGTCTGGGCACCCCAAACCAGCATCAGCCAATCTTGTCCAAGCCCCCAACCCTATGACCACAAAAGCTAGTAGAATCCCAAAAGCAGAAAGTATCCTTAACATATTCATAATAATGTTTTTAAGTCTTCAAAGATTTCTTTAAATTCCATCTCGGAATTAAATTCCTCCATAATGTTTGAAAAATCATCTGAAAGATAAATAGATTTACTTTGATATGGGTCAGTCCTAGTATTTGTGATTTTATCTTTAAGAATATTCTCTTTATCAAAAACAAAAAAAGTACTAGGGAAGCTATCAATTAAATCTTGGTAATCCCCAATAGTTTCATTTTCGCTAATAATAACAACCCTTTTTACTCTATTCATCTCTCTGCCTAAAGTTGTATTCAAACTAAACAGAAATTTAAGTTTTTCTTCACTTTCTGACATGTCAGTCATGTCATCAAAGTAGATTAAGTACCACTTGCCTTTTAGGAAGCTAAATAACTCGCCATTAGTTCTTACTAACTTTGCATCTTCTGTCTCAATATGTGGATATATTAGCTCCCCGTTGTTTGATGCATTTCCTGGCTTGTAGCCAAAATAAAATGTCAAAGTTGAAAGCCCTAAAACCACTATTGGGGTAATAAGAATTATTATTGCAAGCCACTTATTTTTATTCATTTTTTTTAAGTCCAATATACAGGGTCATCACAAGCAAAATAGCAAACAAACCAAACCATTGAATTGCGTAGCCTATATGTTTTTCTGATGTCATATTTATGGGCTTTTCTATAGATTTAAATTTAATTTCACTGGATGGCTCTAAATTAAACAAAAAATTGTAAATTTCTTTATCTTTAAGCTCATCAAAGCGTTCTACTATCACCTCTAAGTCAAACTCCTGAATGATTAGCGGAGTTTCTTCAGCCTTGTTGTCTATAAAAGGGTTTTTATTTTTTTCTAACTTGTTGCCTAATAATGTCATTGTGCCCAAGGGGCTTGAAACCTTGGGAAGGTTGTTTTTAATACTGTTCCTTTCGAGAAAGCCTCTATGAACAAATATATATTTATTAGCTTTTGTGTGAAATAAATGATAAACCTTAAACCCGGCCCTTCCTTCTAATAAAGCATTGTCCTCATATATATAAGTATCTACAAAATTACCTTCTGCAGTGATAGGTTGCCAATTTTTTATTTCGCCTTGATTTATATCTACCGGTGGTTGAGTTACTAAATTATTAAACTCTTCTAAGATTCCCTTTTTTTCTTCGGCCCGATCAAGCTGCCACAATCCAAGCAAAAATGTAATGGGCATGAATATAAAGGTAAAAATTAAAATCTTTTTCTTAAAGCCTTTCATATATGTTTAAAATAACTGTGTGTTACAAAATATTATTATAGTTTTAGTTGTCCTCATTTTAATTAGCCTGATCTCTAGCTTGATTTTTCTTTTTATTGACAGAGGCAATCCAGGGAAAAAGAGGATTCTGTATGGTCTTGGTTTTAGAGTTACATTAGGTGCGATCTTATTAATCTTAGTTGGTTATGGTCTCTTCACTGGTCAACTTGGCAACAATGCCCCGTGGGGTTAAAGAATATAAACAAATAAGAATAGACATACCCAAACCACATCTACAAAATGCCAGTACCAAGAAGCTGCCTCAAATCCAAAGTGTTCCTTGTCTGAAAAGTGCTTATAACCTGTAGATCTGACTAATTGAGTTAAAAGGAATATTCCACCAATTAAAACATGCATGCCATGAAACCCTGTGAGCATAAAAAACGTCGTTCCATATACACCCGAGTTAAGTGTAAGGCCCAAATGACTATAAGCTTCATAATATTCAACTGCTTGCAGAATAACAAAAATAAAAGCTAAGGTTACTGTTACGCCAAGCCAGAAATTAAACCTTTTTCTGTTGTTTTCTTTCAGAGCCATATGTGCAATGTGTACCGTTCCACTAGAACTTAAAAGCACCACTGTGTTCCACAGAGGTAACCAAGAACCAATATCTTTTAAGCTGTGAAGATACATGTTTTCGTCAGGCCCCTTAAATGTGGCATCTTCGCCAATTAAGCTTTGTTCTGGAGTTACCATAGGTGGCCATGTCGCCTCAAATTCTGGCCATAATAGCTCTCCAGCAATTCCTTTAGCACCCTCTCCCCCGAGCCAAGTAATTGCAAATGACCTTATATAAAATAATGCGCCAAAAAAAGCGAAGAAAAACATTACCTCTGAAAAAATAAACCATGCCATTCCATAAACATATGCATTATTTAGTTGTGGTGTATCCAGACCAGCTTGTGATTCTTTAGTTACAGTTGACCACCAAAATGCAAGGGTAAAAACTACAGCAATCAGCCCTACATATAGCATTGTGGTTCCATAGCCTGCTACAGCATTGGCGGCACCAAAACCTACAATCATTGCTGCAACTGCAAATACTATTGGGATTCTACTTTCTTCTGGAACGTAATATTTTTGATGTGTTTCTGATTTAGCTGTCATGATGCATTGTCACTATGTTTTCTCTATTATTTTCAAACAAAGTATAAGATAAATAGATGTTATTTACATTTTCTCTTAATTCTGAGTCTACGTAGAATCTTATTGGCCATTCTTGCTCTTCGTATGGAGCCAAAGTCTGCTCTTCAAAACAAAAACATTGAATTTTTTTTACCTGTTCTGCAGCAAGACCTGGAGAAACTGAAGGAATTATTGTAAGCGTTAAAGTTTTATTGGTGTTATTTCTTGCAACATAAGACGTTTTGCTTACTTTATCTGTAAGAACCTCTATTGCTTCTGATGAAGGATAAAACGTTACAGGAGCTGATTCATTAACTTGACTTAAAAATCTAATATTTACGTTTCTCTGTTTTACTTCTTTTTCAGATTTAAAAAAATCTGATGGGCCATAAATTTTTCCATTAAGACCAGTCACTTCACAAAAAACATTGTAAAGAGGAACAAGCATAAAAGAGAATGCAAACATAAAGATAACTGCAGCAATCAAACTTATAAACGCTTTTTTCATAATTTAGTCTTTTCTGTGATTGTTGGAGGCACCTCAAATGTGTGGTAAGGAGCAGGTGAATCAACAGTCCATTCTAATCCTCTGGCACCATCCCAAACTTGTGGAGTTGCTTTCTTTCCGGCCATAACAGCCTTAACTACAATATATAAAAATAATAATTGTGAAAGTCCAAATAAAAATGCTCCAACCGAAGATACAGCATTCCACTCAGCAAACTGAAGGGCATAATCAGCATATCTTCTCGGCATCCCTGCTAATCCTACAAAATGTTGTGGGAAGAATGTCACATTAACACCTATAAATGATAACCAAAAATGTAGCTTACCCATTTTCTCGTCGTACATATTTCCAGTCCATTTTGGAAGCCAGTAATAGACAGCAGCCATAATTGAGAATATGGCACCTGGCACTAAAACATAATGAAAGTGGGCTACAACAAAGTAAGTATCATGATATTGAAAATCTGCTGGTGTAATGGCAAGCATTAGCCCTGAAAAACCACCAATTGTAAACAGTACAACAAAAGCGATGGCAAAAAGCATTGGTGTTTCGTAAGTAATAGATCCCTTAAAAATTGTGGCGACCCAGTTAAAGACTTTTACACCTGTTGGAATTGCAATCAGCATTGTTGCCCACATGAAAAATAGCTCCGCAACCAATGGCATGCCAACTGTAAACATATGGTGGGCCCATACCACAAAAGACAAGACTGCAATAGAAACCATTGCATATACCATTGAAGAGTGTCCAAATAGTGGTTTTCTTGAAAAAGTAGAGATTATGTGTGAAGTAATGCCGAATGCTGGAAGAATCATTATGTAAACTTCAGGATGGCCAAAAAACCAGAAAATATGTTGGAAAAGAACGGGGTCACCTCCACCAGCTGCATCAAAAAATGATGTACCAAAATAAGCGTCCATCAATAGCATAGTCACAGCGCCAGCCAATACAGGCATTACAGCTATAAGTAAATAAGCAGTGATTAGCCATGACCAGACAAAAAGCGGCATTTTCATTAAGCTGAGGCCAGGAGCTCTCATATTCATAATTGTTACGATTACATTTATTGAGCCCATGATTGATGAGATTCCCATGATATGAATTGCAAAAACAAAATAAGCAATGTTGGGGTAATTTGTTGATAAGGGCGCATAAAAGGTCCAACCAAAACCAGGCATCCCTCCTTCCATGAAAGCTGTTGATAGCAGAATCGTAAATGCTGCTGGCAACAACCAGAAACTTAAATTGTTCATCCTTGGTAAAGCCATATCAGGAGCTCCAATCTGCATAGGAATTAACCAGTTAGCAAGACCAACAAAAGCTGGCATAACCCCACCAAAAATCATTATTAATCCATGCATTGTGACTAATTGGTTATATCTAATTGGGTCCATTAGTTGAAGACCAGGCTCAAATAGCTCTGCTCTAATTCCCATAGCCATTGCTCCACCAGTAAGGAACATCAAGAAACTGAACCACAAATAAAGAGTTCCGATATCTTTATGATTAGTTGTAAATACCCACCTTAAAAGACCTTTTTTTGGTCCATGATGATGATCGTGATTCTCAACTACTGCGCTCATTTTTTCTCCTTAATTATCTTTTTGTTTGTACTCAACAATATCTTTTGGTAAAACTATTTCACCATCGCCTGCTCTATCGTTCCCCCATGCTTGCCTTGTAAATGTTATGACAGACGCCATTTCAACTTCGTTTAACTGTTCTGCAAATGATTGCATTTGGCTGCCTCTAACCCCTTCCATCAAAATTTCAATGTGTTTGGGCTTATCATTGAGAACAACATCACTACCTGCTAGAGCAGGATAAAAACCTGGAATTCCAGCTCCATTAATTTGATGGCAAGCAGCACATCTTGTGTTGTAGATTTCTTCACCCTGCTCCATGAGCTCTGCTAATGTCCATTCTTTTTCTGTTAAAAAAGCAATTTGAGCTGCTTCATCTTTTTTGCTTTGAATCCAGTCTTGATATTCTTCCTTTGTTACTGCACGCACAACCACCGGCATATATGCATGCCTTTCTCCGCAAAGCTCTGTACAATTTCCTCTGTAGACTCCTGGCTCATTAATTGTTGCTTTTGCAACATTTATAAACCCAGGAATAGCATCTTGCTTTACGGCAAAGTCGCTCATATACCATGAGTGAATAACATCATTGCTAGTAATTAGAAATCTTATTGGCGTATTGATAGGCACTACTACCTCTTCATCAACTTCTAGAAGATAGTTTTGACCTTTTGTTGCCTGGTTTGTTTCGTATTGATCTGCAGGTGTTGTTAGGTTTGAAAAGAAACTTAAAGGCTTATCGCCAACTTTTTCATCTAAATATTTATATTGCCATTTCCACTGCCAGCCTATTACCTGAATGTCAATACCACCTTCTTCAGCCTCGTGGTCATACATTTTTTTGAGCAGACTTGATGCTGGCAAAGCCATTAAAATCAAAATTATTGTAGGAACAATTGTCCAAGCTATTTCAAGTTTATGATTTTCTTCAAAGTCAGCTGGGGTTTTATTGTTAGACCTTCTGTACCTCCACATTGAATAAAAAAGAACTCCAAAAACAATGACTCCGATAGCAACCATTATCCAAAACATGAGCATATGAAGACCAAATACGTCTTCACTGATATCAGTTACACCAACAGGCATATTCACATCAAGCCAGTCAGCAGATGTAAATAAAGATGTTAGAAGTATTGTTAAAAGCCCAAGCTCTTTTTTCATGTACGGCATATAGTACTATAAATAGTGTTAATGTCGAGCAATAAACCACACTAATAGAGGGCCTAATGATCGTTAACTATTTTAATTGATTCTATTTGATTATGGTCTTTCTTTTTAAAATAATTACAAGAAATACACTTAACTTCACTATCGTCATTTTTTAGAACTATAGAATCGATTTCCCCGCATTGGGGGCATGATGCTCCAGCGATAAATTTATAGTCTTTCATAAAGGATTTTTTTTACTGGTTCCGTGGTTGGGTAAAAATTAAACCATAAGTTATATGATTCTGCAGCCTGTTCAACTAACATGCCAAGCCCATCGTAAAAATTCATACGTTGAACCAACCCCAAACCTTTTAGCATATCAATTGTGTCATTTTTGTAGTTAATATCATAAAAAACAGCATCTTTGAGCAACTTAATATTTTTAATTTGATTGATGCTTTCATCATCTAGGTCTTGAATGCAGAAAATAACCAAATCAACAGGTTGCTGTGCATAAATTTCAACGTTATTTAAATATTTTTTTACATCTTCTAACTTTTGTGAGGTTCTGTTTGCTACAAAAATTTTTTTGTATTTTGATAATTCACAAGCAATAGATAATCCGGCTCCCCCCATTCCCCATACTAAGATTTCCTTGCTCTCGATATTTATCATTTTGCTCTTGAGGTCTGAAATTAAACCTCTGCCATCAGTGGAGACTGCCTGAACTGGATTTCCATAAAGACAATTCACCGATCTAAAGCTATCTCCGTACTCTTTTGCAACAATTTCTTTATATGGTTGTGTGATATTCAGGCCTTTGCCTCCATGTTTAAAAAAATCATTGATAAACATAACTGGATCATTGGGAATGTCGTAAATTTGATAATCGATAATAGTTCCATGTTCGCTAGCAAAGTTTTTATGGATCTCTGGCGACAAGGAATAAGAAATATCTTTGCCTAGCACTCCAAGCCTGTTCATTAGCACCACTCCCTCGTGGAGCTTACATACTCATATATTTTTTTTTCTTTATCTGTAAGCTGTTCTTCAAAGTTATATCGCCAAGATACATCATTTGGCAGAGACATCAATATTGACTCAATGCGGCCACCAGACTGAAGTCCAAACAATGTTCCTCTATCATGTAACAGGTTAAATTCCACATACCTGCCCCTTCTAAACTTTTGAAATTCTTTGTCTCTTTGTGAAAATTTCTCATTTTTTCTCTTGAGCACAATGTCCCCATAAGCCTCAATAAATGCATTTGTTACTTGTTCTGAAAATTCTAAGCCATCTGAGTAGTCGTCAAATTTAAGCTGTTCATAAAAGATTCCACCTACTCCCCTATGCTCCTTTCTGTGGGGAAGGAAAAAATATTCATCACAGTTCCTTTTGAATGTTTGATAGAAATTTTTATCAGCAGAATCGCATGCTGCCTTTGCCCTTGTGTGCCACAATATACAATCTTCCTCAAATGGAAAATAAGGAGTTAAGTCAAAACCTCCACCAAACCACTCACTAAGAATTTTTTCATCTTGAAAGACACAAAAATATCTGACATTTAAATGCGCTGTAGGAATAAACGGATTTTCTGGATGCAAAACTACTGACAGACCACTAGCAAAATAGGGGTTATGTTCATATTGATCTTGCACGCCAACTGAAGACGATGGCAATGATTTTCCTGAAATTTTAGAATAGTTTATTCCTGCTTTATTAAAAAAAACTCCTCCGTCTATTACTGCTGATAGACCTGAACCAAGATTTTTTTTGGTCCAATTATCAAGATTCCATTTCTGTGATTGTTCATATTTTGAAAAAGCATCAAATACCTTTTGTTGAAGCTCATTAAATTTAGCTCCTACAATTTCATTTCTATCTAATAGCTTCATCATTAATAATATTAATAATTGTAGAGGGTTGCTCAAGGCCTTGCAGCTCTAAGTCTAAGATTCCATAAATTTCATTATTAAACTTCTCCTCTATTTCTTGTGCGTTTTTACATGTTGGTGTATCTGTAATGTTGGCTGAAGTAGAAACAATCTCTTCTCCAACTTCTTTTAAAAGCTCCTTTAACAAGGGAAAGTCTGGAATTCTAGCTGCTATAGTGCCGCCTCCCTGTAGTGGGTAAATGACAGTTGTGAAACTACTTTCATAGGCTGTAGCTTTTTTAATGTAGCTTGGATTTATTTTGTATTTGTCAGCTAAAGCTTTGAGGCTGCTAAAAAGTAAAATATATTTTTTTTCTAAACTTCTCTTTTTTATTGAAGCAATTTTTTTAATAAGGGGCTCTCTATTTAAAGAACCTATGCCCCATACTCCCTCTGTGGGGTAGCAAATAATTTTTCCGGATTTTATCCAAGATGCTGCTTCAGCAACAGATTTCGTATATTTCAATCTCTGTCTAAGTTTTTATCCTTTTCTATCGTCTTTTCTCTTAGTTCAGATTTAAATTTACTAACTTTTTCTGCCAATTCCTTATTCGAAGTTGCAAGCATTTGAGCAGCAAAAATTCCTGCATTAGTTGCTCCAGCAGAGCCTGCAGCAAAAGTAGCAACAGGAACCCCTGAGGGCATCTGAAGTGTTGAAAGGATTGCATCAAGCCCGCCTAAAGAGCTATTTGCAGATGGAACACCAAGCACTGGGCTTGCTGAATGTCCTGCAATTGCTCCGGCTAAATGTGCAGCCATGCCAGCTATTGCAATGTAAGCCTTACAACCCCTTTCTTTTGATGTTTTTAGATAATCTACAAGAACGTCTGGCGATCTGTGCGCGGATATAACTTTCAGCTCTCCTGAAAGATCAAATTTTTTTAATGCATTTATGCTAGCCTTGCCTAGCTCAATGTCAGAATCTGACCCCATTATTACTGCTACGTCTATTTTGTCCATATGTTTTTAAAATTATAATTTACAGAATGAATAAGCTACCTATATTAACATTTCCTGATCCAAGGTTAAGAAAAAAAGCTACGGCAATAGATGTTTTTGATGCTGATTTAAAATCTATGGCGCAAGACATGCTATATACAATGTATGAATCTAATGGTATTGGTCTTGCAGCAACACAGGTAGACTTTCACAAGAGACTTATAGTTATTGACGTTTCTGAAAACCAGAATGAACCTTTATTTCTTATCAACCCAGAATTTACTGTTTTAGATGAAACTATTGAACAATACAAAGAAGGTTGTTTATCTATTCCAACATTCTATGAAGAGATATACCGACCAAAAAAAATCGAACTTAGGTTTCAAGATCTCGATGGAAATAAGCAAACTATAATTGCTGAAGGAATATTGAGTGTTTGCATTCAGCATGAAATTGACCATCTAGAGGGCAAGCTTATGGTTGACTATTTATCTCCACTAAAAAGAGACCGAATTAGGAATAAGCTTGTTAAGAAAAAGGATGGCGCAGACAAAAATTAAATTAGGTTTTGCTGGAACACCTTATCTAGCTTTTCAACACTTTCAAGAATTATGCTCATCTGAACATAATGAAGTTAAATTCATTTTAACTCAGCCAACAAAACGGGTTGGCAGAGGACTTTCTTTAGAAAATAACTACTTTCAAGACATCCCACCAAATATAGAACTTTTCCAACCAAGCTCTTTAGATGATAAGGAGCTTGAAGAAGCCTTAAAAAAATATGAAATTGATATGTTGGTTGTAGTTGCTTATGGAAAAATTATTCCAGAGTGGTTACTAAAATTGCCTAAGCATGGTTGTTTAAACGTGCATTTTTCATTATTACCAAAATGGCGAGGAGCCTCTCCAATACAAAGAGCAATTCAAAATGGTGACAAAGAGACCGGAATAAGCTTTATGCAGCTTGAAAAAGAAATGGATACAGGGCCTGTGTACAAACAAATTAAAATACCGCTGCGGAGGGTTGATTTTTTTGAAGTAGAGCAAATGCTTGTTCAAGAATCTTTAGCAAACCTGAATGAAGTTGTTTTTGATATTGTTCAAAATTCATTAAAATCGTTGCCCCAAGACGATAATGCAGCGACATATGCAAACAAGATAGATAAGTCTGAGGGGCTTGTAGATTTTAAAATGCATGGTTTAGAGATTATTAATCAATTTAATGCGTTTAAAAGATGGCCTCAATCTACAGTCCAGATAAATAGTGAACTGGTTAAGTTAATAGATATAGAATTCATCCCTCTAATGCATGGAGAAATAGGTTGCGTAGAGAGTTTTACGCCTACTTCATTAAATATATTTTGTAGTGATGGCGTTATAAAGATTAATTCACTTCAGTTCCCAGGCAAAAAACCTATTGCGTCAAATGATCTCTTTAACTCAAAAAGAGATATAATTCATGCAGGAGAGAAACTAGCTTGAGAATAGTTATTTTAGGTGCAGGCTCAATTGGTGGCAGCGTTGCCAATGAACTTTCGTCCGAAGAGAATGACATTATTGTTATTGATAATAATGCACATAATCTAGAAAAATTAAGCACTAAAGAGGGAATTATCGTAATCAATGGTAATGCCTCTTCTCCTAAAACCCTAGCGAAAGCCGAGCTTGATAAGCACACCCTGCTGCTCTGTCTTACTGATGTAGAGGAAACAAATATTCTTGCATCAATAATAGCGAGATCTAGTTTTGAAGTTGGTAGAATCGTATGTCGCCTAACCGGCTCATCTTACACCAATATAAATGACAAAATTGCTCCAGGTGTTGATTATTTTATCAACCCTGAAGATTTGATTACAGATGAGATTAAAGACCTGTTGGTTCATCCTGGGGCACTAGAGGTGTTAGATTTTGATGACAATAGAACAAAACTTGTGAGCGTATATGCAAAAAGCTCAGGCCTATTGGTAGGAAGACAAATTAAAGAGTTAAAAAAAGATTTACCAGATTATGAAACCAGAATACCAGCCATTTACAGAGATAATGAGCTACTAATCCCAAATGGTGACACGGTTATCAATGAAGGGGATGAAGTATATTTTATTGCTGATGAAGATCATATAGAAGAGGTCACAAAAGAGCTACAAAAACTTGAGGATAGATATAAAAATATTTATATAGCAGGGTCTGGCAATATTGGGCAGTCTCTAGCTTTGAAAACAAATGATGAATTCAACGTTAAGGTAATTGAAAAAAATCCAGAGCAGTGCGAAAAAAGCTCAGAGAACCTAGAGAATGTTTTAATTTTAAATGCTGATGCAGCAGATAAAGACTTCTTGTCCAGTGAAAATATTGAAAATTGTGATGTTTTTGTAGCAGTTACCCAGGATGATGAAACAAATGTTTTGTGCTCAATGATGGCAAAAAAATTAGGAGCAAAAAAAACTATTACCATAGTTAATAAAGAGGCATATCTAGATCTGGTTGAGGGTAATGATTTGGATATTATTATTTTCCCAGTTCAAATTACTGTTTCACATATTTTAAAATATATTAGAAGAGGCTCAGTATTTAATGCTCATAAAGTGAAAAAAGGCGCTGCGGAGGTAATAGAGCTTAGTGTTGATCAGTCAATAAAAAATTTGATTGGAAAGTCAATTGATGACTTGAATCTGAATGGTGATATGAATATACCCTGCATCATTAGAGATGATGGAGTTTTTATGGCACATGGCATCACTGAAATTAAAGAAAGAGATCATCTTTTAATATTTTACAAAGACAAATCTGTCTTTGATTCATTTTATAATAAATACAAATGACAACTCTGCTAAAAGTGCTTAGGTTCTTGGGGCCGATTTTTTTATTCTTTTCATTCTTTGTTGTTTTACCCTCTTTGGTTATTGCTTTGCTTAATGGGGAGCAAAGTAACGCGCTAAATTTATTGTTTTTTTATGGTTTTGCTTACTCCATTCTTATTTTTTTTACTTTAAGGCAAAAAAAATTCAACTATAGCCCCCGAGATGGTTTTGTAATTACTTTTGTAAGTTGGTTATTGATGTCAATTTTAGCCGCAATGCCATTTCTTGACTATGGTATGTCTTATCATGATGCTTTCTTTGAGGCCGTTTCAGGTTTAACCACCACTGGATCAACAAGTATTAGTGATCTTGCTGTTTTGCCTGAATTTATGCTTATGTATCGTCAGCTTCTTCAGTGGGCGGGAGGTGTTGGACTGGTCATTGTTGTGTTGGCAATTATCCCAGCAGTATCAGGGGGAGTTAGAGTTCTTCAAGCAGAAACTTCTGGTTTTGCAGAGAAGAATTTTTCACCAAGACTACAAGAAACTGCCCGATCTCTTCTTAGATTCTATTTAGTTATCACCTTGCTGTGTGTTCTAGCTTATTGGTTGGCTGGCATGACCCTCTTTGAAGCCTTTGCACACTCCTTCAGCACAGTTTCAATTGGGGGATTTTCTATTTACAACGATAATTTTGGACACTTTGATAGTTCTATTATAGAAATTGTTGCAGTGGTATTTATGCTCTTATCAGCCACAAACTTTGGTCTTCATTTTATTTCTCTAACAAAGAGTACAACCAAATATTACAGCCAAAATGATGAGTTTAAATTTTTTAAATTCATTGTTTTGTTTTCAATAATTGTTTCCTTTCTTACGTTATTTTTGAGAGAAAATTTTGATCTTTTTGAATCACTCAGATATGGCATTTTTCAAACAATTTCAATCATCACAACAACAGGGTTTACTGTAATGCCTCTATCAGAATTAGGTGATGTTATGCCGTTCTATATTTTTATAATCGCATTTATCGGTGCATGCTCAGGATCATTTGGGGGAGGCATGAAAGTATGGAGAATTTTATTACTATTAAGGGTTGGTTTTAACAATATAACTAAATTGATGCACCCTAATGCAATTAATGTTACAAAAATTAGTGGTGAAAAAGTTCAGAACTCACAAATTGAAGCGGTCTTTTCATTTATAGCTATCTATATAACATTCTTTTTGATTTTTTTATTCATACTAGTATTCCAGGGTATTGATTTTTATTCAGCTTTTTCTGGTACAGCGGCTGCAATTAATAATTTAGGTCCTGGCTTGGGTCAGTTTGCTGAAAATTACTCAAGCTTGGACGCATTTGGAAAATATACTTTGGCTTTTGCTATGATTGTTGGCAGGCTAGAGCTGTTTGGAGTTTTAATCCTTTTCTTTCCTTCTTTCTGGAAAAATTAATAAATATTTTTTAGGCTGCCTTCTAGTTTTCTAAATTTTTTATATTCCCAACCATATAGTTCTGGTGCTTTTTGTATTGCTTTCTCAAAATACTTATTCATCTCATGGGTGGTGATGTGTTTATCAATTTTTTCTAAGTTAAATTTATATTTTTTTTCAACGCCTTGTGTGAAATAAACAAAATACAAATCATGAGTGTCTTTTTTAGAGAGTTTTTCAACAAGATCTATGCTAAAACAGGGCTTATTAAAAAAATTAGAATAGGCTCCTTTTTGGTGTGGCACCAGATCTGAAGCAACAATTACATTCTCTCTATTAATAAAATTTTTGAATAATTCTCTCATCCCTTTATTGTTGGCTTTATGTAGTTTTGCACCCATTGATTCTCTTATAGATTTTATTAACTGGTCATTATTTTCATTTTTTGTTGGTGTATAGATAATATTTAAATTATTTAGATGTTCTGATGTGTGAAACAACATTACCTCTACACACCCCATATGTAGTGTGAAAATAAGGCTAGGTTTACCAGAATTTTTTAAATCATCATACTCATTGTCATGTTCTACAAGTTTTAAATAATTCGATGGCCTTCCCCAAACATACGGATACTCAAGGTAACTTTCTGCCGTCATTTGGATGCTTAGTTTTGCAAGGTTTTTATCGTCAGGAAAACAGTGATTAAGGTTTTTTCTTGTAATTTTATATGGTGCCAAATTGAAAAGCATCATTAGCTCTCCAAGGATGCTGGCAAGTGGCTTCAAAGTAACAAGAGGCAGTGCAGAAAATAGTTTAAAAAGTATGAGAAACATTTTTAAAGTAATAGAATAGCTTTAATTGTATGGTTTAGGAATTTAAATGGCTGCAAAAAATATCGATGAGCTCATTTCTTTGTGCAAAAGAAGAGGTTTTATATACCAAGCAAATGAAATCTATGGTGGGCTTCAAGGCCTTTATGACTACGGCCCATTAGGTGTTGAGTTAAAAAATAATATTAAAAATGCTTGGTGGCGCGATCTTGTTTACGAAAGAGATGATATTGAAGGCTTGGATGCATCCATACTTACCAAACAATCAGTTCTAAACTATTCAGGGCATGAAGACACCTTTACTGATCCTCTGGTAGATTGTAAAAAATGTAAATCAAGATGGAGGGAAGACCATTTAGAGAGTAAAAAGTGTCCTGGATGTGGATCTGCTGATCTGACAGAAGCTAGACCTTTCAATTTAATGTTTAAAACAAACATTGGTCCAGTCGATGATGGAACATCATTTGCTTACCTACGTCCTGAAACAGCCCAACAAATATTTATTAATTTTAAAAATGTGGTGGACTCAACCTCAAGATCACTGCCTTTTGGTATAGCTCAAATTGGTAAAGCTTTTAGAAATGAAATTACTTTGAAGAGCTTTATTTTTAGAGTGCGTGAATTTGAACAAATGGAGCTTGAATTTTTTGTCAATCCGGGTGAAGACGAAGAATGGCACAAGTTTTGGATAGAGCATAGATTGAAATGGTGGGAAAAGCAGGGAGTAGCCAGAAAAAACCTTGAGTTATATGAGGTGCCTGGTGATGAGTTGGCTCATTACTCAAAAGCAACAGTTGATATCATGTATAAATTTCCTCATGGGACCGAGGAGCTTGAAGGAATTGCCAATAGAACTGATTTTGACCTAGGCTCTCACTCAAAAAATCAAGATGAACTTAATATATGTTCGAAAATAAAACATAATAAAGAATCTAACTCTAAACTGGCAATTAAAGAGCCTCATATGAAAGATTGGATAGTTCCATTTGTCATTGAACCGTCAGCAGGTGTTGATAGGGCTGTTCTAGCAATAATAAATGAAGCTTATAAGGAAGAAAAAATTGATAATGGCACTAGAATTGTTTTAAATCTTAAGCCGCATCTTGCTCCAATTAAGGCTGCTGTAATTCCACTTAAAAAAAATAATGCAGACATGGTAAGTTTGGCTAAAAATATCAAATCATCTCTGCAATCTTTAGGTTTAGGGCGAATATTGTTAGAAAACTCAGGAAATATTGGAAAAAGTTATAGAAGACATGATGAAATTGGAACACCAATATGTATTACTATTGATTTTGAATCTCTTGAAAATGGCTCTATAACAATAAGAGATAGGGATAGCATGAAACAAGATAGAATTTCCGTTGAAAATGTTAAGGAATATCTTTTAAATTACTTCTAGATATCTACATTTTCTGCTCGTAGAGCATTATCATCAATAAATTCTCTACGAGGTTGAACTTGATCGCCCATTAGAGTTTCAAAAATTTCATCAACAGCTTCTCTTGCCTCATCTAGAGTGATTTGAACAAGTCTTCTATTGTCTGGATCAAATGTTGTCTCCCAGAGTTGCTCAGGGTTCATCTCCCCCAAACCTTTATATCTCTGTATTTCAGGGGCTCTTGCATTATCAGAGCTATCAGTTCTAATTTCTTTTAAAATATCATCTTTTTCTTCTTCATCTTTTGCGTAATAAAATTTTGACCCTTTTTTGATCTTGTAAAGTGGTGGTAGCGCTAAATATATGTGGCCCTTTTCAAGGAGATCATACATCTGATTATAAAAAAATGTTAAGAGTAGTGTTCTAATATGAGACCCATCAACATCAGCATCAGTCATAATAATAACCCGATGATATCTAAGTTTTTCAAGATTAAATTCATCAATTCCAATACCAGTTCCTAAAGCAGTTATTAAAGTGCCTATTTCATTAGAGCTTAGGACTTTATCTAATCTCGCTTTTTGCACATTTATAATCTTACCTTTCAACGGTAGTATCGCTTGAAACGCTCTATTTCTGCCTTGTTTTGCTGAACCTCCTGCAGAATCTCCCTCTACAAGAAATATTTCTGACATGGCAGGATCTTTCTCTTGGCAATCTGCAAGCTTGCCTGGTAAGCCACCAATATCCAACAACCCTTTTCTTCTTGTCATTTCTTTTGCCTTTCTAGCAGCTTCTCTAGCATATGCTGCCTCTAAAACCTTCCCAAGGATTTCTTTGGCTTGTTGTTTGTTAGCTAGCAAATAATCCATAAAGTAATCATTTATTAAAGCCTCTACTGCAGGCCTGGCTTCAGAAGATACAAGCTTGTCCTTTGTTTGAGATGAAAACTTAGGATCAGGCATTTTAAGCGAAATAATTGCTACCATACCCTCACGAACATCTTCTCCAGTAATTTCAATCTCCTTTTTTCTCATTAAATCTTCTTTTTTAATGAAGTTCTTTATTACACGTGTTAAGCCGCCTCTAAAGCCGGCCAGGTGTGTGCCGCCATCTATTTGTGGTATGTTGTTTGTAAAGCATTGAACGTTTTCTCTGTAGGTTGTAGTCCATTGAACTGCTATTTCAACACCAACACCCTTTACTGTTGCTTTGGCTGAAAACGGAGCTCCAACTGTTTCTTTTTTGCCAGTAAGATACTTTGCAAACTCTAAAAGGCCGCCATCTGACTTGAATTCAAATGTTTTACCATCTCTTTCATCAACAATTGTTATGCCTATGCCTGAATTAAGGTAAGAAAGCTCTCTAATTCTCTTCTTTAGTATCTCAACATCAAATGTTGTATGTGAAAATATTTGAGTAGATGGTAAAAATGTAACTTTTGTCCCGGTTTTGTTGCTATTTTCTACAATCTTTAGCTCTGATATTGGGTCGCCATCTGAATATTCTTGTCTGTACTTAGACCCATCTCTTTCTATTTCTAAAATCAACTTGCTGCTTAGCGCATTTACAACAGAAACACCCACTCCATGAAGACCACCAGAAACTTTGTAGCTATTTTCATCAAATTTTCCTCCTGCATGCAAAGTGGTCATAATGACTTGTGCTGCCGACACTCCTTCTTCATGCATGTCAACTGGAATCCCACGGCCGTTGTCGGATACTGAAACGCTACCATCTTTATGAATAACAACGTCGATCTGGTTGCAATAACCAGCTAAACCCTCATCGATAGAATTGTCTAAAACCTCGAAAACCATGTGATGAAGACCAGAGCCATCATCTGTGTCTCCTATATACATGCCTGGTCGCTTTTTTACGGCCTCAAGGCCTTTTAAAACCTTGATATTTCCTGAGTCATATTTGTTATCGGACATTAGATACTCCCTCTGATTGTTCCACATGGAACATAGTTATATTTTTAAACTCTGTAAATACTGTATTTGTTATAGATGTCATTAAGGTTTGTTGATTATTTTCTTCCAGATATTTTAACATTAATTTTAAATTGTCGCTGTCTAATTCTGACGAAATATCATCTAATAACAATAATGAGTTCTTATCAATGTGTTCATCGATAATTTCTTTCTGTAAGACATGTAAAATAATAGAAAGTAACTTTTGCTGTCCTCTAGATAAAAAGGTGCTTATGTTATCTTCTTTGTTATGGATAGTAAATTTACGTTTGTGTGGACCGTAATTAGTTCTTTTTAACAACATATCTAGCGGTAAACCGTCATGCAGAACTTGATTTAAAGATTTTTTGTTATCGAATCCTTTGTCATATTTTAGAAATATTCCTCCAATCCATCTATTCTTATTATAGAACAGTTCTGTAAGTTTACTGTTTGCTAATTTTGTGTTCAATTTTTCAATAATTGCTTGATTTAGTTCAGTTATTGAGGGCTCAATATCACAAAGACGGTTGGACCATAATTTTATTTCATCTTTTAAACCCCTTTTAAGCGCATAATTTCTTTGTTTATGCACTTTTTTTAGCTCTGTTAAAGTATCTGTGTAGCTATGTTCCACGTAGAACAATACTTTATTTAAATAGTTTCTTTTTTTTTCAGGTTCAGCTGTGTTAAAGAAAAAATCAGTGCTTTCCAGCATACATGAGGGAAATTCAAGCAAAATTTCTTTAATTGTGGGTGAATTATTTGTTGAAGATTGGTAAATTAATTTATTATTTTCTGTTTTTTGAGACGATACAAAACTATTTCCTTGAAAAATAGTTTTAACTTGAAACTTTTTGTATCCTTTTTGTATTATTTGATCAATATTATTAGATCTAAAGCTTTTTCCAGTGAGATTTTGTTGTATTGACTCTAAAATTGTGCTTTTACCTGCCCCATTTTCACCATAGAAGAGGTTCAATCCTGGATTAAGGTTCAAGTTAAATAAATTAAATGAGCGATAGTTTGCTGCTTTTATTGTTTCTATAATCAATTAGAGCAATAGTGGCATTAAAACAAGAATCTGTGAAGAGTCAGAGCTTTTAATAATGGCGCTTTTATCTGGGCCATAGCTCAGAAGAGATATGTGGTCGTCTTCTATGGTTGCAAGCACTTCTCTTAAATAGTTAACATTAAATGCTATATCAAATCCCTCTGAAGATTTTACTAAGGGAACAAGCTCTTCAGCTGATTCTTGGTCTGGGTTATGTGCCGAAACCTCTAAATTATCTTCTTTGGTACATAACTTTACACCTTTAAACTTTTCACTTGATAACACTGAAACTCTTGAGAGGGTG
Organism: Gammaproteobacteria bacterium; assembly: GCA_038133485.1. Classification (GTDB taxonomy): domain Bacteria; phylum Pseudomonadota; class Gammaproteobacteria; order Magnimaribacterales; family TMED112; genus TMED112. The sequence continues at coordinate 18,394 of JAYPTH010000001.1, read as the reverse complement.
TTTAATAAGCTTTTTCTATCAATTGTAATTTCAATGCCGTCACCACTTGGTATTACTTGACTATAATTAGGATAATTGCCATCAACCAACTTAGATTTAAATGTAAAATTTTTACACATAAATACAATATTGTTTGCGTTTATATAAAATTCGATCTTTTCTTCTGATTTTGTGAGTATTTTTTGGAGTTCAATTATTGTTTTCCTAGGAATGATGCCTGAAAACTCTCCATCTTGTTCAAGTGTTGTTGTATAGGTGGCTAATCTGTGTGCATCTGTTGCCACCATAACTAGTTTATTTAGATCTTTTTGAAACAAGCATCCATTTAGATAGTGTCTCCAATCTTGGTTAGCCATAGCAAATGAGGTTTTTTGAATAAGTGCTGTGAGGGTGTCTCTGTCTATGTTGTAAATATTATCAGACCTTACCACATCGAAGTCTGGGAAATCTGATGCTGG
>JAYPTH010000001.1:16507-17836 GCA_038133485.1 Gammaproteobacteria bacterium | reverse complement strand
CTCATTGCAACCTGTCTTGGTCTGGTTATTGATCTGTTTCTTCTTTTAGAAAGAAGATCGCTCATTTTAATGTTGTAATAATCTGCCACTACTCTTTGTATATTGGGTATAGTGACCATTTTTGCTTGGATGGCAAGTATATCTCTTAGTGATTCTTTAATTAAATTAATATCGATGTCTGTTTTTGCAAATCTTGCATTTGCAGCGACTCTTTTTAATGCTCCCTCAAGCTCTCTAACGTTAGATTTGACTTGTTGAGCAATAAAAAAAGCACAATCATCGGGCAACACTAAATTCATATCATCCGCCTTTTTCAATAAAATTGCTGCTCTTGTTTCAAGCGCTGGTGGGTCGATAACAACAGACAAGCCCCAACCAAACCTTGATTTTAATCTTTCTTCCAAGCCTTCTATTTCTTTAGGATATCTATCACAAGAAAAGATCATTAGGTTGCCCCCCTCAATTAGGCTGTTAAAGGTGTGAAAGAGCTCCTCTTGTGACTGCTCCTTCCCAGCAAAAAACTGTATATCATCAATTAAAAGTGCATTTAGGTTGCGATAAAATTTTTTAAATTCATTTATTGCCCCAAGTTGTAGTGCTTTAACCATGTCGCTTACAAACCTTTCTGAGTGCACATAACAAATCTTAGCGTTTGGTCTCTCTTTTAAGAGGCTGTTACCAATTGAGTGCATAAGGTGAGTTTTGCCGAGACCAACACCCCCATACAAAAACAAAGGGTTGTATTCAGTGTTCGCAGCTTTTTCAGCAACCTGTTTGGCAGCCGCAAGCGCAATCTGATTGGATTTGCCCTCTACAAATGTATCAAAAGTGTACATTTTATTGAGGCCAGTGGTGTTTGATGTTTGTTTGGTTTCTTGGTTGACTGAGACATTTAGTATGAATTTATTTCTACCAATGTGGTTCTCTAAAAAACTTATAATTACTGGTAAATATTTTTCTTTAAAGAAGTCCTCTACAAAACCATTGGGAGCATAAATGTTGAAATTATTTTCTTTAAGATCAAATTCGAGAGGCTTGATCCATGAATTAAATTCAGTGGTGTTGATTTGTTTTTCTAGCTCTTTTACGCCTTTATTAAAAATATTTATTGTTGAAAGCTTGTTAGACATTGCGATAAGTTTATAATACTTAAGCTTTTAAAAACATGTAACAAATATATTGATTTATTGTTAAAAACCTGTGGATAAAAATGAAAAGAACGCTAAAAATTACAAACACTAAACGAAAAAAAACTCACGGCTTTAGGGAAAGAATGTCTACCAAGGCAGGCAGGGCTGTATTATCAAATAGACGAGCAAAGGGAAGAAA
>JAYPTH010000001.1:2817-16407 GCA_038133485.1 Gammaproteobacteria bacterium | reverse complement strand
TTTTTGTATTATTGTTGGTTTTTGATTGGTCAGAAATAAACAAAAACTTAAAGTTCAACACATCTATCTCAGTTCAAAACTCAGCTCCCTCCGATTTGGAAAAAATTTCTAACAAGTTTTTAGATATTTATATTGATAAAAAAGATGGCTCTATAAAAGAAGCTTTTTTAGCTGAAAAAAACGAGAGAGATGGTCTCTACAAAACTAGACTAATGTCAAATGATGAATTGTTGAGATTCTATTTTAAAACATCTGTTTCGGGTTTTTCTGCTCAAAATTATGCAGTAGAGGACTACACTGGCTCTTCGTTGACTCTTGTTGCCTTAGACTCTGCTAGCAACAAGTTAAAAAAAACTTACACCCTTTCAGATGGATATGTTTTAGAAATTGTTGATGAATTAATTTTGTCTGTGCCTAGTTATGGGTCAGTAAGTGTATTTAAAACCTTTTACAGAAACAACAACAAATCAGTAGATTATGGGACTTCATTTTCCAGAGACCATTTGGCTTTTAGCACAAGCGAGGATGCTTTCAAAGACGAATCTATTACCTTTATAAAAAATAAAAAAGAATATTTAGGGCACTGGGTTGGCCACTCCCAAAAACATTTTGTGGTTTCAGTTTTTGACAAAGATAATGTGCAAAAAATTTCCATGTATCCGGCGGATGTAAATGGTTTATATAGGTTTGGTTTTGAGGAACAAATGACCTCCGCTAGTGGTGAATATGTTAATAAAACGAGTGTCTTTCTTGGCCCCAAACAAAAAGATATTCTTGAGGGGGTCGCCCCTCACTTCAAATACAACCTAGACTTAGGTTTTGTTTTTGGAATTGGGGAGTTTTTTATTGTTGTAATGAATTTTCTTTATGGTTTTGTGCAGAACTGGGGCGTTGCTATTGTGTTGTTAACGGTTTTATTTAAGCTTGCGCTGTCCCCTTTACAAATAATGCAGCTTAAATCCATGGTTCAAATGAGAAAGTTGCAGCCAAAACTTCAAGAAATCCAACAAACCTATAAAAACGATCAGCAGAAGCTTGGTTTAGAGATGATGAGCTTATACAGAAAAGAAAAATTTAACCCCGCTGCTGGGTGTTTGCCATTGTTTGCACAGTTGCCTATTTTTATAGCGATGTTTTGGGTAACAAGGGAAGCTTTTGAGTTTAGGGGAGAATCTTTTTTGTGGATCCCCGACCTGGCTGAATCGGATCCTCTATTTATCACTCCAGTATTGATGGGTTTAATGATGTTTGCTTCACAAAAAATGATGCCGAAACCCCCGCAGTCTCAAGGAATGCAGGCCCAGATTGCACAACAAATGATGGTGGTTTTTCCACCAATGATAACTATAATTTTCCTCTTTATGCCGGCTGGGGTTGTTATTTATTCAGTTGTAAATTTAATCCTTTCAATAGTGCCTCAGGTAATAATTATGGGCAGAATCGATTCAACCTCTAGTGCCTAAGGTAAGTTCTGACTCAATTTACGGTCTTGCGACCCCAGATGGAAGGTCGGCCATCTCAGTCATCAGAATAACTGGCAGCAACATACCTAAGGCTTTTTATTCATTTGTCTCTTTAGATGGGGCTGTAAGAAGCACCTCTGTAAAAAGTTTGGTTTTTGATAAATTTTCGGATCGATGCCTTTTGTTAAATTTTCCTGGGCCGGGGTCTTACACAGGTGAAAATCTCATTGAAATTCATTGTCACGGCAACCCAGTAATTGTTTCTGAAATATGTTTGCATCTGGAAGAAATGGGCATAAGAGAGGCTGAGCCTGGTGAATTTAGTAAAAGAGCCTTCCTAAACAATAAGCTTACCTTAGATCAGGCTGAAGCAATATCTTTGGGAATTGAGGCGAGGTCTTTACAAGATTTAATATCATTAGATAGTTTTAGGTCTGGTGCTCTTGGAATACGGGTTGAAGAAATTCTCGGTGCTTGTGAACATCTTTTAGTTCAGATTGAGTCTCAGTTAGATTTTTCAGATGAAGAAGACGTAACTGAAATCAGCAAGGAAGATATATTAGAAAAGAGGGAATCAATTATTAACTTAATGGGTGGTTTGCTTGAGGGCTACCGTCCAGTTTCAAGAAAACAACTTATTCACAAAATAGTTTTGGTTGGGAAGCCTAATGTTGGAAAATCTTCTTTGTTTAATGTTTTGGTTGGTGATGATGTTGCCATTGTTGCTAATGAGCCTGGCACAACCAGAGATGTTGTTAGACACAACCTTTTTTTAGGAAGCTATGATCTTGAAATTGAAGATACTGCGGGTGTAAGAAAAGCTTCTTCAAACATCGAAAAAATGGGTATAGACAAAACAACCAAGGCTGTTGAAGGGGCTGATGTTTTGGTTTGGGTTAGTGATCTGGAAGACATGGAATCTTCAAGGCCGGTTTGTGATTTGTGGGTTGGTAACAAGTCTGACAAGGTAAATAAAAATATTAATTGTGCATGTGATGTTGTTGTGTCTGCCAAAACTGGTGTGGGGATTGATGAATTAAAAGAACTTTTAAAGGAAAAAATCAAACCAAAAACAAACATTTCCTTGGTTTCTGAACGAATTTATAAAAAACTTTTATCTGGTTTTGAGTTGCTTAAACAGTCCTCCTCCGGGGATGATTTTTATGAGAGCTCTGCTCACAATTTAAGAGAAGTTTTGGTTTTGTTAAAAGAAATTTATGGTGATTTTGATAACGATAAAATTCTTGATGAAATTTTTAGTAACTTCTGTATAGGTAAGTAGTTTTTCTGTGGGTTGTTTGGGGATTGTTTTTTTTCAACATTCTGTCCACAAATAACCCATCAATAAGTATTAGTTTGTTAACAGGTTAGAAGCGTGGTTTCGTTTGGTTGTAAGCTTTTAAAAAAGATATAATGGCGCTTTATTAACAGATTTTAAAAGCATTAATAAAAACAATAAAAAAAATATGAATAATAAGTTTGATTTATTAGTAATAGGTGGTGGTCATGCAGGGGTTGAAGCAGCTCTAGTTGGATCTAGGTTTGGGTTGGATGTCGCTTTAGTGACGCTGGAGAAGGAAAAGATCGGCAGAATGTCATGTAATCCTGCAATTGGTGGTATTGGAAAATCTCATCTTGCTAAAGAGGTAGATGCTTTAGGTGGGTATATGTGTGAGGCAACTGATTTAGCTGGAATTCAATTCAAGACACTCAATAAAAAAAAAGGCCCGGCGGTTCAAGCCACAAGAGCCCAAACAGACAAAGCTCTTTATGAGAAAACAATACAAAAAAAAATCTTCAGCACCAACATAACAGTATTTGAAGACGAAGTTACTGATTTTGAAGAAACCAAAGGAACAATCGTAAAAGCTATTGGTAAGGCAAATAACTATTTAGCAAAATCAGTAGTGCTTACTACAGGAACCTTTTTGAATGGAGCAATACTGATTGGAAATATTGAGAGAAAAGGCGGAAGAATCGATGAGAAAAACTCATCAGGTCTAGAAAGTTTTTTTTATCAGAGAGGTTTTACATTAGGAAGACTTAAAACAGGAACCCCTCCAAGGCTTTCAAAAAAAACAATTGATTTTTCTTTAATGGAGGAGCAGCCCGGTGAGAAGGATCTATTCATGTCATTTAAAGAAGGTGTTAATAGACACCCACCACAAACAATTTGCCACATTACAAAAACAAACACAAAAACACACCAAATAATCAGTGAGAATATTGGGAAATCTGCGATGTATTCTGGATTGATAAGCGGTGTGGGTCCAAGATACTGCCCATCTATTGAAGACAAGATTACGAGGTTTGCTGACAAAGAGAGCCACCAAATTTTTGTTGAACCGGAAGGCATTAGTTCTGACTGGGTTTACCCAAACGGCATCTCAACAAGCTTGCCTGAGGATGTTCAACTTGAATATGTGAGATCAATAAAAGGCTTCGAGAAAGCCGAAATTCATCAATATGGATATGCGGTTGAATACGACTATATAGACCCCAGAAATCTTGAAAAAACACTGAGACTCAAGAAAATAAAAAACCTCTTTTTAGCAGGACAAATCAATGGCACAACAGGATATGAAGAAGCAGCTGCACAAGGCATGATTGCTGGAATAAATGCTAGTCTGCATGCCCTTGAAAAAGATGAATGGATTCCACAAAGACAAAACAGTTATTTGGGTGTCTTGGTTGATGACTTGACTCGTTTTGGAGTAAGTGAGCCCTACAGAATGTTCACCTCTAGAGCCGAGCACAGACTCATCTTAAGACAAAACAATGCAGACGAAAGAATGTTCGAAATATCTGACAGGTTTGGGATTATAGATGACGAAAGGAAAGCTATTTTTCATGAAAAATTAGCCAAAAAAACAGAAATCAAAAAAATCCTTAAAAACACAAAAACAACCATCAACAACCAAACCAAAACAGCAGAAGATCTATGTAAAAGAAATGACTTTAATGAAGAAGATGTGTCTCGCTTAACAAACCAAAGCGGCAAACTTTTCACAGAGACTTATTACGATGTTCGTTATTCTGGTTATGTTGAAAAACAACAAAGAGAGATAGACAAAATGAAAAACCTTGAAGAGTTTGAGCTAGGCCTTATTTTTGATTATGGTGAGGTAGTAGGGCTCTCGGGGGAGCTTCAAGAAAAGCTAAACAAAAAAACACCCAATAACCTCTACGAAGCCTCTTTAATTGAAGGTATGACACCGGCAGCCCTCAACGTTATAACCATTCACCTAAAAAAACTGGATGCAATCAGAGCCAACCAATAAAATCCTGAATGACCTAGCAAAAGAGATTGTTGAAAAATCCTCAAACTTTAACCTAACTGGATACAAAGAGGCTGACAAGCTCTTCCAAGAACAATTTGACGACTGCATTAAGGCTTTTGAAACATGTAAACACCTAATACCCCATAGGTTGGTGGATGTTGGTTCTGGTGCCGGTATTCCTGGGCTGGTGTGGGCCATTGTGTATAAAATAGAGGTACTCAGCATTGACTCAAACGCAAAAAAAATCAGATTTCAAGAAGCATTTATTAAGAAACACAAACTACAAAACATCACAACCCTGCACAAAAGAGCTGAAGAAATAAATTTTTCTAAAAAAGACACGGTTGTTTGTAAGGCCTTCTCTTCAATAGGAAAAACAATCAAAATTCTTGATAAAAGAAACCAACCAGGAAAAATCTTATTCATAAAAAAGAATGACGAAAAAACAAAAGAAGAGATATTAGAAGCAAAACCTTTGTTATATCATTACAAAATACACCCATATAAATCCAACCTTGGAGACATGTGTGTAGTTGAGGCTTATGACAGTAAAAATAGCAATCACTAACCAGAAAGGCGGGGTTGGTAAAACAACAACAGCGGTAAATATCGCCGCCTCTCTCACTAAAGCTAAAAGAAAAGTGCTACTAATTGATGCTGATTCACAAAGCAATGCAACATCTGCAGCAGGCATCTCAAAAAATTCTGAAAGCTCGCTATATGAGTATTTTTTAGATGGCGGCGACCCAAAAACCTATATTAAAGAGGCAGCCGGAGGCTATAAAATATTCCCCGCCAACTCAAACCTTGTTGCTACAGAAAAAATCATTGAGAAGACCACAACCAGAGAAAAGTTTTTCTCAACAAACCTAAAAATAAAAGAAAAAGACTTTGACTACATAATAATTGACTGCCCACCATCACTAAACTTGATAACCATAAACGCCATGGAGTACTGCAAAAACGTGCTTGTGCCTGTTCAGTGTGAATACTACGCCCTAGAGGGCCTTGTTACTTTGAAATCAACAATTGAACAACTAAACCAAACCCGAAAACTGAACATCAAAATAGCAGGAATACTAAGAACAATGGCCGACTGGAGAAACAACCTTACCCAAGAAGTATCAACAGAGCTTGAAAAACACTTTAAAGAACTAGTTTTGAACACAATAATCCCAAGAAATGTTAGGTTGGCCGAAGCCCCCAGCTATGGTCAATCCATATTAGATTATGATATAAAGTCTATAGGCGCAGAGGCATTCCTAAGTTTGTCTGGTGAATTTATAAGAAAATTTGAAAATGGCAGGAAAAAAACCACTAAATAAGGGGCTAGAAGCATTGTTGGGAGATGTTAGCGCTCCTGTTGAATCCACCAAAAAAACACCAACAAAAAAACAAGAACCAACAAATGAAGTTTTTATTTCTAAAATTACAACCAACCAATATCAACCAAGAACAACATTTGATGAACAAAAACTTTTAGAGCTTGCAAGCTCCATAAAAGAGCATGGCATAATTCAACCCCTTGTTGTTAGAGAAAGTCAAAAAGGTTTTGAGCTTATAGCAGGTGAGAGAAGGCTTAGAGCAGCAAAAATGGCAGGGCTTAAAAAAGTTCCTGTATCAATAACCAAAGCAACAAACACAAAATCACTTGAGATTGCGATTTTAGAGAACGTTCAAAGGGAAGACCTTGACTCCATAGAGGTGGCAAAAGGATACCAGAGACTTAAAGAGGAGTTTGGCTACACCCAGGAAGCGCTATCAAGAAGTCTTGGTAAACCGAGAAGTTCGGTGGCCAACTCATTAAGACTGTTAACACTGTCCGAAAAAATTCAAAAGGAAATAAGTTTAGGAAAAATCTCAGAAGGCCATGCCAAAGTTCTGTTGGGAATAGACGGCAACCAAGCTGAAATGTTGGCTGAAAGGGTTGTAAAAGAAGAGCTTTCAGTTAGAGAGCTGGAGAACCTTTTAAGGAAAAAAACACCAACAAAAACAACCAATGAGAAAACAAGAGATGAGCTAAATCTAGAGTCTGCTTTAAGTTCAAAACTAGGGTCAAAAGTCACCATCGACGATAAAAAAGGCAAGGGCAAACTAGTAATCAAATATTACTCTTATGATGAGCTAGATGGAATCATAGAGAAAATTTCAATTTAGCCCTACAAACCTTGCTAAAATTACTTTAAAATTACGGCACCCATGGCAGCCGAAAAGAGCGAATTAACATTTCAAGACTATCTACAACACCACCTTCAAAATCTGGTGTTTGGCAAGCTGCCCGAAGGATATGAAAGAGTAAACAAAGACGGCAGTGTCGAAGTTCTTACTCAAGACACGTGGACGCTTGCATACAGCTCAAAGGAAGTTGCAGAAATGGGGTTTTGGGCCTTTCATGTTGACACCTTGTTTTTCTCAGTTTTATTGGGCGGAATATTTTTATTTATATTTAGAGGCGCAGCACAGAACTTTTCTTTAACCAAACCCACAAAACTTCAACTTTTTGTAGAGATGTTGATTGATTTTGTAAATGACGTTGTCAAAGGAACCTTTAAAACAGCTAAAAACACACTTATTGCTCCGATGGCTTTAACTATTTTTGTTTGGGTTTTGTTAATGAACCTTATGGACTTAGTTCCTGTAGACCTCATACCTTATCCTGCTGAGCTGCTAGGCGTGCCATACCTTAAGGTTGTACCTACAACAGACCTTAACTTAACAGCTGCACTGGCTCTTTCTGTTTTTGCTTTATATTTGTTTTTTAGTATTCGTGAAAAAGGCTTAATTGGGTTTATTAAATCAATCACACTTCACCCGTTTGGTCCTTGGATGTTGCCAGCCAACCTTTTTGTTGAGGTAATAGATATGCTGGCTAAGCCACTATCATTGGCTTTAAGACTTTATGGCAATTTATACGCGGGCGAAATGATATTTTTATTAATTGCTGGCATGGTCGCATGGCAATTATCAGTTACAGGAATAGTATTTGGTGTTTTTGGCACTATATTAAGTTTAATCTGGGCAATATTTCATATATTAATTGTGGTGCTACAAGCATTTATATTTATGATGCTTACAGTAGTCTATATGAATATGGCACACGAAAAATTCGAACAACATTAAGGAGGTTGTGAATATGGATGTAGAAGCTGCAAAATTTATCGGAGCAGGAATAATGTTTGGTTTGGCAGCAATTGGCGCCGGAGTAGGAGCTGGAGTTTTAAGCTCAAAACTTATTGAATCAATTGCAAGACAACCAGAGCTAGAAGACCAACTTAGACCAACATACTTTTTAGGTATTGGTTTGGTTGATGCTGTACCAATGATTTCAGTTGGTTTGGCTTTCTATGTATTATTTGTTGCTTAAATAATGAATTTAAACGCTACACTTTTAGGCCAAATGATAGCTTTTGGGCTATTTGTTTGGTTTTGTTGGAAATTTGTTTGGCCGCCACTCCTTTCAGCTATGGAAGAGAGAGCAGCTAAAATTGAGCAAGGCCTCAAAGATTCTGAAGAAAGTGCAAAAAAAATAATAGATGCACAAAAAGAAGCAGAAACAATGGTACAAGCTGCCAAAACTGAAGCAAAAAAAGTTTTAGATAATGCAAAACAACAAGCCGACAAAATCGTTGACGAAGCAAAAAGCAAAGCCAGTGAAGAAAAAGACAGAATCGTAACTTCTGCGCAAGCAGAAATCGATAAAGAGGTTGTGAATGCAAAAAAATCACTTGAAAAAGATTTTGCTGCAAATGTAATGGCCGCGGTGAAGAAAATTGTATCTAAAGAGGTTTCCACTTCAGACCACGATGAAACCATTAATCAAAGTCTAAGCGATTTTAGAAAATGAATAAGTTGTTTGAGGTTTATTCAAAAGGTTTACTGAAATCACTTGAGCCTAGCGAGGTTCAGGGTGTGATTGAGCTTTTTGAAGCCTACACAGATACAAATAAATCTTTTTTAGGAAGTTTTTTTAAAAACAAAACAATTGCAAAATCAGAAAAACTTGCGTTTGCCTTAGATCTTTTTGGCACCTCTGAAGAATTAAAATCTTTCATAAAAACTATAGACGCAAACAATAGGTATGAGCTGTTGCCAGGGATTTTTACTTATTTTATTAACTTTGCGCAGAAGGAGCTAAATACAATCCCAGTTAAGGTGATTGTAAACACAAACCCAAGCGATGATGTTCAAAATAAAGTTAAATCATTTGTTCACACAAATATTGGAACTAATACACCAATCAATTATGAAGTAAACAGCAGCGTCCTTGGGGGCATAATCCTTAAGTACAAAGACAATGAAATAGACCTAAGCATCGACAACAAAATAAATGGATTACAAACCGCACTTATAAATTAAAGGAGAAAAAATGAGTACAAAAATAAACCCTTCTGAAATATCCAACATAATTCAAAAGAAAATAGATGGTTTTCAGGGAGCACAAACTGAAGCTAATGTGGGTGAAGTTATTTCCACTGCTGACGGCATCGTACAAATATATGGCTTAGAAGAAGCAATGTATGGAGAGTTATTGGATTTTGGAGAAGGAACATTTGGGATGGCCCTTAACCTAGAAACAGATTCAGTTGGTGCTGTAATTCTTGGAGATGCTGGCCATATAAAAGAGGGCCAAAAAGTAAAAACCACAGGCAGAATTTTGGAAGTGCCAGTTGGTGAAGGTTTAAAAGGGAGAGTTATCGATGCACTTGGAAGACCGCTAGATGGCAAAGGGGAAATTAAATCCGATGGATATTCTCCAATCGAAGTTGTTGCACCAGGGGTTATTGATAGAAAATCAGTTGATCAGCCTGTGCAAACAGGCCTTAAATCAATTGATGTCATGGTTCCAATTGGAAGAGGACAGCGTGAGCTAATTATCGGTGACAGACAAACTGGAAAAACAGCTATTGCAATCGATACCATTATTCATCAAAAAAATTCTGACATTACCTGTGTTTATGTTGCAGTCGGGCAAAAACAATCTACTGTAGCAACTGTAGTAAGACAACTAGAAGAAGCTGATGCACTAAAAAACACCATAGTAGTATCTGCTACTGCTGCTGAGGCCGCTTCTCTGCAATTCATTGCACCATATTCTGGCTGCACCATGGGAGAGTATTTTAGAGATAGAGGAGAAGATGCATTAATAATATATGATGATCTGTCCAAGCATGCTGTAGCTTATAGACAAATTTCACTACTTTTAAAAAGACCTCCAGGAAGAGAGGCATTCCCAGGCGACATTTTTTACCTTCACTCAAGACTGCTTGAAAGAGCAGCGCGTGTAAACTCTGATTATGTTGAAAGGCTTACAGACGGTAAGGTAAAAGGCAAAACAGGATCTTTAACAGCATTACCAATTATTGAAACGCAAGCCAGTGATGTTTCTGCATTTATTCCTACAAATGTTATTTCAATTACAGATGGGCAAATATTTTTAGAAACCGATCTATTTAACTCGGGCATTAGACCAGCTATTAACCCTGGTATTTCTGTGTCAAGGGTTGGTGGAGCTGCACAAACCAAAATCATTAAAAAGCTCGGCGGTGGCGTTAAGTTGGCTTTAGCTCAGTTTAGAGAGCTTGAGTCTTTCTCTCAGTTTGCCTCAGACCTTGATGATGCTACTAGAGAACAGTTAGAAGACGGACAAAGAATTACTGAACTTCTTAAACAAAAACAATTCTCACCTAGATCTGTAGCCTGTATATCAATAGTTCTCTTTGCAATTGAGTACAAGTACCTAAAAAATATTGAAAAAGAGAGAATGCAGTCATTTGAAGACAACCTTAGAGATTATTTCAAATCAAATCATAAAGATGTTTGGCAAGAAGTAAATCAGACAGGTGATTGGAATGATGACTTAGAGAAGAAATACACAAAAATTCTTGATGGTTTTATGAAAGAGGGATCATTTTAATGGCGCAAACTAAAGAGATCAAAAAAAAGATCGGCAGCGTACAAAATACCAAAAAAATTACTTCTGCTATGGAGCTTGTTGCCTCCAGTAAAATGAAAAAGACTCAAGATGCTATGAGTAGAGGCAAACCTTACTCCAATAAAATAATTGAACTTATAGATAATCTTTCTAAAGCGAGCTCAGAATATCGACACCCATTTTTTCAAGTAAGCGCAGAAAAATCCGATGTCTATATTATAGTTGGCACAGACAAAGGGCTGTGTGGTGGCTTAAACACCAATCTTTTCAAACAAGCGCTTAATCTTATGTCTGAAAATCAAAACAAAGGTAGAAAAATTAAACTTGTTCTATTTGGTAAAAAATCAGCAGATACATTCTCAAAACTTAAGAATGTTGAGGTATTAGCAACTGCTGCAAAACTTGGAGACATTCCGAATGTAAATGATGTGGTTGGTTCTGCTCAAGCAGCTATTAAAGAGTTTGAAAAAGGAAATGTGGGTAATGTTTACCTATTTGCTAATGAATTTATCAACACAATGACTCAAAAACCTTTCAAAAAAGACTTGCTACCAATAGCAGAAATAGAGTCTGAAAACTCGCAGTCAAAGATTTGGGACTATATCTATGAGCCAAGCTCAAAAGAGATCTTAGACAAATTATTAAAAAGGTTTATTGAGACACAAATTTATCAGGCAGTTATTGAGAATAATGCATGCGAGCAAGCAGCAAAAATGATTGCTATGAAAAATGCATCAGAAAATGCAGAAGAAATAATTAAAAGTTTACAGTTGGTTTATAACAATGCGAGACAAGCTTCCATTACTCAGGAGCTTTCAGAGATTGTTGGTGGAGCCGCGGCAATATAAAAGGAGAAAAAATGAGTGATACAGGCGTAGTAAAACAGATAATCGGTGCAGTTATCGATGTGGAGTTTAGTAGGGGAAATATTCCCAATATTTATGATGCACTAGTCATAGAAGAGAATAATCTTGTTCTAGAAACACAACAACAACTTGGGGATGGGATTGTTAGAACAGTAGCAATGGGTACAACTGAAGGATTGAAAAGAGGCCTTAAGGCAAAAAACACCAAAGCACCAATAAGTGTACCTGTAGGCGAAGCAACACTTGGCAGAATTATGAATGTCTTGGGCGATCCAATTGATATGAAGGGCAAAGTAAAAACCGAAGAAAGGATGCCAATTCATAGAAAGCCACCTGCATATGTTGATTTATCAGATTCAAATGAAATTCTTGAAACTGGTATAAAAGTTATTGATTTGGTCTGTCCATTTGCCAAGGGTGGAAAAGTTGGTTTATTTGGAGGAGCTGGCGTAGGTAAGACAGTTAATATGATGGAGCTTATAAGAAATATCGCCATTGAGCACTCAGGCTACTCTGTATTTGCTGGTGTTGGTGAAAGAACTAGAGAAGGAAATGACTTTTATCATGAAATGACAGAATCAAATGTGTTAGACAAAGTGTCATTAGTATATGGCCAGATGAATGAACCTCCAGGAAACAGATTAAGAGTAGCTCTAACTGGCTTAACTATGGCAGAAAAGTTTAGAGACGAAGGAAGAGATGTGCTTTTGTTTGTTGATAATATTTATAGATACACACTTGCCGGCGTTGAGGTTTCTGCTCTATTAGGAAGAATGCCATCAGCTGTGGGATATCAACCAACACTAGCTGAGGAAATGGGTGTGCTTCAAGAAAGAATTACATCTACTAAAACAGGTTCAATTACATCAATCCAGGCTGTTTATGTTCCTGCAGATGATCTTACTGACCCTTCACCAGCGACTACATTTGCACACTTAGATGCTACCGTCGTGCTATCAAGAAGAATTGCAGAACTTGGAATTTATCCTGCTGTCGACCCACTTGATTCAACATCGAGACAACTTGATCCGCTAGTTGTTGGGCAAGAACACTATGATGTTGCTCAAAGGGTGCAAGGGGTTCTTCAGAGATATAAAGAACTTAAAGACATTATTGCCATTTTAGGTATGGATGAATTGTCTGATGAAGACAAAAACACCGTTTCAAGAGCAAGAAAAGTTGAAAAATTTTTATCACAACCATTCTTTGTAGCAGAAGTCTTCACTGGTTCACCAGGAAAATATGTCTCTGTTAAAGATACCATCCAAGGATTCAAAGAGATTCTAGATGGTGTTCATGATGATGTGCCAGAACAAGCTTTTTATATGGTTGGTTCTATTGATGAAGCACTAGAAAAAGCAAAAACAGTTAAGAGTGATTAATATTAGTTTTATCTCCCAAGAAAAAACTCTTTTTGAGGGAGAAGCCAAGATGGTGGTAATGGATGGCCAAGAAGGTCAACTCGGAATTGTTAAGGGCCATTCACCTCTATTAGCAATCCTCAAACCTGGTCCAGTCAGAATGATTCAAGAATCAGGCGAAGAGGTCTTTTTTACCAATGGTGGTTTTGCCGAGGTGCAGCCAGAAAGCATTACTATTCTTGTCGATTCAGCAGTAAGAGCTGATGATTTAGATGAAGCAAAAATTCTAAAAGCTAAAGAAGAAGCTGAAAAATTACTTAAAGATAAGAAAGACCTAAAAGATTTTGCTGAAGTGTCTTCACAACTAAACCAGTCATTATCTCAGCTTAGAGCTATTGAAGCTCTAAAAAAGAACGTTAAACTTAAAAAATAAGTTTAATAACTATACCTATTAATTATGAGTTTGAGCATTGTTCTGCTTGCTGCTGGTGAAGGCAAGCGTATGAAAACGCAATTACCAAAACCGCTTGTTATGCTGGGCGACCTTCCTCTGGTTCAACATTCGCTCAACACCATTAAAAAACTTAATCCTGACCAAGTAATTTTGGTTACAGGTTTTAAAAAAGATGAGGTAAAAAAATATGTTATTGAGAATAACTCTGGCGATTTCATATTTTGTGAGCAAAA
>JAYPTH010000001.1:0-2717 GCA_038133485.1 Gammaproteobacteria bacterium | reverse complement strand
ATTTTTAGCGGCATTATGGTTGTTGATAATGAGTTTTTAAAAAAGGGTTTAAGAGGCTTGGTTAGAAACAACACGGCAGGAGAATACTATCTTACTGACCTGGTAGAGTATGCAACTAAACGCGAGCTGAAAGTTGGATCATACACCACTACACCTGAAGAGGTTTTAGGCGCCAACAATAAATCTGAACTGAGCAATTTATATCAGGCAATGGTAAGAATAAATATAAAAAGCGCAAAAGACAGAGGTACGATTTTTAAAGATGAATCTACTTGTTATGTAGAAGGAGAACTGAGTGTAGGCAAAGATGTAAGGATTGGCAATAATGTCACCATCAAGGGCAATGTAAGGCTTAATGATGATGTTGTTATTGAGTCGAATGTTTTGCTCTCAAACGTAAATATTGGTGCAAGTTCTGTAATTAAAGATTTTTGTTCAATAGAAGACAGCAGATTAAGCTCTAATGTTGAAGTTGGCCCTTTTGCTAGGCTGCGCAATGGCGCTGTGCTTGAAAGTTCAAGCAAGGTTGGTAATTTTGTTGAGATAAAAAATTCAAAAATTGGTGCTAACACCAAAGCCAATCATCACGCATATCTTGGTGATGCAAATATTGGTAAGAAAACAAACATTGGCGCCGGCACTATAACTTGTAACTATGATGGCAAAACCAAAAACAAAACCAAAATTGGTGATAACGTTTTTGTGGGCACAAATTCTTCACTAGTTGCACCACTAACTATTGGTAAAAAATCCTACATAGCTGCAGGCTCTGTTATAACGCAAGATGTGCCTAACAACTCCTTGGCTTTTGGTAGAGCAAAACAATCAATTAAGAAGAACTGGAAGAAAAAATAATGTGTGGGATTGTTGGTGGTGCTTCAGAAAGAAATGTTCTTCCAATTTTGGTTGAAGGTTTAAAGCGGCTTGAGTATAGAGGCTACGATTCAGCTGGTGTTGCCTACTCTTTCAATAATAAAGTTTCTCAAGTTAAAACAGTGGGCAGAGTTTCAGAATTAGAAAGTCTTTTAACTTCTAATGATAAGCCTAATACTGGGATTGCTCACACCAGATGGGCAACGCATGGCGTGCCCAACAAGAAAAATGCTCATCCACAAACTAGCGAAAATCAAATATTTGTTGTTCATAATGGCATTATTGAAAATCATGAAAAATTAAGAAATAAGCTAATTAGCGAAGGCTTCAAATTTAAATCTGATACAGATACAGAGGTTATCGCTCATCTGGTAAATTTTTACAAGAATTCAGGACACGATTTTGATTCAGCAGTGATGCGTGCTGTCAAAGATTTAAAAGGCGCTTACGCTTTGGGTGTTATGGATAGAAACAATCCTGATTATATTATTGGGGCCAGAGAGCGTAGCCCATTGGTTGTCGGTGAAGGAGTTGATGAAAATTTTATAGCCTCTGATATCATGGCTCTTTCTCAAGTTACGAATAAATTTAAATTCTTAGATGATGGCCAGATCTCTATCATTTCAAAAAACCATATTGAAATAATTGGTAAAAATGGAGCTCCTAAGAAAATTAAAACACAAGAAATCGATTCAAGTGCTTATACAAACGATCTTGCTGGCTACAGCCACTTTATGGAAAAAGAAATTTTTGAACAACCAGATGCTGTGCAAAACTCAATTCAAGGCAGAGTTAATGAAAATGGCGCACAAGAGGGAATATTTGGCGCAGGCTTTGAAAATGCTTTAAAAGATATTTCAAATATTCAGGTGGTGGCATGCGGCACCAGCTACCATGCTGGAAGAATTTTTGAATATTGGGCCCATAAATTTTTAGGGATAAATTGTCGAGTTGACTATGGTTCAGAGTATCAATATCAAGAACCAAGAAAGATTAAAAAAACACTTTTGGTGACCATATCACAATCTGGCGAGACAGCTGACACTCTTTCATCTTTACGATTTGCTAAACAAACAGATAACCCCATAACACTTACGATATGCAATGTTGCTAACAGTTCAATGTGCAGAGAGTCAGATTTTACAATGCTTACCAATGCTGGCCCCGAGATAGGGGTTGCTTCAACCAAAGCATTTGTGACTCAGCTTTCATGTTTAAACTTGCTGCTTTTGACGCTGATGCAAGTCAAAGAAAAGCCAAAAAGCTCCATCAAGCAAATTTCTAAAGCTTTAATGGAGCTGCCTAAAAATATTGAAAAAACCTTGAAGGATTTGGAGCCATATAAAAAAGTAGCCAAACTAATCTTTAATAAAAGCAGCGCTCTTTTTTTGGGGCGGGGCATGTACTTCCCAATTGCCAGAGAAGGCGCACTTAAATTAAAAGAAATTTCTTATATTCATGCTGAAGCATACCCAGCTGGAGAATTAAAGCACGGCCCTCTAGCCTTAATTGATAAAAATATGCCAGTCCTGGCTTTAGTGCCAGACAATGAGCATCTTGATAAAATTTTATCGAACCTACAAGAAGTTTCAGCGCGTAAAGGTAAAGTGTTTTCCATTGGGCCACTTGGCAAAACAAATATCACCAAAGATGGCGGCCACATTAACATTCCTAAAACCTTAGATCTGTTAAATCCAGTGATTAGTGTTGTGCCGATGCAACTTATTTCTTATTACACCGCCATATATAAAGGCACGGATGTAGACAAGCCGCGCAATTTAGCAAAGAGCGTTACAGTGGAGTAGTTTCAAACTACTTTAGGTTTTAACCCCACATTCTGCGGG